>CAOKPI010000003.1 GCA_948470605.1 uncultured Clostridium sp. | reverse complement strand
ATTTTATTTATTTCACTACGTTTTTTCTTCTATTTAGTTTCATTCGTTAGTACTGAGTTGCAAAACCTATGGATATTTTATCAATTTTTCAATTCTAACTTTTCCTTTTCTCGTTACTTTTATGATAATCTCTCCCATTTCATCCGTTCGATAAATCTTCGTACCGTAGGCTTTTTAATCTCTCTAATACACTATCATTTGGATGTCCAAAATTGTTATTTTCTCCCACTCCAATCAAAGCAATTTGTGGTTTTATTTTATTTAAAAATTCTTGTGTTGAAGAAGATTTCGAACCATGATGTCCTACCTTTAATATGGTAGCTTTTAATATATTCATATTTTTGTATTTTTCTAAAATCGTTTTTTCAGCAATCTCTTCCACATCCCCTGTAAACAATACAGAGAAATTTCGATATACCATCTTACAAACTAATGAATTATTATTTAACACATTTTCAGCTATTCTATTTTGAGAATCTGGCCATAAAACATAAAAAGATAAATATTTCTCAATATTAATTTTTTGTCCTGCCTCTACTACCATAACATTACTATTTTTTTGTTTTACAATATCCATAAATTTCTTATAATTTTCACAATTTTCAAATTGTTTCCCTATGATTATATTTTTTACCCTGAATTCCTTCATAACAGTTAGCAATCCGTCCGCACATGGTCTTGGTCAAAATGACTAATCATAATATAATCTATACTTGTAAAACCTCTATCCAATAAATACGGAATGACTGTCTTTTTTCCCACATCAAAATGCCCTGTTAAATCACCTCCTCCATCCATCAAAATGGTCTTATTACGAGGAGTCACAATTAATGTGCAATCTCCCTGTCCCACATCTACAAAATACATTTTTAAATCTTTTGGTATAAAATACATGCTAACAAAAACCACTAAAATAACAGTCATACCCATCCAATACTTTTTCTTGTTTTGACGGAATTTATATTGAAACAAAGCAATTATATTCATAACTCTCTTTTGCGTTGGTATTAAATCACTTGCATGATAAATCCTATAAATTTGATTTCCCATCCATATACCTACAAAATAGAAACAAATCACCAGCTTATTTGGGGTTGGCATATAAATTTTAGAAAACGGTAATTCACCAAATCTACTAATTAGATTCAAAAGTTCTAAACCCAGATTCAAAGGTATTACCAATACTTTGGCAATTGAAATAAAAACAAATGATACGATAATACAGAAAAATCCTGTTATAATAATAGGACCAATTATGAAACTTACCAATAAATTGGTTATTAAAAAATAAATTCCTATAATATTAAAATGATAGCACAAAAATGGTAATATCATAATTTGAGCCGATAAACTTACTGCTACCATTTCTGTTGCTTTTTCAATAACTTTCCATTTTTTCTTTGCTTTTTTGGTAGCAAAAATGTTCTTTATAGTTGGTTGGAATAAAATAATTCCAATTGTTCCCAAATAAGATAACTGTAAACCCACATTTAAAATTAAAAAAGGATTATACCATAAAATACCCAATAAAGAAATGGCAATTGAATTCCAAACATCACCTTTTCGATATACAATTTCTCCCCCTATGGTGATAATCCCCATTACAACAGCTCGTACAATAGAAGGAGAAAATCCTGTCATAAATGCATAAAAAATTAAAATAATAATGGTAATAATTTTTGTTCTTTTCTTTCCTATTCTATTTTTCAATAATTGTTGAACACCAATTATGAGATAGCCAATATGCATACCTGATATAGCCAAAACATGTGAAATATTTGCTGTTTGAAAATTTTCTTTTACTTCTTCTTGTATATCTTCGGTTTCTCCCAATAATAATCCCTTTAACATACTTGCCTTTTCTTTTTCAAAAATGGCTTCTATTTTCTTCTTGCTGTTTAAGTTAGCCTGATTCGCATATTGCAAAATAACATTTGCTTGCTTTTGGGCTATCACCTCTATTTCATTAACTTTTACTCTTCCTCCTATTTTTAGTATTTTGAGATATTGTCTATCATCATATCCTCCTTTATTCCTTTGTTTAGATGGCTTTTTATATTCGCCTTGTAATTTCACTTTATCTCCATATTCTAATTCTTTATTTTTTTTACTTACTTGAAGGAATAGATTCAAACTCTTTGTATTTAAAACTTTTACTTGATATAAATAATAATAAGGCTTCTCTATTTTTTGACTCACTATCATACCTATTATTTGAATATTTTCGCCATCTTGGTACAAATTGTCATAGGTAGTATTTTGAAATAAAACGATTGCATTGGAAATAATAGAAGAAATGATAAGAATAAAAATTACTTTTGCAGAGATAATTAATTTTACATATTTATAATATCTGCTCCATGATAATAATTTGAATTTATGTTTTTTAGGAAAGCACAATAGCTTTTTTAAAATATAATACGTTGCAAATATTAGGATATAACAAGGGACTATACTAAATTCAAAGTATAGTCCCCATAATATACCTATTATATATCCTATTACTGCAACTAAAATTGGTCTTTGTTTCATAAGCCTCCTTTTTTAATTGCTATGGCATAACTCTTCTTGCCCCTACATAATTTTTGTTATAATATCCTGAATTAATGGTATCTGTTGTGACTCCCCTAGAAGGATTAGCTGCGTGTACAATTTTTCCTCCACCAGCATAGATTCCAACATGATTGATACCTGATTTACCAAACATAACTAAATCTCCTGGTTTTAAATCACTTCTACTAACAGCGACACCATTACTATATTGACCTGCTGCTGTTCTATTTAACTTTACACCATGTGATTTATACACATAAGAGGTAAATCCTGAACAGTCAAATCCATTTGGAGACATTCCTCCATAAACATATCTACAACCTATATATTGTTGTGCTGTTGCTAAAACATTATTTCCTTTTCCTGATGGCGCAGGTGTTGAGGTCGCTTTTGTTTTTTCTGGTTGTTTTTGCTCTGTTTTATTATCCTCCGCTTTTCTTGGTGTTGTTGTACTTCTAGATGTTTCTTTCTTTGTCTCAGATAATAAAGATGATGATATATATCCTTCTTTTCCACTTACTTTTACTTGGCTCCATCCATTTGATTCTGCTACTACTTCCACTGCTGTATTGGCAGATAAAGTTGTTACAATTTCAGAAGATGTACTTGCTTCTTTTCTCACACGTACAGTTGCTGAATTGATATATAATGTTTTACTAACTGCTTGTGGTTGTTGCTCTACAGTTTGTGCTGGTTGTTGTGTTTCTTGTGGTTGTTCTTGTGTTGGTTGTGCAGTTGTTTCTGTGGTTGGTTCTTCTTTTTTCTCTTCTTGTTGCAATTTTTCTTTTCGAATCCATCCTTTTGTTGTTTGCGCTTCTACACATACCCATCCATTCATAATTTCTATAACATTGATTTCTTCGTCTTTTTTTACTTCGATTGTATCTGTTGCATTGACAACTGGTACAATTTTTAGTTTTGTATTTTCTGTTACTTTTTGTTTTCCAAGTTGTATTTCTTGTTCTGTTTTCTCTTCTTGATTTTGTGGTGTGTCATTTGGTTCTACTTTGTCAGAATCTGTATTGTTTTCTTCTACTGTTTCATTGGTATTGATTAGGTCTTGTCTTAAATAGCCAGTAATTCCTTTTACTTTTACCTTATACCAATCTCCTGTTTTTTCGATTATCTCTACTTCTTGATTCATAGTAAGTAATTCTAGTATTTTTGCGTTCTCATCTGCTGTTTCCCTAAGGTTTGCTGTTTCTACACTTACTTTCCCTGTATTAACTGCTAAACTTATATTGATAAAAAATATACTTATGATTCCTATAATCGCCATAATTACAATGGTTTTTATATTCATTTTACTTTTCATTCCCCAATTGCTCCTTATTCATAATATATTACATTCTTGTTTCAACGTTACTAAGTATACTACTATAAAATCTATTTGTCAAGTTTTAGAATTTTTTTGAGGGGTACGCTCTTCCAAATGGCATTGATAGGAAATACATTACAGATTTTGGATAAGCTAAGCTTTTATAGAAACTCTATCCAGTGTAAAATGAGCCTCTCTCACGTTCAAATGTTACTTCCTATATTTTGAATGAATCATGAATGTGACTGGAATAAAATTAGAAATTCTTTGATTATTTTTTGGAAAGAGTTCATCTATTGATGGAAGGGTGCCAAAAAATAATTTTAGAATTTCTTGTTTTTATGTAGGAAACCGAATGATTTATGAGAAATATAAGAAGTAACATTTGCCATTAGAAAGTCTCATTTTACACATAAGACTTTCTAATGGCAAGCTTAGATATACAAAATCTTTCATTATTTCCTATCAATGCCATTTGGAAGAGCGTACTCCTCAAAAAAACCGAAACTTAATACAAGAATTTATTGAAAAAAAAATAAAAAACGGATATAATAAGTACAATAATCAAAAAAAAAGGAGTCGATTAACAATGTTATCTCAATTAATCATACTTGTAATATTAATTGCATTAAATGCCTTTTTTGCAGCAACAGAAATAGCCTTTATTTCTTTAAATGATGCAAAAATAGAAAAACAAGCAAAAGAAGGAAACAAAAAAGCGAAGCAAATTGAAAAAATGATAAAATCACCAAGCAAATTTTTAGCCACCATACAAATTGGAATTACCTTAGCAGGATTCTTATCCAGTGCCTTTGCTTCTGATGCCTTTGCTGAAAAACTAGCCCCTATATTATATGACCTAATGCCATTTATTAATTTAGGTATTTGGAAAAGCATTTCCATTATTATCATCACTATTATTTTATCTTTCTTTACTTTAGTATTTGGAGAATTAGTGCCGAAAAGATTTGCTATGAAATACTATGAAAAATTATCCTATGCTACCATTGGAATTATTAGGACTATTGCTATTTTAACATCTCCCTTTGTTAAATTTTTAACAATTGTTACAAATGCTGTATCTAAACTATTGGGTGTTGGAGAAAATGAAGAAGAATCTGTCACAGAAGAAGAAATTAAAATGATGATAGACCAAGGCGAGGAAAAAGGAACCATTAAAGAAGAAGAAAAAGAATTACTTAATAATGTATTTGAATTTAATGATATAACCGTTTCCGAAATTATGAAACACCGAAAAGATATTTTTGCTGTAGATATTAATATTAGTAATGAAGAATTATTACAAGAGCTTTCCCATGAAGAATACCGTTATAGTAGAATTCCCGTTTATGATGAGACAATCGACGAAATTAAAGGAATTTTATATGTAAAAGATGTATTGAAAAATATCAATAAGAAATCTTTTAAAGTAAAAAATGTAGTAAAAGATGCCTATTTTGTATCACAAAATAGATTGATAAATGAAGTATTCAAAGAATTACAAAAAAACAAAAAACAGATTGCTATCATTATTGATGAATACGGTGGAACAGCTGGATTAATCACAATGGAAGACATTTTAGAAGAACTCGTTGGCGACATTTTCGATGAATATGATAAAGAAGAGAAAGAATATGAGCAAATAGACCAAAACACGTATATACTAAGTGGAAGTATGACAATTAATGATGTTAATAAGTTACTGGAATCCCAGATACCAGAAGGAGATTACGATACACTTTCAGGTTATTTACAAGATACCTTAGGTAGAATCCCAGAGGAAGAAGAATTACCTGTGATTGAAACAGAATCCGTAACTTATAAAATAGAAGAATATGAAGATAAAAGAATTCTAAAAGTTAAAGCATGTAAAAATAATATAGAAGAAATCGAGGAAAAATAAATATGAAAAAGAAAACCATCCTTATTTTAATAGCTGTCCTAATTATGGCAATCTTAGTAGCAGTTATTATTTACTATACAACTATTCAAAATAACAAAAATTATGAAATAGAACAAATAAAAGAATACCATTATTTTATTTTAAAGCAAAATGATACTTATGGTGTTATGGATAAAAAAGCAAATATTCTAATTTCTCCACAATATGATGAAATCATCATACCTAACCCAGAAAAAGGAATTTTTGTATGCTATCAAGAAAACAATACTAAAATATTAAATGAAAACGGAGAAGAAATTTTAACACAATATGATAATGTCCAACCAATTCGCCTAAAAAATATTACAAGTGATTTGATGTATGAAAAAAGTGTACTTAAATACACAAAAGATGGAAAATATGGTTTAGTCAATCTCGAAGGAAAAAAGATAACCCAACCTATTTACGATGAAATAGATAGTTTGCCCTATAAAGAAGGTGAATTAATTGTTCGTGAAAACGAAAAATATGGCGTTATCAATATGAAAGGAAATAAGATAATAGAAATTTCTTATGATAAAATTGTAACGGATGAGTATTACACCGATGAAAATCGCTATCAGTACGCAGGATATATTGTTTCTATTAAAACGCCAGAAGGTTACCGATATGGATATATCAATCATCAAGGAAAACAGCTTTTAAATACAGAATACAATGATATTTCGCGAGTGACAGAAATGAAACATGATACTACCCCTTACTTGATTTATGCTAAAAATGGGCAATATGGAATTGCCAAAAATGAAGAAAAAATTCTAGAAAACGAATATCAATCCATTCGATATGATATGTCTAATCAAGTATTTGTTGTCGAAAAAAGTAAAAAATATGGGATTGCTAATCTTGATGGAAAAATAATTGTTCCTCTACAATATCATCAAATAGATATTACAGGAATTTACCTATATGCTCAAGATGAACAAGGAATCACTGTGTATAATAGTAATGGAACACAAGCTAATGTAAATGCTAATATGTCTATCTTAAAAACCAATAATGAAAAATACAACATAAAAATTAACAATGAAAATGAAACCACCTATGGTGTTATCAATCAAGAAGGAAAACAATTAATAGAAGAAAACTATAATTACATCGAATACTTATATGATAATTATTTCATCGTCAGCAATGAACATGGAAAACTAGGAATTTTAGATGATAAAGAAGCTATCAAAATTGATATTAAATATGATGCTTTACAAAAAATGCAAGGTACTGATTTAATTCAAACCACATTAGCAGAAACCAAAACAACTCAAATCTATTCAAAAACAATGGAAAAAATCTGCGAAATGCAAAATGCTACTCTTGAAATAGAACAAGACTTTATTAAAATATTCAATGAGACAGAAACAAAATATTTTTCTAAAGAAGGGAAAGAATTGAAAAATACACAGGTTTATCCAAATAATAAATTATTTGTTAAGGCTCAAAATAATCAATATGGATTTGTTGATAACAAGGGAAATCTAGTTGTAGATTATCAGTACGATAAGGCTTATGAACTAAATGAGTATGGATTTGCAACTGTAAAAAAAGATGGAAAATGGGGCTCTATCAATGAAGAAGGAAAAGAAATAGTAGCTCCCGTTTACGAAATAAAAACTGAAAAAGCACCTTCTTTTATCGGAAGTTACTATCGTGTAACATACGGTTCTGGTGAATTTTATTATACAGATGCAAAATAAATTAGAGTCCAGAAAAAAAGTAAATAATAAAAAAAAGAAATTCGTTCAAGATAATTTTCGTAGAAATTCTAAATCTATTTTATGGCACCTTTTCAAAACAAGTTTGAACATTTTCCATAAAATAGATAAAGAATTTCTAACTTAATTACTTTCAATTCATTTCTTTTTTTTATTATTTACTTTTTTTCTGGACTCTCTAATTAGCAGTTTCTTGTTTAAACTCATATATATTAGTAAATACTAATACTGTTAAAAATTAATTTTTGAAGAAGGTGTTAATTTGAAATTAGGAATCGCCTTATCTGGTGGAGGAATTAGAGGCATTTCACATGCTGGAGCATTAAAAGCCTTAGAAGATAATGGAATTAAAATAGATATCATAGGAGGAACTAGTTCAGGAAGTTTAGTAGCCTCCTTATATGCGATGGGCTATTCACCCTATTATATTTACATCTTATTCAAAAGATATGCCAAAGACATTATAGCCATTAATTCCACACCCATTATATCTGGAATAGGAAATTTTATGATGAATAAAAAAGTTTGTATACCTGGCTTAAAAACAGGAGAAGAATTAGAAAAAGCTTATAATGAAATAGCCAAAAGAAAAGGCATTAACAATATCTCGGATATTACCAAAATGCCTTTAGTTATTCCTTCTGTTGATGTTACTCTTTCAAAAGAATATATTTTTACCAATAAAATACCAAAAGAAGGTGAAGATAAATCTCAATATATTACCGATATATCAGTCGGAAAAGCAGTACGTGCTAGTAGTAGTTTTCCCGCTGTCTTTTGTCCTTGTGACTTTAAAGAGCATAAATTTTTGGATGGTGGAATATTAGATAATATTCCTGTATCAGAGGTAAAAAAACAAGGAGCCGATAAAGTAATTGCTATTAATTTTAAAGCAGATGATGTAGATGAAACGAGTAATATGATGGACATTGCCATGAGAACCATTGATATTATGGGCAATAAGATTTCAGAGGAAAGTTTAGAACAAAGCGATTTTGTATTAACTGTTTCAACCGATAAAACAGGTCTTTTAGATATAGAGAAACTAGATAACTGTTATCAGTATGGATATGAAGCCGTATTAAAAAATTTAGATAAAATTAAAGCACTTTATCATTAACGAAATATAAATCATCCTTCTGAATATAATATAAGAAAGACGAAAGGAATGAAATGATATGGAACTAAAATATTTTGATAATGCGGCTACAACAAGAGTAAAAAAAGAAGTTTTGGAAGAAATGCTTCCTTACTTTCACGAAAAATATGGAAATCCTTCTTCCCTTTATAGCATTGGAAGAGCTTCCAAAAAAGCAATGGAAGATGCAAGAAAAAAAGTAGCAAACTTGATTAATGCTAACCCCAATGAAATTTATTTTACTGGTTGTGGCTCAGAAAGTGACAATACTATCATCAAAGGGATTGCCCATACCAATCGAAAAAAAGGAAAACATATTATTACTTCGCAAATTGAACATCCAGCTGTACTTCATACGTGTCAAGCATTAGAAAAACAAGGCTTTGAAATAACCTATTTAAAGGTTAGCAAAAATGGATTTATTGACATAGAAGAACTTAGAAATTCTATTCGAAATGATACCATCTTAATTACCATTATGTTTGCTAATAATGAAATTGGAACCATTCAACCAATTGAAATGGTGGCAAAAATTGCCAAAATGTATAATATCTTATTTCACACAGATGCGGTTCAAGCTTGTGGAAATATTCCAATTGATGTAAAAAGGATGGGAATTGATGCGTTATCGTTATCAGGTCATAAATTATACGCACCAAAAGGAATTGGTGCTTTATATGTTAAAAATGGGATTGCATTTGAAAAATTCATGGATGGAGGACATCAAGAAAAAAATAAAAGAGCTGGTACAGAAAATGTAGCAGGCATTGTTGGGTTAGGAAAAGCCTGCGAATTAGCTCAAATTCATTTAAAAGACCATATGCGACAGTTAAAACAATTGAGAGATTATTTTATAACACAAGTAGAAGACAAAATAGAAGGAGCTGTATTAAATGGAAGCAAAGAAAATCGATTGCCAGGAAATGCAAATTTTTCTTTTTCTGGTATAGATGGAGAAGCACTATTATTAAATTTAGATGCAAAAGGAATTTGTGCCTCTGCTGGTTCAGCTTGCACTTCTGGCTCTTCTTCCCCTTCCCATGTTTTATCTAGCATTGGACTATCGGATGAACTAGCTTATGGCTCACTTAGAGTAACCTTTGGCGAAGATAATACCAAAGAAGATGTGGATTATTTAATAGAAAATTTATGCGAAATTATAGCAAAACTTAGAAAATAATGTACAAGGAGGCGTCTCTTTCCATGCTTACGCATGAGAAGAAACGTCTCCATTGCACATAGCTAGGGCACATTTTATGCCATCTACTGCTGCAGACATGATGCCTCCTGCATAACCAGCCCCTTCCCCACAAGGATAAATCCCCGAAATATTTGACATCAATTTCTCATTTCTAAGAATTTTCACAGGAGAGGAACTTCTTGTTTCTAATCCTGTTAAAATACTATCTGGATTAGCAAATCCAGATAGTTTTGTATCAAAAAATTGAATTCCTTGTTTTAAAGTATCTGATACAAAACTTGGTAATATTTCATGCAAATTAGATAATGTAAAACCCGGTTGGTAAGAAGGAGTTACCTCCCCTATTTTTTGGCTTTTTTGATTGTTTAAAAAATCTTCCACTCTTTGAACTGGTGCAAAATAATTAGAACCACCAAGAACAAAAGCTTTTTTCTCTAAATCTCTTTGAAAATAAATACCAGCCAAAGGAGAATTACTATCAAAATCCTCTGGTGTTATATTAACCAGAAGAGCTGAATTAGCATTATCTCCATTTCTTAAAAAATGACTCATGCCATTTGTTACAATTGTGTTAGTTTCACTAGAAGAAGCCATAACCGTTCCACCAGGGCACATGCAAAAAGTATAGCAAGAACGCCCACTAGCAGAGTGATAGGCTAATTTATATTCTGCTGGTGGTAATCTTAGTTTTGTAATGCCTCCATATTGTGCTTCATTTATCCATTTTTGTAAATGCTCGATACGAACACCAACAGAAAAATTCTTTGCCTCCATACGAATCCCTTTTTCATAAAGAGTTTGAAACGTATCTCTTGCACTATGCCCAATCGCTAAAATAACATGATTGGTTTTGATGATTTCTTCTGCTTCCTTTTGGAGTATATGTACGCCTGAAATATGATGATTTTCGATTTCAAAATCAACTACTTTGGTTTCAAAAAGAAAACTACCTCCTTTTTCTATGATATACTCTCTCATATTTTTTATAATGTGAATCAAATAATCGGTACCAATGTGAGGCTTAGAAAGATATAGAATTTGTTTTGGAGCACCAAAATGAACAAATTGCTCTAATACTTTTCTACAAAATGGACTATTAATACCAGTCGTCAATTTTCCATCTGAAAAAGTTCCAGCTCCTCCTTCTCCAAACTGTACATTAGAAGAAATATTTAGTTTTCCTGTTTTGAGAAAATTATCTACACTTTCTTTTCTCTTTTCTACTGCTTGTCCTTGTTCTATAATAATAGGTTTTATGTTGTTTTCAACTAGTGTAAGAGCAGCAAAAAGACCAGCTGGTCCAGCCCCTACAATCACGGGACGAGTTGTTAAATTCTTTTTGGTTTTACTTTTTGGTATCTCCCATTTTTTTATTCTTTGTAATTTTTTATATTTACTTTCGTCTTTGACTTGTATATCAATTGAATAGTTATAATGCACATCCTCTTTTTTTCTAGCATCAATCGATTTTCGAGCAATGTGCCAATCTAATATGTCATCTTTATGAATACCATGTTTTTTAATGGCTATTTCTAATATTTCATTGTCTGTTATCTCTTTTCTGATTTTTATATCATTGATTCTTAACATAATATTATTCTCCTTGTTCTAAATTATATTTGTATTTTATTTTGAACCTATATATATTATAAAAAATGTTAAGATATATAGGTTTAACAAAAAAGTATACATCAATTATAGCATATAAATGCAATCGTAAACCATAAAATGAAGATTTTATTAATTTTAGGAGAATACTTTCCTTTTCCCTCTAATTATTATATAATGTGAATAATGAAACAAAATGGGGAAATATATGGGAAAGAAGATAATTGATTATAGTATAAAAATATTTTGGATATTTGTCATAGGTAGCGTATTTGGATTTTTTGCAGAAATGCTATATGCATTAGTCTATACAAGGACACTAGAAATAAGACAGGGATTAATTTATGGTCCTTTCATACAAATATATGGCGCTGGTGCAGTGGCTTATTATATTCTAATTTCTAATATACAAGAGCCTAAAAAGGCTTTCTTTTCAGGAATTTTTATGGGTGGAGCTTTAGAATATTTATGCTCGTTTTTTCAAGAAATATTTTTTGGTACGATTTCTTGGGATTATTCAGATTTATTTATGAATTTGAATGGCAGAACTAGTTTATTGTATTGTGTATATTGGGGAATGATAGCTATTATTTACTTAAAAATTGCCTATCCTGCTATTCAAAAAGCAGAACCAATCCTTTATAAAAAAAGTATTCGAGTCATTACTGTGTTTTTTGTGTTGTTTATGGCTTTTGATATTACAATATCTTGCATGGCGGGTAATCGACAACAAGAAAGACGCCAAAATATACCTGCTAATGGTGCTGTGGCTGAGTTTTTGGATAGGAATTATCCAGATGAACTATTAGATAGGATTTATAATAATAAAAAGGATGTATAAAACAAATTTAAAGTTCTAACCCCCTATCTTAAAGAATACAATTAAACAAAAGTATTCTAATTGGGGGTTAGCTTTATGAAATGTATATCAATTGAAGAACGTGCTATTAATTTGGCACATTATATTATAGATTCAAAAGATACAGTAAGAGGTGCTGCCAAAAAATTTGGAATTTCAAAATCAACGGTACATAAGGATGTTTCAGAAAGGCTCAAAAAGATAAATCCAGGTTTAGCCAAAGAGGTGAGAGTAATTCTAGATGAAAACAAAGCAGAAAGACATATGAGAGGAGGAATGGCAACAAAACTAAAATACAGTCATAAACAAAAATAATATAGGACATGGGGACGTAGATAATGTCCCTATTTATATTTGGGACATTATCTACGTCCCCATGTCCTAAAATTCCTTGAAAAATAAAAAAAAGTATAGTATAATGGCAAAGTAATAGTTTAGAAGGGAGAATTAATATGAAAGCATTAATTAGCGTATCCGATAAAACAGGAATTGTAGAATTTGCCAAAAGACTAGAAAAACAAGGAATTGAAATCATATCAACAGGAGGAACATACAAAAAATTAAAAGAAGAAGGAATCAAAGTAATGGAAATATCAGAATTAACTGGATTTCCAGAATGTTTAGATGGAAGAGTAAAAACGTTGCATCCAATTGTACACGCAGGTATACTTGCTAGAAGAGACAAAGAAGAGCATAAAAAGCAATTAGAAGAATTAAACATCGATACGATTGACTTTGTGGTTGTCAACCTATATCCATTTAAGCAAACTATTTTAAAAGACGGTGTGAGTCTAGAAGAATGTGTAGAAAACATTGATATTGGAGGACCTACGATGCTTCGTAGTGCAGCCAAAAACTATCAAGATGTAACAGTTATTACCAATCCAGAGGATTATGAAATCGTATTAAAAGAATTAGAGGAAAATGGAAAAGTTTCAAAAGATACTAACTTTAGATTAATGCAAGCAGTATTTGAACATACAGCAAACTATGATGCCATGATTGCTAATTATATGAAAGAGCAAAGAAAAGACGAAAGTTTACCAGAAAAATTAACGCTAACCTATGAAAAAGTGCAAGAAATGCGTTATGGAGAAAATCCACATCAAAAGGCTGCTTTATATAAAGAAATTGGAAAATGTGAAGGTTCTTTAACCACAGCAAAACAATTAAATGGAAAAGAATTATCTTTCAATAATATCAATGATACGAATGGTGCTTTAGAATTATTAAAAGAATTTGATGAACCAACCGTCGTTGCTTGCAAACATGGAAATCCATGTGGTGTAGGTAGCAGTAGTGATATTTATGAAGCTTGGCAAAAAGCTTTTCATGCTGATAAAACTTCTATCTTTGGTGGAATTGTTGTTGTCAATGAAGAAGTAAATGTAAAAATGGCAAAAGAAATGAAAGAAATTTTCTTAGAAGTAATTGTAGCTCCATCTTTTGAGTCAGAAGCATTGGAAATTTTAAAGAAAAAGAAAAATGTAAGAGTATTAGAGCTTCCAAGTATTCGTACAAAGCAAAAAGAAACTGCTTATGATATTAAGAAAATAAATGGAGGAGCTATTGTTCAAACCATTGATGCAAAATTATTAGATGAATACGAAGTAGTGACAGAGACAAAGCCAACACCAGAACAAATGGAAGATTTATTATTTACTTGGAAAATTGTAAAATATGTTAAATCAAATGGAATTGCCATTGGAAAAGAAAAACAATCCATCGGAATTGGACCTGGACAAGTTAATAGAATTTGGGCAACCAAACAAGCGATTGAGCATAGCGAGGAATTAATTCAAAAAGGAATGACAGAAGGAGCTGTTTTAGCATCCGATGCCTTCTTCCCATTCTCTGATTGTGTAGAAGAAGCACATAAAGCTGGTATTAAGGCAATTATTCAACCAGGTGGTTCGATTAAAGACCGAGACTCTATTGATAAATGTAATGAATATGGTATCGCTATGGTATTTACTAAAATGAGACATTTTAAACACTAAGAAATAAAAAGAAGAGGTTACATTAAAACAATATCTGTAACCTCTTCTTTTTATCTTTATTCTTCCACTGGTGCTTCGACAGGACAAACCCCTGCACAAGTACCACAATTAATACAAGCTGATTCATCAATTACGAATTTATCATCACCTTGTGAGATACATTGAACTGGACATTCAGCTGCACAAGCTCCACAAGAAATACATTTGTCTGTAATTTTATATGCCATATTTTTCACCCCCTAATCCTTCTTATCTTGTTTCTCTAGTTTTTCTAATTCTTCTAGTTCTTTTTTATGTTCTAATTCTTCTTGATTGATTTGTTCTGCAACAGCATCTTTAATTACTTTAATATCTTTTGCATCATATCTTTTATAAAAATATCCTTCTTCATTATCCTTGATTTTTACTCTTACTCTCTCTTTTAATGTTTCAATTGCTTCTACTTCTCCCTCGCCATCTTCTGTCTTTACAATAGCTCCTATGTTAGGAAGATTTTTTAACTTTTCTTCATAAACATTATCTTCATATTTCAAACAACACATTAATCTTCCGCAATTTCCTGATATTTTAGATGGATTTAATGACATATTCTGTTCCTTTGCCATTTTGATAGATACTGTTTCAAAATCGCTTAAAAAGGAACAACAACAAAGTTCTCTACCACAAATTCCATTTCCGCCAATTCTTTTTACTTCATCTCTAACACCTATTTGCCTTAATTCAATACGTGTCTTATAAATAGCTGCTAAATCTTTTACCAATTCTCTAAAATCAATCCTTCCATCTGCTGTGAAATAAAATAAAATTTTACTATTATCAAATTTATATTCTACATCTGTTAATGTCATGTCTAATTTGTGTTCTTTTATTTTTTTTAAGCATACCTCAAATGTCTCTTTTTCTTTTCTTCTACATTCTTCATAATGTTTATGGTCTCTATAATTAGCAATTCTTATGACCCTTTTTAATGGTAATACAATTTTATCATCTTCTACCCAGCGATTTGGTATCATTACTTCTCCATATTCTTCTCCTTGTGCTGTCTCAACAATAACTTTATCACCTTTTCTTACTCTTAATCTTTTTGGATTAAAAAAATATATTTTTCCTAATTTCTTAAATCTAACTCCTATTATATTTTTCAACTTTCATTCCTTTCTATGACTGAAAAACAAAGTGTAACAACACCAACTGTTCATTATCTTTCAAGTCAGTTCCTCCCACATGTTAAATACCATATTATCTATACTCATATCATAATTTGCATTTTGTTTCAACCTTTTCTTAGTATTTTCCACAATTTCTATGCAATTTGTGTATAAATAATTTTCTTTTGCAAGCTTTAACAACAAAATATTTATGTACTCTAATATCTCAAAAATCTCATCTTTTGCTTTATACAATGGCTCAGCTAACTGTATGATTGTAAGTAAATCATTTTTATTTAACATCGCTATCATATCTTCTATCTTATGATATTGTTCTTGCTTATCTTTTAACAAAATGGCCTTTCCAATACTTCCTTGAAACATGGCTAATTGATTAGATGTCATATTTGTTATTCCATAATGTATCTGCATATATTGCTGGATTTCTTTTTCTTCGATTGGTTGATAGGTAAGTATCATACATCTAGATTTTATAGTAGGTAAAAAAGCATTTTCATTGTTTCCAATTAAAATAATAGTTGCAAACTCTGGCGGTTCTTCTAAGGTTTTCAATAAGCAATTTTGTGCCTCTGTCGTCATAGTATCTGCATCATCAATTATATATACTTTTCGATTGGATATGATTGGTTTTTCTTGTATTTTTTTTTGTAAGAAACGAATTTGTTCAATCTTAATGCTATTTCCCTCTGGCTCTATACACATAAAATCAGGATGATTATTTCCCTCCAATTCCATACAAGATTTACAGTTATCTACTGGTTTTTTTTCAAGACACAGAATTTTTTTAGCAAATTCTTTTGCTATCATCTTTTTTCCTATTCCTTGTATACCAATAAATAAATAACTATGTGATAAAGTATCATTTTCAATTGACTTTGTTAGCATTTCTTTTATTGGATTATTCCCTATTATTTTTTCAAACATCCTTTTTCCTCTTTTTATTTAATTCTGAATCTTATTGAACTTTTCCCCATTTATTCAATGGCCAAATTCTAATAGCCACGGTACTTTCAATTTTCTCTAGTGGTATACAACCAAATGCTCTACAATCTGTACTATGATTTCTATTATCTCCCATTGCAAAGATACAATTTTCTGGAACTGTAAAATTATCAAAGCCTTCCCCTATTACATCTGTAACAATTCCCTCTTGTAAATAAGGTTCTTCTATCACTTCTCCATTGATGTATACTTTTCCTTCCTTTATTTCTATATGTTCACCTGGTAGACCAATCGCTCTTTTAATGTAACTCCTTTTACCAATTTCTAAAAAATTGTTCAAAAACCATTGAAACGCATTTCTTTGATTATATTTTGCAATGGGATTGTTTTGGTCTATTTCAGAAGCTGAATAAGTTATTTTAGCAGGTTCCTCAAAAGTTATAATCTCTCCTCTTTTTGGTAATGTTTTGGTAGTTCTTCCCCAACGATTTAACCATAACCTTTCATCTTGAATTAAAGTTGGATACATCGATACTTGCTTTACAATAGTTGGTGTTCCTATAAAATAACGAAACAACATAGCTAATGCTAATGCTATTACAATGCAATAAATCCATTCTAATATATCTTTTGTTTTTTCACTCAATCTAATCTCTCCTTTTGAATCATTTTTGTTTGTTTTTATCTTTACTATTATACATGAATCTTTGTGATTTTTCAATGATAAAACAAATTAAGTTTAGATTTTCTTATCTCAAAATTTTATATATTTTTTATGAGTAACAAATCGGGGGAACCAGCAAGATTACAGTCTGTTATGTAATTACAGACTGGCAGTCCGCTGGGAGTTACAAATAAAAAATATATAAAATTTTAATAATAACAATTTCTTACTGTTTAGTTGGAATTCGTACTACCACTTCTGTACCTTGTCCCACCACACTTTTAATATCGATACTTCCGCCATTTTTATCCAAAATCTCTTTAGCAATGGAAAGACCAAGACCAGTACCTCCCATTTCTCTAGTACGAGCCTTATCCACTCTATAAAATCTTTCAAAAATTCGATTTAAATCATCTTCTGGAATTCCAATCCCATTATCAAAAACTTTTATATACGCATCATTATAAACAAAACCTACATATATTTTGATTTCTCCAGCATCTTTGGTATATTTAATACTATTGGTCAAAATATTTAACACAACTCTTTCAATATCATATTTATCAGCATAAACTGGTGGAACATCAGCAGTTACAAAACAATTTACTTTATGATTTTTCTTTTTGATTTCAATAGCCAATTTATCTTGACATTTTTTCACTAAATCTCCTAAATCAAATGTCTCCTTTTGTACAATTTTATTATTGTTATCATAACGTGATAATGTCAATAAATCGGTAACCAATTTAGCCATTCTTCTTGCTTCTGTTGCGATTACATTTAGGAATTTATCTTGCATATCTTTTTCGTATTCTCCCTCTAATAGGGTATCTGCGTATCCCATAATAGAAGTAATTGGTGTTTTCAATTCGTGAGATACATCGGCTACAAACTCTTTTTGCATAGTATCTAATTTTACATGTTCTGTAATATCTTGTATAACAGCTATCACTCCATCTGGTCTATCAGTTTCATTTTTGAATGGTGCAAAAAATACATTCATATATTTGTCTTCTACTTGGATTCTTTGTTCTGTTGATGTCCAATTTTCCAAATAAATTATTTTTTCCATATTAATATCTAATTTGAACTTTTTAAAAATATCCTCAAAGGTATTATCTTCTGGTCGAATACTTAAAAATTTCTTAGCTGCTGGATTAATTAAGATGATTTCCCCCTTCATATTAAAAGCTATGATACCATCTGTCATATGAAGCAAAATTGTTTCAATTTGATTTTTTTGGGTTGATACTTCACTTAATTTGTCCTTTAGTTCAGTGGTCATAATGCCTAATACATTCTCTAAATCTTGTGATTCATTTCCTTTTCTATTTTTTAAAACTTTTCTTCCCTTTTTGTCTTCTTCTGTAATTTCTTCTGCACTTTTGATTAATTTGCTAATGGGATAAATAATATAACGAGACAAAAATAAAGCTGTCAAAATACCAACTATGGCAAATATAATTTCCGCTATTCCTAAAACCCATATGGTCTTATTTTGTAATCCTTGCATGTCAACAGCTTGTCCCATCTGCATTTGCTCATTTAAATCATGAAGTGAATTCAAGAAAAAAACTCCTAATCCACTAATAATGATAATACCAATGATAAATAACACTAATATAATTTTGTTAAATTGTACATTTTTAAACATTTAAACTCTCATTCCTTCTTCAAACTTAGTTTGAAAAAGAATTGTTATTTGGCTAGGCTGTGTAATGAATACAATTTGCTTTGCAAATTGCATACTAAATCTGTAACTCGTTCCACTCGAACAGCTTTAGCAAAATGGCAATTATCTTTCAAACTAGTAACTTTATTTCTTGATAAATCCTATCTTCCACTTCACTTGTTGAAACTTTTAACGCATTTTTTCCCATTTCTTGCATTTTAGATTTATCTAATATGATTTCTTCTATGGTTTCATTTAGCCTTTTCCCTGTTAATTCGTCATTTAATATAATCTTTGCCGCCTTGATATTCTCTAGCACTTTTGCATTATATAACTGATGATTATGACTAACATTTGGAAGAGGCACAAGTATAGAAGGCTTTCCTAAATTAGAAATTTCTGTTACTGTCATAGCCCCTCCCCTTCCAATTATAACATCGGAAACATTCATCATTTCTTGCATGTTATAAATATAAGGTACAATTTTCATCCCTTCTATATGATTGATAGAAACATTGTTTTTTTCTAGATTTTCCTTTACTATATCATATTGTTTTGGTCCTGTTGCCCATACCATCTGATAATTTTTATTTCGTTTATTTAAAATAATCTCAATAATTGCCTCATTAATTTTTTGTGCTCCTTGACTACCACCAGACACCAGAATAATTGGCTTTATCTCCTGCAAGCCTATTTCTTTTAAAATTCTATTTTTTTCATTGATTCCATATTCTTGTTTTTTTATTTTTACAGGAGTTCCTGTATGTACTACTTTTTTTGCATTCTTAGTTCTGGCAATAGCCTCTTCAAAAGAAACCAAAATAGTATCTGTTTTTTTAGCTAACATTTTTACTGCTCTTCCTGGAAAACTATTACTTTCATGTAACATAGTCGGAATATGCAAATTATGTGCTGCTGAAATTGTAGCTCCACATATGTAACCACCAGTTCCAATTACAATATCTGGCTGAAATTCTTTTACAATCTTTTTTGCTTCACCAAATCCCTTACATGTCTTGTATAATTTTTTCATATTGTCAATAGAAATTTTTTTACTTAATCCATAAGCATGAATTGTTTTTAATTCGTAACCAGCTCTTGGAACTAAATCATTTTCTAACCCTCTTGTTGTCCCAATAAATATAATTTTGGAATCCTTTTCTTCTTGCTTTATCTTGTTAGCAATTGCAATTCCTGGATTAATATGTCCAGCTGTTCCAGCTGCTGCTATAATTACTCTCATTTCTATCTCCTTCTTCCATGATTTTGGGGAGGTTGGGACATGGGGACGTAGTTTTTGTCCTTCTAACAATTTTTTTATAATTCTATCATTTTTTATTTAATTGAAAGGACAAAAACTACGTCCCCATGTCCCAACCTCCCCAAAATCTCCCAAAATCATGACTTAGCACTAGCTCTTGATATATTCAGCAATACTCCCATTTCACACAATAGAATGAACAATGCTGTTCCACCGATAACTAAAAAAAGGTAAAGGCATTCCCGTTGCTGGCATAGAAGAAGTTACTACCGCTACATTTATAATTACCTGTATGCCTACTAATGCTGTGATTCCAATTGCCACTAAGCTACCAAACATATCAGGTGCTCTCATTGCAATTAAAATACCTCTCCATATAAAAATAGCAAATAAAATCAAAACAGCAACACAGCCAATAAATCCTAATTCTTCCCCTAAAATGGAAAAAATGAAATCATTGTGTGGTTCTGGAATGTATAAAAATTTCTGCTTACTTTCTCCTAATCCTGCTCCAAATAGACCTCCGAGAACCGGATTGCATATAAACTTTGAATTACCTGCCATCCATCTCCTGTGGCATCTTGCCATGGATCTAAGAATGTAATAACTCTTTTTAATCTATATGGTTCTAATAAAATTAATGCTACAATAGCTGGTACCCCAACAACACTTCCTGTGGCAATGAAATGCAAAAATTTACATCCCGCCATAATCATCATAATAGCACAAATTCCTATAATAACAACAGATGCACTAAAATGTGGTTCTAATAATAGAAGACCTATAATGGGAGCTAACAAACACATATGCTTGATAAATCCCTTTTTATATAGACCTAACTCATCTCTATTTTTCATTAAGATTCCAGCATAAAATATAATCATTAATAATTTTACTAATTCGGAAGGTTGAATAGATAATGTTTCTGTTACATAAATCCATCTTTTAGCACCATTTACCTCTCTTCCTGCAACGAGTACTAGCGCTAATAATATAAGGGCCATCCACCAAGCATGTTTATAAAATTTCTGATAAAATCGATAATCAATTTTAGAGATAAACAACATAGCAACAATTCCTAAAATAGCAAATATTAACTGCTTTGAAAAATAAGAATAACTATCTCCACTTTGTGCTAAAGCAGAAGGCGAGCTAGCTGAAAGTACCATAATTAAACCAAGTGAAAGTAATAATAATATGGTTATTAATAAGGTAAAATCAATTGGATTATTTAAAAAACTCGAAAAACTTTTTTCTTTTCTTCTTTTTGCCATAAGAAACTTTTCCTTTCTAACAAATAAAACTTTTGGTATTGCTATCTTACTCAAACAATTTTTAATCCAATTACACATAAAGCCAATGTAATTAAACTAAAAATAATGACCACTTTACTTTCCTTCCATCCTAGTAATTCAAAATGATGATGCAATGGTGCCATTTTAAAGAATCTTTTTCCTGTCTTTTTAAAGTACACAACTTGTATAATAACAGAAAGTGTTTCTAATACAGGGATTAAAGCTATTATCACAAGCAACAACGGCATTTTTAAATATAATGCTATCGCTGATATAACACCTCCTAGAAATAAAGACCCTGTATCTCCCATAAATACTTTAGCTGGATGTAAATTAAACATTAAAAATCCTAATACACTTCCAATGACAATACTTCCAAATATGGCTATTTCCTTCCTTCCTGTAATCATGCCTATAACAGTTAAACAAGTAATAATAATAGCTGATACACTAGAAGAAAGCCCATCAATACCATCTGTCAAATTAATCGCATTAGTAGTTGCCAAAATAACAATAATAGCAAATGGAATATATAAATAAATCGGTATATTAATATATATTTTCAAAATTGGAATATATGTATCTGTTCCTATTTGTAATCCCTCTACTAGATAAACTACATAAATTACAGACACTAATAACAATCCCAACATTTTGTAACTTGGTTTTAAACCTTTAGTATTTTTTAGAACTAATTTTTTAAAGTCATCTATAAAACCTATTACCCCAAATCCCATCGTTAATATTAGCATTGGTATTAGTCGATTCGCTGTTTCTCTTTCTGATTGTATACTTAAAAAAACGTATATTCCTGTTACCACTATAATCATTGTTATCATCATTATGATGCCACCCATAGTTGGTGTGCCTTGTTTTTTTAGATGGGATTGTGGACCGTCATCTCTTTCTATTTGCCCTACTTTTAATTTTCTTAATATTGGTATGATAATAAATCCTAATAGGATAGTTGCTATAAATGATATTATTAACATACTTGTTTCCATTCTCATTTTATCAAACCTTTCTTCTTTTTGTGTGTTATATCATTGTTTTATACTAAGTTTATTTTATTTTTTATGAGGTAACAATTCGGGGGGACCAACTACGTACAGTCTGTTATGTAATTACAGACTGTACGTAGTTGGGAGTTACGAGTAAAAAATAAAATAAACTATTATATTATAAATTATCTATAATCTCATTCACAATCACTCTCTCATCATATGGAAATTTTTCCCCATTAATCTCTTGGTATGGCTCATGTCCTTTTCCCGCAAGAATGATAATATCTCTTTTGGTTGCCATTTTAATAGCTTCTTTAATAGCCTCTGTTCTATCAACAACAACTTTATATTTCCCTTTTGTCTTTTTAATTCCCTCTTCTATTTCGCTAATAATTTTTTCTGGTTCTTCTGTTCTTGGGTTATCTGATGTAATAAAAGTAAAATCAGCAATTCTTCCAGAAATTTCTCCCATAATTGGTCTTTTACCACTATCTCTATCTCCACCACATCCAAATACAGAAATAACTCTCCCTTTGGTATAACTTTTTACTGCTTGCAAAATATTCTGTAAGCTTTCTGGTGAATGTGCATAATCTATCATGATTGGTATTTCTTTTTTATTATCAACAAGTTCTGACCTACCTGGTACTCTTACCTCAGCTAATGCTTCTTTCACGATTTCTGGAGCAATTCCAAATTTTTGCGCAACACAAATAGCAGCTAATGAATTGTATACACTAAATCTTCCAGGTATACCAGTTTTAACTCTCTCGTTTCTATCGGTTATTTTGGCTTTAAAATCTACATAAGAATTGGTAATGGTAATATCTTTGGCTAAAACATTAGCAAAATTATCAATTCCATAGGTTGTAATGTTACTATCTTTGAATAATTTCGGTATTTTTGCTCCATATAAATCATCTGCATTTGTAATTCCAGTTTTACACATTTCAAATAATTTTAATTTAGAGTTTAAATAATCCTCCATATCTGGATGCTCTTTTGGACTGATGTGGTCTTCCGAAAAGTTAGTAAATAATACGATATCGAATTCACAACCATCTACTCTATGTAATTTTAAGCTTTGAGAAGATACCTCCATCACAACAGTTTCTACTCCTGCCTTTACCATTTCAGCAAATTCTTTTTGTAACTCTATACTTTCTGGTGTTGTTCGGTCACTATCTTTTACCTTTTTACCATTCCTATAGGTAGCAATTGTGCCAATTAATCCTACTTTTTGTCCTGCTTTTTCTAAGATTTCTTTTATCATAAAAGTGGTTGTTGTTTTTCCCTTTGTTCCTGTTACTCCTATTAGCTTAAATCTTCTAGAAGGATTTCCATAAAAATTAGAGGAACAAATCGCTAAAGCCTCTCTTGTGTTTTTAGCCATAACAATCGTAATCCCCTCTGGTATATCCAATGCTTTTAAATCGCATCCTTCTTCTACCATAACTGCAATGGCTCCCTCTTTAATGGCACTACTAATATATTGATGTCCATCTGTATCAAACCCTTTTATAGCAACAAATACATAATTTTTCTTTACGTTTTTTGAATTACTTTCGATTCCTTTAATATCTATCTCTAAATCTCCTTTTACTTTTAACCCTTCTAATCCAACTAACATTTCTTTTAATTTCATTTTTTATCATTCCTTTCCCACTATATCCTTCTAAAAGATTAAATGGCAATATTTTTTTACATTATATAACTAAATTAGTATTTTGTATAGTTTTTCGCAGATTTTTTTAGAAAAAATCATGACTATTCATAGGTATTAATTATATTTATCAAATTTATTATATTTTTTATAAAGTGACAAATCGGGGGGACCAGCAAATTACAGTCTGTTATATAATTACAGACTGTTTGTAGCTGGGAGTCACTGACATAAAAAATATAATAAATTTGATGATAAAATATCCCCTAATATATCTTATTAGGAGATTTCTCTTTTATTCAATTATTTCAAACTCATTTCGCAATATTGACAACGATATACTTGATTTTCTTTATCTGTTAAAATAAAAGTTTGGTCTAAATCCTTTTCTACAGAAGTAATACATCTTGGATTATGACATTTAGCAATATTTACAATCTTTTCTGGTAATTTTACACGATATTTATCCACTAACTTATTTTCCTTAACAATGTTAATGGTAGCATTAGGTTCTATAAACCCTATCATATCCATATTAATTTCCATATCTTTATCAATTTTTATAATATCTTTTCTTCCCATTTTTTTGCTTTTTGCATTTGTTATAATAGCAACCGAACAATCCAAATCTTTTAAATTTAATAATTCATATATTTCCATTCCTTTTTTGGCTTGAATGTGGTCTATTACAATTCCATTTTTGATACTATCTATATTCATCATTTAACCTCCAATAATTTCAAAATAAGAGCCATTCTAATGTATTTTCCATATTCTGCTTGTTTAAAATAACAAGCTCTTTTATCATCATCTACATCAGTTGCAATTTCATTTACTCTTGGCAATGGATGCATAATACATAAGTCTTCTTTTGCCTTTTTTAATTTTTCTTTATTTAAAATATAGTAATCTTTTAATCTTAGATAATCATCTTCATTAAAAAATCTTTCTTTTTGTACTCTCGTCATATACAAAACATCTAGCTTGTCCATATATTCTTCAATATCGTTTGTTTCATAATATTCTATGTTATTTTTTTCTAAGATTTCTTTTTTGATATATTCTGGAATCACAAGCTCTTTTGGTGAAATCAATACAAATTTAATACCCTTATATCTTGACATAGCTGTAATTAAAGAATGCACCGTTCTTCCAAATTTTAAATCACCACAAAGTCCAATGGTTAAATTGTCTAATCGATTTTTCTCACATTCAATGGTTACTAAATCAGTTAAAGTCTGAGTTGGATGATTATGCCCTCCATCTCCTGCATTAATAATTGGCACAGTTGATTTTGAAGATGCTACTAAAGGAGCTCCTTCTTTTGGATGCCTCATGACAATGATATCGCTATAGCCTCCTACTACTCTTATTGTATCTGATACGCTTTCTCCTTTTGATACAGAACTGGAGGAAGCTTCTGAAAATCCAAGTATATTTCCTCCTAATTCCATCATGGCTGCTTCGAAACTAAGTCTCGTTCTTGTACTTGGTTCAAAAAATAAAGTAGCCATTTTTTTACCATCACATTTATGAGAATAGTTCTCTTTATTCTTGATGATGTCCTTAGCTACTTTGATTAATTCTTCTATTTCTTCTACTGATAAATCTTTAATATCAATTAAATGTTTCATGTTGAATGCTCCTTTTCTAAAAATAATTCTATCTATTTTTATCAAAAAAAGTATGCTTTTGTCAAGTATTATTTGGTATTAAATACCCATCTATTCAAAATTAAATAAATCTAAAAACATTTCTTCTGATATTTCTTGTTCTATCACTTTTATATTCTCATTATAAAACTCTACTAAATCAATTCTTTTTCCGTCAAAATATAAAATTCCATCCTGAATCTCTTGTAGAACTTTATAATTTGATAACTTTCTACATATCTCTTCCTTGTGTTCCATTTTAGTATTTCCCATGTAAATAGCATTATATTTTAGAAAGTATGTTACCATTACATTTTTTATTGTTTTAGAGCGAAATTTTACATATGATTTTATTTTATCTTTGCTAATTGAAAAGCATTTTGCATGCCAAAATATTTTTATCTTTTTATTTAAATTGTTAAAATAATCAAAAAAATATTGTGAAAATAATGATATAATTTCATTGGTTCTATTAACTTTCTCTTTATCTAAATCTTCAATTACTAGCATTGGATTAGTAAAAATAAAATTAACTTCATCTGAACCAAATATACAAAAACAATGGTATTTACCGAGTAAAATATTTCACTGTTTTTTCTAATAAATTAATAAAGCTACCTTCATAATTATTTAGTAAATCAAATCTTTTATCTTTTGTCACATTTTTTCCGTCTAATCGAATTACTAATGGATTTTTAATGCTGACTCTCATATTATATTTACTTTGTATTTGAAAAAAATAGCTTTGCCACATTTTTTACTCCTATATTATAATATATATTTAGTAGAGAACTTTCGTCCTCTACTGCATGCAATAGCTAATATCATTAGTTCTATAATTTAATTTGTGGATTTATTCCAATACCTAACTTGCATGTAATAATATATTAACATATATATGTTTTTTTGGCAAGAAAAGTTTAAGGAACATCTTCCTGTTCTATTCTTTCCCCTTTCACATAAATTTTATTTCCTTTTTTTATTTTAATTCCCGCTTTCGGTACTTGCTCTTTTACCATAGTATTTTCTTTATCTAATTCCTCTGTTTCCTCTTCCATTACTAACTCTATTTCATTTTCCTTCGCTATTTTTTGTGCTTCTGCTAGTGTTTTTTCTAATAAATCTGGCGTTTCTATTTCTTCTACCATTTCTACCTCTTCTTGGTTTCCTTGATTTACTTCTAAATATGGTAAAATCTCACTAAAAATCTGTCCTCCTACTGGTGCTGCCACACCACCTCCTTGGTGTATTTTGTCGCTACACAAAGTTAAACTCAATTTTAGTATTAATTGTAGCTTTAGTTCTATGCCTCTTTTATTTTTTCAAAGATACTCGCTTTATTTTCTTCATCTATGTATTCTAATATTTTATCTAGTTCCTCCATAAATTTAAAATGAATGGTTATTTTTTTATTTTCATGTACTTCTATGTAATCAATTAATTCTGTTATAATTTCTCTGTCTAATCCAGTTATGTTTTTATGTGCTTTAAAGTTTTCTATCCATAGGCTATTTCCATTTATAATTTCTTCTTGTTTTTCTTTTTGTTTATCCAAATTACTAATAATATCTTTTATTTTTTCGATGTCTTGTTCATATTTGTGTTTATACTCTAAATATTCCTCTTTTGTAATATAATCGTTTTTCCAGTCTTCATATAAAAATCTTTTCAAATTGCTTATTTTTTCTATTTCTTTTTCTTTAGATTGTTTTATATTTTCCATATTCTCATTTGCTAATTTTTTAGTGTTTGATTTATTAATTTGTTCTAATAGTTTTTCAATATCAACAAGTGAATCTATATGCAATTTAATACACTCCAATACTGCCTTTTCTAATTCTTCCACTTTTAGAGTATGTTTTGTGCATAACTTGTTTGATTTTTTTCTGTATGTACCACATATGTAATATTCATAAACTGTACCACTTTTGTTTTTACAATATTTTTTATGCATCGCACGTCCACAATCTGCACATTTTAGTATTCCAGCCCACATACTTAAGTTTCCATTATCTTGTACTCTAGTATCGATTTTTCGCATACCTTGTGCTTTTTCGAATAATTCTTTATCTATGATTGGTTCATGCATATTTTCTACTGTAATCCATTCATCTTCTGGTACTTGCTCTACTTTATGAACTTTATAACTCTTTACTCTCCTTTTGCCTTGTGTAATATTTCCTATGTATATATCATTTTTTAAAATATTTCTAACTGTAGATGGACACCAAGAATAATCTTCTTGCAAAATTTTAGAATTATTATAATTTTGATTTAACCTTTTCTTTTTATAGCCTGTTGGATTTAAAACTCCCATATCATTTAGTCTATAGCAAATACTTAAATTTCCTAACCCTTCATTTACTTTCCATTCAAAAATTTTTCTTACAATTTTGGCTGATTCTTCATCAATGATTAACTTATGATTATCTTCTGGATCTTTTATATACCCATAAGATGGAAATGCACCTACAAACTCTCCGTTTCTTTTTTCTTCCATTTAATGCTGACCTTATTTTAATTGATGTATCTCTACAATATTCATCATTTATTAAGTTTTTAAATGGTACTAATATTGTATTTGTACTTGTGGGATTTTTAAAACTATCTACACTATCATTGATGGCAATAAACCTAATATTAAATAATGGAAATATCTGCTCTATGTAGTCTCCTACTTCTATATAGTTTCTTCCAAGTCTTGATAAATCTTTAACTAGAACACAATTTATATTTCCTTTTCTCATATCTTCTAGTAATCTTTGAAATCCTGGTCTATTAAAATCTGTTCCTGTATAACCATCATCCACATAAGTATCATAAACAATCAAATCATCATGTTCTTCAATAAATTCATTTAATAATGCCTTTTGGCTTGTTATACTGTTACTTTCTTGCTTGTCTTCTCCATTGTCATTATCTTCTTGTGAAAGCCTTATATATACTGCCACTGACCATATCTTTGCTTTATTAATGTTTGAATTTTCTGAAGAATATTTTGATTTTCTCCCAGCCATTATTGTTCTTTCCTCCCTTCTCTATATAGTATAACGTGTCCAAATTAGAAAATCAGCCCAATTTGCTGAAACTGTTAAAATTTATTTGTTACAGTTTCAGTATGCAAAATTGCAAAGCAATTTTACTTTCCAATTTTATGTCTTAAAACATTTATCATGCATTCATTAATTTTTTTATCATTTTCAGAATATTTAAATTCAACAGTCATATTTCCAACTTGCAATTGATATAAATCCTTATTATTAACTAAACCTTTAGAGTTTTGTTTCATGTTTCAATTACCTCTTTATTTTTTGATATTTAAGTTTATTATGTTGGAAAAAATTTTATTACTTTTTCCTCTCTACTAGGTATATGTCACTCAAAACTCAAAAATCGGTAATTTTTTAAAAATCTCTTTAAATTTTTATGAAAATCTACAAAAAAAATAACCAGATAATTAGTTTTTTACTAATTTCCAGCTATCTTTTTCTTCTTATTTTGTTACTAAATCAGTTGAATCTTGATTTTCCATACATTGGCTATCATCTCTACAACATGTATTTTATATAATTATATATTATTAAATTTGGTAATTATAATTTGTTGCATTTTTTTAACTTCTAACATTACAGGTTTATTACTTAAAATATCATTATATGTCTTAATCTGATCTGTAAATTTTATAATCTTTTCATCTAATTTATTAAAGTAATAATTAGGGGCTGGTATTACTAATGGAAAAGAAATTGGAAACGATATTCCACCTTTTTTATAATGTTGAAAGCTTACTAACGATACACTATGTTTCTGGGCATTATATGCACCTCTAAAAGCTTGTTCATAATTACCTTCATTTTCATCATATATTACACCTACAGATTTTAATCTATCTAAGCAACTTCCTATCCATAATAAAGTTGTTCCTAAACTATTATATATCTCTTTATAATTTTGATTATTATTTTTTATCGAATCATTTATAACTTGTTCTAATTCATTTACAGATTTTTCTAGACTATAAATAATTTCATTTTTATCTGCTATCATATAGTTACCTACTCTTCAATATTATATCCTCTAATTTTCAAAAATTCATTTATATCATTTATAAGCCATTTATCACCTTGTGTATGTAACATATCATACCCATCATATAAATACTTTAATACTCCATACTTTTCAAACAATTCATACACTTCTTTTCCTATAAGCTTATTTTCTTCTTTGAAAATTTCAATACAAAATACAATAAAATCATTTATTTTCTTTTCCATACTATCCCCCATAAACAGTATACTTTCCTGTTTCTTTTTCTTCTAAAAACATTCTAAATAAATCATAATTACTATAATACCACATTTTTGTTTCTTCCTTTTCTAATGCCTTATATAGTTTAGAATGATACAATAAATTCATTGCCTCTGCATAACTAATATTAAAGTAATTTTTTATACTATCGCATAATGTTTGTACTATTGTAAACATCATACAAGTAAATTTACCTTCACTCATCTTCTTCACCTACTTCAATCGTTTCTATATATTTTATACATTCTAAAGATTTTAATGTATGAAATGAAATTTGATTTGATAATAAATATGTCTTAAGCCTTTTTATTGTTTCCCCCATATCATAAACTCCATTTTCATAACTTACTAAGACTTGATATAAATTATCATCCGCTACTGGTCCTATTACAATATCATATTGATGTACAAGTTCATTACTTTGTCTATTCTTAAATACAAATTTTAGCCATTCTTCTGTTGCTGATTTAAAGTTTAATATATTAAGGTCTTTATTTTCTGTATATTCATAAATATTAACATATCTTTTTAGATTTTCATCTCTTTTTTCTTCTTGTATTCTTCCTTTTTTTATTTTTGTCCATCTTCTTGCTTGATTAATATCTGTTGTTGTATAAAAACCTTTTCCAAAATCTGTTCTATAATTTAATATTTCTAAACTTGGTTTTTCTACAATAAATGTGCTACCATGATATACTTTCAAATTTATCATCTCACTTTCTTTTTATATATTATCATAAGTCTCCTAAATTATCAATAATTTTTAAATACTCTTATTTTAAATATTAAAAATGTTTTACATAAATTTGACTTTTTGTTAACAATTTGTTACAATATCTATGTCTCATAACTATTAAATTTCTAAAAATTTATCAACATGGAAAGGCAATAGTTAAATAACTTTTAGAAAGGGGATTTTCTTTATGACAAGAGACAATCAAACTTTGGTCGACACGACTATGTTACGGAAGGATGCAACAGGCAATATGAGATTACCTGAGCCTCCTAAAAGTACAGCAGAAACGGTTTCTGCTGAGCACCTGGCACTTGGTCCATTAGATGGACGCTATTCACAAATCGGCAAGAAACTTGCCACTTACTTCTCCGAGTATGCTTTGGTAAAAAACAGAGTGAAGGTTGAAGTACATTGGCTGAAATTCTTGTTGGAAAATGTTGAAGGCTCTGACATTTTGGATGCCTTTAACATGAAGAGACTTCCAGAGATTATGGCTATCTATAACGAATTTTCTGACACATCCTATGTGAGAGTTAAGGAAATTGAGGCAGTTACTAATCACGATGTAAAATCTGTTGAACTCTTTGTTGCTGAGAAGCTCAAAGAAATGGGACTTGAAAGTCTTGTCAGCTTTGTGCATATTGGTTGCACATCTGAAGACATCACTAATCCATCCTATTCCAATATGATTGCAACAGCGTTAAAGGAAGTCTGGATTCCAGTGGCTGAAAAATTGATTGAATCAATTTCCGAGATTGCTATAGAGCATGCTGATACAGCAATGCTTGCACACACTCACGGACAGCCAGCAACACCAACTACGGTTGGAAAAGAACTTACAGTATATGTATACCGTTTGCGTCAGTCTTTGGAGAATATCAAGTCTATTAAAACTCGTGCTAAGTTCAACGGTGCAACTGGTAACTATGCAGCAATTTCTGTGGCATTTCCTAACGAAAATTGGCCAGTACTTTCAAAGGTTTTCATTGAGGACTATTTGGGTTTGAATTTTAACCCTGTAACAACTCAAATTGAGAGCCACGATTATATCTGTCATATTGCTGATGGTATTCGCCATTTCAACAATGTTCTTTTGGACTTTGACTTGGATATGTGGCTATATATCAGTATGGAATACTTTAAACAGATTGCTGTAAAAACAGAAGTCGGTAGTAGCACTATGCCACACAAAGTCAATCCTATTCGCTTTGAGAATAGCGAAGCAAACATTGATATGTCTAATGCAATATTTATGGCATTGTCTAACAAGTTGCCTCGCTCTCGTATGCAAAGAGATTTGTCTGATTCTTCTTCCCAGAGGAATATCGGACTTGCATTCGGCTATTCACTTCAAGCTATTGAACAGACTATTGGTGGTTTGAAGAAAGTAGCAGTAAACGATGTAAAGATTTCTGCTGATCTCGACAGCAAGTGGGAAGTTTTGGCAGAACCTATCCAGACCATACTGCGTAAGTATGGTATTCCAGACGCTTATAATCAGCTGAAGGAATTGACAAGAGGAAAAAGCATCTCAAAAGAAGCTATTCAGGCATTTATCAAATCCCTTGACGTGCTTTCTAATGAAGATAAAGCTACACTTCTTGAACTTACTCCTTCGAGTTATATAGGTCTTGCCAGCAAGATTGTGGAAGATGAACTGTAACCTAAGTTCTATTCTAAATGAAAAAGGAGAGCTGTTTCTATTATAGATTCAGCTCTTTCCCTTATATAAAGTTTTTGGCTATGTAGTGCAAGAATAGGTGTCTGACATACACACAAAAACCTCTTAAAGACAAAGCCTTTAACTTGTCAGATTTTCAAAAAAATGTTAGATTTTTGTTCACCATTTTATATAAGTATTTTTTCAAGCATTTCCTTACTCTATGTAGCTTTATATTGATTTTGGACATGATGTCCAAATTACTAATTCATCTGCTTTGTTATAAATAAAATTATTATATTTTACTAGTTCTATAAAACTATCTGTATTAGGTTTCTTATATTTATTTCTTAATTCAATTATAATAGAATTTCTTAAGTTATTAAGTTCTTCATCTTTTAATTCTAAAAAATTATTTATTGTTCCATTCATTATCAATTCTTGATATGTTATTGGCTTATATTCTTCTAAATATTTGCTATATAAAATTCCATATTTACTTAACATTTGGTTTTCCTCCTATACATTCAATAATCAAATTAATTCCATCCATAAATCCAACTTTATAAAATTTTTCGTTTTCATAGCCACCAATATTAACTAATTTATTACAATGCTTATCTATTTTTTCTAATATTTTTTCCTTATCATCTTCTCTAGCTATTTTAGATATCTCTTCTGTTATTTTTTGATAGGTATCTTCTCCCTTTGTTATTTCTATCATCTTCTTTTTATCAACATTATTTAGTATATATAAATCTTCTGACCTAGTATTATACCAAGAATCAATAATAGATTCTTCTTGGAATGATTTTAATTCTTCCTTATTTAACATTTTTCATCTCTCCTTACACTTTGTTTTAAATTGTTATATCTAATAACTATATTTATTCTAACGTGCTCATTTTATAAAATCAGCCCATTTTCAGAATTCTTTTACTTTTTTTGCGTAGTGCAAGAATAGATGTATTACATCTCCCCTTACAACCTTTGAAAGCAAAGCTTTCTAATAGTATTACTTTTACAAAAATGTATTACAAAAAGGCATACATTTTTATAATATATTTTTATTGCTATAGCCTTACTCTTTGTAAAATTATATCAATTGTGGACAACCTGTCCACTTTTTTCTTTTATAATTAACTATTTACTTATAAAAAACAATTTTTTTCCATATACCTTCACTCTCTGTAAAGATATATTCATTTAGGACATTATGTCCCACTTGGATTTTTAATGATTCTCTTCAATTTAAGTTTTTAGTGTGTGATATTACTTATTATTTTTTTATTATTATTACTTATTATTATTTGTGTTAAATTTTTTAACATACTGTAGTCGATATTTTCGACACCTAGTTGTTCAAATTTTCAATCTCTTGTTGTCGATATTTTCGACTACTGAATTTTTCAGTACTTTCATAAGTTTTTCTTCATTAATTTTATAATAAGTCTTTGGTGGAATGTCTATATGTTTTATATTTAAAATTCCTTCCGTTTGTAAAATTGATGTTGCTTTTCTTTGTTTATATGGACTTAATTTTGTACTCTTTTCTATGCTCTCTTTTGTCGCAAAAAAGTAACCAAATTTTAATTCATTTATTTTTCTAAAATAATTCATTCTCCCATATAATTCGCCTAGCATTACAGCTGAATTTACTCCAAATTTAGTTATCAAATCTCTGTTAGTCATTATAAAATTTGTACCAATAATATTTTCTTTTGACATATCTTGTCCTCCTTGTATATTTTTAAAGAGAAAGTAATTTTAAAATCACTTTCTCTTTGATTTGATTGTTTATTTATTCCTAAATTGTAAAGTCTTTTGAATGGTATTTAAGGTATACAACTTCATTTCATTCAGTTGCATAAGATATCCGTAATTTACATTCGTTCAAACGGCTATCTCATGTAGCGACAAAATGAACCACTCACCTCCTTGGTGTCCCCCCTCACCAGTTGGATTATATAAAGTAACCAACACCACCACTTGTGGATTATCGATTGGTGCCACTCCACAAAAAGAAGTAACATATTTATTCGTATTAACACCATCCTCTGATGTTCCTGTCTTTCCTCCAATTCGATAGCCTGCTACTTTTGCGTTTTTTCCGTGTACCCTCTGCCACAACCGATTCCATCATACTTAAAACTTTTTCTGAAGTCTCTTTAGAAATAACCACTCCATTTGTCTTTACTGGTACATCTTGAATTTCTCCTGTTTGGCTATCAATTACTTGTTTTACCACTCTAGGCTGAATACTATTTCCCCCATTAGCAATAGCAGATACAGCTGTCACCAATTGAATCGGAGTAATCTCAAATCTTTGCCCAAAGCTAATGGTTGCTAACTCGACTGGACCAGCTTTTTCTTCTGCTAAAAAGATACTATTTGCTTCACCTGGTATATCAATTCCTGTTCTCTCCAACAATCTAAATTTATTGAGATAACTATAATAAGTTTTAACACCTAATTTTTGTCCCAATCCTATAAAAACAGGATTACAAGAATTCATCAAACCCAATCGTAGACTTTCCGAACCATGTGGTCTATAATGTCTCCAACATTTAATTCGAACACCTGCAACTTCAATTCCTCCTGTACAACAAAACTGTCCTTGTTGGTCAATATCAGTTACTAAGCCTTCTTCAATAGAGGCTGAAGCTGTTATTACCTTAAAAACAGAACCTGGCTCATAGGTATCTGCAATTGCTTTATTTCTCCATACTGCTTGTAGATTTTTTGTTTTTTCTGCTTGTTCCATGTTTTCCCAATCTTGTTTTAATTCGTCTGTATAGGCTTCATACGGTTGGTTTAAATTATAATTTGGATACGTTGCCATAGCCAGAATATCGCCATTTTGAGGATTCATTACAACAACATTTCCACCATCAGTACAAATATTATCAATACAAGCCTCTTCCAAATATTTCTCAACAATAGATTGTATACTTAAATCAATCGTAAGAACCAAATCATTACCATCTATGGCTGACACATATTTTTCGCCTTCTTCTCCTATTTCTCTACCCTTAGCATCTGTATGACGTTGTATTGCGCCTTGTGTTCCTTTTAATTCTGTATCATATTTTGCCTCAATGCCATCTAATCCTTGATTGTCGCTTCCACAAAATCCTATAATTTGAGATGCAATGGTACTATAAGGATAATATCTTTTGGTATCCTCATCCATATTAATTCCTGTCGTGATATTATTTTGCTTCATCCAAATCCTTAGCTTATCGGTCTTTTCCTTTTCTACTTTTTTAGCTATAGTTTCAATAGAGCTTCTTTTGGTTACCTTCTTTAGAGTTTTTTCATAATCTAACTCAAATATATCAGATAAAACTTCGGCCACTTTTTCCTTATTTTCTTTTGCTATATTTCCTGGATTTACGGTTACCGTTTCTACGGTACTACTAACTGCTAACACATTTTTTCTTGTTGCATCATAAATAGCACCTCTTTTGGGGTTAATATTTCTATCTAAGGTTTGTTGCTGATACGCCATACTAGAAAGTTCTCCCCCTTGTATCAATTGTATATATCCGATTCTTCCTATTAAACAAACTATAATTAAAAAAGTAATGAATAGTGTATTTCTCATTTTCTTCTTACTTGAAAGCTTAATTGTTCTCATATAAAAAATCCTCCTAATTCATTCTATTAGGAAGATTTCTCTTTATTACTATTCTATTTTAACAACAATTTATCGATTAAATATTTTATCTACAACTTGTTCAAACCAATTTTTCTCCTTTTTCACAATTATCTCTTCAGAAGCAGATTCCACATAATCTCTTTTAGGTAGGCTTATATACACAGTTTGTTTATTGGTTAATTTTTGCATCCCTAATTTTTCTTTGGCTAATTTCTCTATGGTATTCAAATTTAAGCTATTCTCTATGCTAACTTTTAATTGTTGATTTTCTTTTTGAAGAGAAGATAATTCTCTTTTTAAGGTTTGCATTTGATTAAATTTTTCATTAATTTGTGAGTTTCTATAACTTATGGTTAATAATAGTATAAATATACCAATTACAATTAAAGTTAATTGCGTTTGTCTTTTTTGTTGTTCTTTTGATATTTTTACATCTTGTCTTGGCAAATCTTCTACTACTTTTAACTTTTTTTTCTGTATTTGTCTTCTTTTCTTCACATCTGGTTCTAATTTTCGTGGACTTGTTTCATATTCATATCTATTCCTTGCCATAAGTTACTCACCTCCTTAACATTTTATATTTTCACATTTTTGGAAGATTCTTAGTTTTGCACTTTTGCTTCTTGTATTATCTTCTAGTTCCTCCTTTGTAGCTATGATTGGTTTTTTGGTTATGATTTTTCCGAGAGATTTCGCACCACATACACAATATGGCAAATCACTTGGACAGGTACATTTTCCTTTTGCTTCTATAAAAGCTTTTTTTACTGCCCTATCTTCCAAGGAATGGAAAGTTATAACACATAATCTTCCCTCTTCCTTTAAACATTCTATGCAATTCTTTATGGTACCATATAATGGTTTTATTTCGTTATTTACTTCGATTCTAATTGCTTGAAAAGTCCTTTTGGCTGGATGTCCATCTTTTTGTTTTGACTTTGGTATCGAACTTTCAATAATCTGTGTTAATTCTTTTGTTGTTTGAATCGGATTTTCTTGTCTTCTTAGACAAATATTCTTGGCAATTTGTCTCGAAAATCTTTCTTCTCCATACTCATAAATGATATTAGCTAATTCTTCTTCCGAATAATGATTAATTACTTTTTTAGCTGTTAATTCTTGTGTTTGGTCCATTCTCATGTCTAAAACATTTTCCCCTAAGTAACTAAATCCTCTATTTCTTTCATCTAATTGGTAAGAAGAAACTCCTAAATCTAACAAAATTCCATCTACTTTTTCAATCTTTAATTGTTTTAGTATATTTTTTATATTATCATGGTTATCGTGAACGTATTGGATATTAGAAAATGCCTTTAAATTAGTTTTTGCTGCTTCTAACGCTTCTTCATCTCGGTCAATTCCTATTAGAACACCTTGACTTGACAGCTTTTGTAATATTTTTTTACTATGTCCTGCCCCTCCTAATGTTCCATCTATATAAATTCCCTCTGGTTTGATTCTTAAACCTTCGATACATTCTGTTAGCATAACTGGCTTATGTTTAAATTCCATTTAGCACCTCTCTAACATTCCTTCCTAACAAATACTGCTATTTATTAAAATAGCTGGTAATTTCAAGAAACTACCAGCTGACTTTTCTTATGTTTTTATCTTTTGGTTTTTCAATTTTCGTAAGTTAAACCTTCTTTTGTGTACTAATATTTTCTATTGTATCTTCAAATTCTTTTGAATCTCTAAATCTTTATCTTTTGTATCTTTATCTTTGGTAAATTTTCTTTTGTACTTTTATCTTTTGTAACGTAAAATTTTATCTTTTGTATCTTTGTCATTGGTATCTATATAAACTTTTGCAAGTTATATACCTAACATAGTCATATTTTCAGCGATTTCATCTGCTGAAATAGCCTCATCACAATTTTGCCATGTTTCTTTATCCCAAATCTCAAGTCTTGTTCCTACTCCTATAATAATAGCTTCTTTATTTAGGTTAGCAGCTGACCTTAGATTATTAGGAATTAAAAATCTTCCTTGTTTATCTATTTCACATTCTGTTGCACCTGACAAGAAAAATCTTACAAAATTTCTGGCATTTTTATCTGAAAGTGGTAATGTTTTTAATTTTGTTTCAAAATTTAACCATTCATTTTGTGAAAACGCAAATAAACATCCATCTAACCCTTTTGTTACAATGAACTTTTCTCCCATGTCTGCTCTTAATTTTGCTGGCATAATTAATCTACCTTTTGCATCAATAGAATGCTCGTATTCACCAATTAACAATTAAATTTCGCCTCCTCCACTTCGTAACCACTTTATACCACTTTTCTCCACTTTAACTAAATTTTAATATACTTTTTATTTTTTTGCAAGCCTTTTTTGAAATTTTTTTATTTTTTCTATCATAAATCGTTACTGTTCAGTCTTATTAATATTCCTTTTTATAGTGAAAGTTTAATATATTATTTTTGAAATACCGCGTAAGCGATCAAACGAGCAAAGCGAGTGCGAATTGGAACAACCTACATCATTTAAATTATATAAAATTATTGGCTAAAATAATTTTATATAATTTAAATATTAGAGGGTTGTGACACCAAGGTATGAAAAAATAATATATTAAACTTTCACATAAAAAATAAATCATAAGGCTGAACAGTAACCATAAATCTATTATATTTTTATAAAACGATTCGTGTTATTTGTCCTTCTTTTTCTTATTGATAGTTCGTTCTTTTTTCACCTTGTAATTGTTATACTTTTTTTATAAAGTATAAGGAGGAAGCCCTCATGAACAATGAAGAAAAAGTTCTAAGAAAAAATATCGGAAAGAAAATTAAATTAGCTAGAGCAAAAGCAGAATATACACAAGAACAATTAGCTGAAAAACTATCTTTATCTCCTAGATATATTAGCCAATTAGAAAGGGGTATTGCTTTTGGTAGTGCTACTACTATTATTAATGTTTGTAAAGTGCTTAATATCAATTCAGATTTTTTATTTCATGATTTAATTAATAATACCTCCCCTATTTTAGACAGTATTACAGATAATAAATTCTTAGAAAACTATTTAAAATTAAATGATTATAATAAAAATATTATATCTATGCTTACAAACAATTTAATTAAAATGCAACAAAATTCTGAAAATAAAAAAAATGCCTAGAGTTTAACTTTAGGCATTAATTTATAGTAGTACTTGTCGCACCTGTACCTACTACATTTTCTTGTAAAGACCTCCATGTATTACATCCTACAATTCCATCTGCTGAAAGTCCTCTTGAACGTTGATAGGAAACAACAGCATTATAAGTGGCAGAACCAAAAATTCCATCTAATCCTCCAGTTCGGAATCCTAATGTGTTTAAGTCATCTTGTGCTATTAATACATAATTACTTAAACTCCCTCTCCTTAAGGTTGGAAATCCTCCTGTTGAGCAAGCTGGTTTTCCGGAAGCGTTTGTCAAAATGCACCCAGGTTGGGGTTAGTGAAATGGGTTCCACATAAGCCCATACACCAGAATTATTGGCAGAATTCCATAATCTCGTTCTTTGGCTTGATGATAATTTCTGCCCTACATCAAAAGCCACTCCTGCATAGTGTTGTGATTGTGTATAGACAGTTGAACAATCAATATTTTTTAATGTCTACCATAAATGGTTCTAAAATTTCCTTCATGTGATTTTTACATAGTTCTTCTCTAATTATAGCTTCTCCACCAAATAAATAGAATAATCCTATTTCTGAAACTTTATTAATAATAACAACTGTCCTTTTTAATTGTTCGCATATTTTTATAACATTTTCTGGTATTACTTTTCTAGCTTTTCGTATTTCTTGCATACTTTCATTACTTTCACCTATAATTCCTATACATTCTGTTTGTATGGAAGTTATATAATTCCTATCATCTTCCATTTTCATTTGGATCCAATAATAATCTTCTTTTTTTATTGGATTCAATATCATCTTTTTATATTTTTGATAAAGTAACATGATGTCTTCTGTTTGATATGTAACGTCCATTTTATTAGATAAACCTAATATATAATCTGTGGATATCCTGAATTCCATAGCTATTCTTTTCAAATTATAACAATCTGGTAGAGATTTTTCATTCTCGTACCTTTGAATTGTTTTTGCATTACACATTACTTTATCTGCAAATTGTTCCATTGTTAAATGATTCATTCTTCTTATTTTTCTTATTCTTTGACCAATTGTCTCCATTTTTTTACCTCCTTGATGTAATATACCATATTTTTTATTTTATGAAAATAGACAATTGTGTCCACTTATATTTTTTAATACTTTATCTATCTTAAAGTAATTTTTCTATATCTATTTTTAATTCAAATTTTACTGATTTATCATGACAAATATAGATTTTATCAATTAACATATTTAATATCGCTTTATCTGGTACATCTTTTTCTATAATTTGATTAAAATAATCTATTGTTTGTTTTAATTTTTTTTGCTTTATTTCTATATCTTCATTTTGTAGCTCTTGCAGTATCTTTTTATTTTTTTCCATTTCTTTAAATTTATCTTCTTCTAAACTCTTATATGTATTTTCTATAAATATTCTTTTATCTTCTGTACTATAAGCTATTTCTTTTATTCTTTGACTTACTAAAACCTTATATTCCGCTTCTAAATTTTTTAAATTTAATTTTATCTCTTCAATATTTTTCTTTTTACTTGATTTATATTCTTCTAACTTTAAATTATTTATTTCAGTTATATAATTATCTCTTAACAGTATTAAAAAATTCTTAAAATTAGCAAGCAGAAAATCTTCTCTCACATTATGACATACACATCTTGATTTTCCATATTTTCTATAAGCAACACACTCATATAACTTTTTAGGAACGTAATTTTCTTTTTGACTTCTAATTCTTGCTACCCCTGTAACACTTCCACCACATTCTCCACATCTTAAGAAGCCACCAAATAGGTAATCTCTCTTTTTCTTCGTATACATACTAGAATTTTTTACTCTCTTTTTCATCATTTCTTGTACTCTTTCAAATTGACCTTTTGAAATAATTGCTTCATGATGATTCTCAAATATATATTGGTTTTCTCTTTCTATTTTTTTGCCTTGCTTATGAATATCTTTTCTCTCAGTTTTATGAGTAATTACAGTTCCTATATATATTTCATCTTTTAAAATTCTTTTTACCATATAAATGTCCCATAATTTCTTAACTGGTTTTTTATAACTTTTTCCCTTTTTTATCAATTCTCTTTCTATAACTTGTGATGGTGTTAAAAAATCATATTCAAAATTTAGTTTCTGGCAAACCTTTCTCATTCCTAGTCCTTGCTCATATAAACTAAATATTGTTGTTATGGTATCTCTTACACTTTCATCAACTATTAATTCTCCCTTTTTAGCTGTTTTTAAATATCCAAATTTTGTGCCTTGTAACAATATCCCTTTTTCCAATTGCTTGTGCATTCCAATTTTAACCTTTTTTGATACTTCTTTTACATATCTTTCATTAAACCAAGTAGAAAGACCTAATAAATCATCATCTCCTTCTAATAAATTAAATTCTCCAAAAGTATCTTTCGTTAGTATTAAATTTACATTTTTCTCTTTTAATTCATCAATAAATGTAAGTGTTCTGCTACCTTTACGACCAATTCTTGATAAATCTTTTGCTAAAATAATATCTACTTTTCCGTCATCAATATCTTGCAACATTTTGCTAAATTCTGGTCTCTCATCATTTGAAATATATCCTGAAATATTGTCATCAATATAATATTTAGATATATCCCAACCTTTAGAATCTGCATATTCCTTTGCTAACTCCATTTGGCTATCTATACTACTATATCTACTTTTGTTATCATCTTTACTTAACCTACAGTAACATACAACTTTCAATATATTTATCCTTTCCGAAGATAAATATATTTGTGTTTTTAGATTATTTATATATTATCTTCTTTTTATGGCAAATGCAATGCTTTTATTTTATATTTTTACTTTTTTCGTAATTTAATATTTCTTTTATTGTTTTTATGGTATCATTTTCTCCATTAATAAAAATTGATATATTTGAATATTGTTTTTTTAATTGATTAATTTCTTTTATAATTTTCAAGTTTTCTTGTTTACTTATATATATTTGAATTATTTGCTTATTTTCAAAATCAAATTTTTGAATTTTCATACACACCACTGCCTTTTTTCTCTAGTAATGTATATTAATAAAATTGATTATACATTACTAAAAAAGAGCAAGAAAAAAATCAGCTTTTTTGCTGACTTTCCTTACTCAATTTTTTCCATGTTATCATTATATTATGGTGTTTTTATAAAATCAATTTCCTTTTATTTCCCTCTTTTCTATTTTTGATATAATTTTAATATCTAATTTTATAAGTACACTAAGTTAACTAAACATAATATAATTAAAAGTTACAAGTTCACTCGGTGTACTTGTAAATTTTTTTACTTTTTTCACATTCACTTAGTGAACTTACTTTATAAAAATGGAGTACACTTGGTGAACTTTTGTCTAAAATGTGTCAATTTTCTCAAATTTTTAGTTCACTATTTTCAATTTTAACGAAGAATAGCGGGTTTGAGTCAGTTCACTCGGTGAATTTCTGCATCATTTTTGCTTAAAATTTTTGTTTTTTATTAACTCTTGAAGGCTTGTCCTTCAATGTGTATAAGCGATATGTTAATACCGCTTTCCTGCCCTCATTTTTAATGAGGTATTTTAGGTTTTAATAGTGCTTATGTCTACTTAATTAAATATACTTATCCTTAAATCCTCTTAATTGAAAAATAATGTGCTTTATAAAATCAAGTCAAGGTTGTGCGATAGCACATTCACTTTAACCTTGACTTGATTTTATAAAGCACATTAGAATTTACATATAGGATTTAAAATTATCTTTCTATTTCACTAAATTCGTCTATTATTGGTTCACTTCCTCTATTTGAATTTAAAATTGCAGGTCTTCCTTTCCAAAGTGTTCTAAAGTAATTAACTATTCCCCTTATATCACTTCCTACTTTTATTCTACTAATATCAATACTATTTTCATCTGCTATTAATTGAAACCATTCAATAAGTTTTTCATTGTTCATAAAAGGAGCATTTATTATATATCTATATCCAAATAAATTTGTTCTTCTCCTCCATAATGCTTGACTTTTATGTCTTGATTCCATTCTTTCTATAATCTGTTTTTCAGTTCTTCCGAGCTTTCCTTAATTCTTCTATAAAATCTAAATCTGTTACATCTCTTTGCATGTAAATAGGACAAATCCTACTTTCATATTCTCTACATAATCTAATTAATAATTCTTCATCATCTACTATTACTATAGGTGATTTCCCTTGTTGAAATCCCATATCAATATCTCTTTTTTGAAAACCATATACTTTATCATTTTTCCCTGTATATACATAATCCATATTTTTAACATCTGCCGTCGCACATCCAGGCTTAATTTCTATTGCATTTTCTTCTCCTGGTCTTAAATCTCTGTCAGAATACTTTTTAATAACTGAAATATCAGCTTCATGAGTATTCATTAATAATCTCATTAAATGAGTTTTTCCACATCCACTATCTCCATTTAATATAATCAATTTATTCATTTTAATTTTTTCTCCAATCATTTCTTTTATTCTATCCTATTAATATATTACCATAAATGATAAAAAAAGAAAGTACTTTTCCAAACACTTCCAATTAAGTTTTATCTCCAAACATTCACATTTTTATTTCAAATTATACTACTCCGCACACCATATCAACTTCTATCGTTACCTTAATTTTATTATTTTCTACTCTTTTTATATTATTTTTGTCTTTTCTTTCAAAACTAACAAAACCTTCAAAAGCAGTAAACTCAACTATTTTGTCTAATTCTTTAGATATAGCACCGAGCAACATTCCACATGGCTCACACATAGGCTGTAGATAGTTTTGGCTTATCTCGTATGATGACTGTTGATTTTTATTCTCTCCAACTGTCAAATTTTCTTTGACAATTGAATTCTTATTATCATCTTGACATTTAATTTGGTTTCCAGATTTTAAAATAAATGTTATTAATCTTGGATTTATATTTCCGTTTGCTTCTTTTTCTCCTATAATAACTTTCTCTATCATTAGTTCAAAAACATCTTTATCAAATTCTGACATGATTTCATTGTCTTTAAACAATATTTTAAACTTGTTTAATCCTTGACTTAAACTAATTGAATCTTCTAATTCTAACTGCAAATGTTCTTTTTCTTTCTCTATGTTATTTATTTTGTTTTGCAATTTTGATTTCTTTTCTTGTAATGTTTCAAGACTTATTGTTCCATTTAAGTTTAAATCAATTAACTTGTCTATTTTTTCTTTTAAAATTTGTTTTTCTTCCTCTAATCTTTTAATAGAACGTTCATTACTTTCTTCTTGTATAATTTCTTCCATTTCGTTTAAGAATGTTTGGATTAATTCTTTGTTATTATTGCATAGTAATTTATAGCTTTCTGTAAATGCTTCTTCTATAATATTTTCTTTCATAGCTTTACAATGTGGGCAGTTTTCTTTTCCATGTTTTACAAATTCCATACAATGCCAAACTGTTATACTATTTTTAGTTCCAGTGTGCCAATTTCTTCTTGTTAATAAACTACCACAAAAGCCACAATACAATCTACTACTAAAAGAATATTTCCTGCTAAAGTTACCTTTTCTTCTACCAGAGCCTCGTACTCCTCCTCTCTTTTGCAGAATTTCTTGTGCTTGATTAAACATTCTTTCAGTGATTATTGGCTCATGATGTTCTTGTATATAATACTGATTTTCTTCTCCCATATTGACTACTCTTCTATGTGAAATTGGATCTGTTGTATATGTTTTTCCTTGTAAGACATCTCCTTTATATTTTTCATTCTTTAAGATTCCTCTTATTGTAGATTCGTGCCATTTCTTTTTACCTGTTGGAGTTTTGTATTTCATATTTGTTAATTCTTTTGCAATAGTTGTACAGCCTACTCCTTGACAGTATCTCTCAAAGATATATCTTACTATTTCTGCTTCTTCATAATTGATTGAGATTTCTTTTGTATCTTTATCATATACATATCCTAAACAACCATTATATCCAATTAGTTCTCCTCTTTTTTGTTTCATCTGTAGTCCTAATTGTACATGAGAAGATATATTTTCGCTTTCTTGTTGTGCCATTGCACTTAATACTGTTAGCATTATCTCTCCAGATATTTCTAAAGTATTAATTCTTTCTTCTTCAAAGTAAATAGCAATTCCTTTTTCTTTTAGTAATCTTACATATTTTAAAGTATCTACTGTGTTTCTTCCAAATCTTGATATTGATTTTGTTATTATCATATCAAATTTGTTATTTGTTGCATCTTGCATCATTTTCATAAATCCATCTCTTTTGTAGTCTAATGTTCCTGTAATTCCTTCATCTGCATAAATGCCAACATATTTCCAACCGCTATTACTTTTTATTTTTTCTTCATAATACTTTAGTTGAGAATTGTAACTATTTATCTGTTCTTCTTTTTCTGTCTTACTCTTGCATAGGCACATACTCTTAAATTTCCTTTTATTTCTTCTCCTGTCGTTCTATTAATTCGACCTTTTTTCTTCTCTATAACTTGTACTTTCAAAATTAACCTCTCTTTCTCAAGTTTAGAGAATCTTTATGTGCTTATTATACATCAAAAATTAATATTTTCAAATACCTATATGAGTTAAATTATATTCTTGTAGGATATTTTGTTTTAGTTCTAAATGTTTCTTTTCTTTGATTAATCCTGCACCCAATGTTTTGTTTAGTATTGCTATTTTTATACTACAATTAAAAATATTTTCGTTTAGCTTGATGTTTTTCGTATTATCAAAATTGATTTCGTACAACATAAAAATCCTCCTTAACTTGAATTAAATTTCAAAAAAGGCACTGACAAATCTCGCTTTGCAAGACCTTTTGCTATAACTTGAATTTTTACAATATTTATTTAAGGTCTTAAAAAGCGTAAAGATTTGTCGACGCGAAAATTTACAAAGTAAATTTTCTGTGCAATGTAACTCTTTTAATTTGTAGAAAATATAATTTTCTACAAATTAAAAGCCAGTCGGCTAGCTTCGACTGACTTAATTATTTTACATTTTTTGATAATACGATTATATTATGCTGTTCTATAAAGTTCAATTCCCGTTTTTTTCCCTTTTTTCTATTTTCCTGCATTTACTTTTGTATTAAGCATTTTTACTTTATTAGTTCCATTTTCATTTATTAATAATATTGTACCATTCATATCTGTCCTATAAATTTGGCATTCTTTATTTTGTAATCTTTTCATTACTATTTCAGATGGATGTCCATATGAATTTGTATTACTATTAACAGATATTACTGCCATTTCTGGTAACACTTTATTTATAAATTGTTCTGTACTGCTTGTATCTGAACCATGATGACCAACTTTTAAAACATCTATATCTTCCCATGTAATTTTACTATTGGTTTCTACATCATCTTCAGCATCTCCCATAAATAAATATTTGTTGCTATTTGCTTCCATTTGTATGACAATTGAAGTTGAATTTATTTTGCTAGAGCTTGTCGGACCTGAATTGTCTATACTTTTAATTTCACATTTTGCCTCTCCTAATTCAAACTTATCTCCTGTTTTTTTATAATTAATTGATAACTCCTTTTGCTTTACTTCATTAATTACATCTTCATAGAATTTTCTTTTTGACTTATTGGTTGTATAAGGAATATAAATTTCTCCTATATCAAATTCCTTTATGATATTATCCATGCCTCCTATATGGTCTTCATGAACATGTGTTCCTATTAAATAATCTATTTTGTTTATTCCCAATTTTTTTATGTATTTTACTAATAATGGACCATCTTCATTATCTCCTGCATCAATAAGCATATTTTTGCCATTATTTCTTACTAAAATACAATCAGCTTGACCTACATTAAAAAAATATATTTGAAGTTCTTCACTCTTTATAATATCTTCTGTAGGTAATTCTCCAACATAACTATTATCTCTTGTTGCTACATATACTAAACTTATTAGCATTACTGTTATAATTATTGTATAGATAATCTGTTTCAAATTCTTCTTATTATTTTTCACAATCTTTTACCTCTAAAAAGATTATAATGTAAAAATAGCTTTTTTGAAATAGTTTCTTATATTTTTTCTAAATTTCTATTGTTTTTTTATACTTACCATTATATAATAATTTTGCTTTATTCTTAAAATATATATTTTCTATATATTTTTCCCATAACAATTTAAACAGAAAGGACTGATTTTTTATGAATCTAAATTTTTTTAATTCTTTAGAGCATAATCATTCTAACAATATTTCAAACAATTTTATTGATTCTTTTATTAAAGAATTACAAAATTATCTATCAAATTGTTTTTCTCCTGATTTAAATAAAACAGACTTATATACTATAGACAGATTTGAAGGTGATAACGAAGTTTTTGCTGTATGTGAAAATAGAAGAACAGGTAAAATGGTAGACATCCCTATTTCCCAAGTTTCTCCTAATGCTGTTGAAGATGATATTATTAGATATAAAGACGGTATTTATTCCGTTGATGAAGAGCAAAATCGCATTATTGGTGATAAGATGAAAAAACTTTCTGAAGAAATATTTAAAAAATAATTTTGGATTTAAAATTATAAGTACACTAAGTGTACTAGAGCATCTATTCTAGTTCACTCGGTGTACTTTTCTTTTAAATTTTAGCTAAATTCAAGTACACTTGGTGAACTAACTTTCATATTTTTATAAAATTTAGTTCATTTAGTGAACTTTAGCACTCTGATAGGCATTTTTTAGTAGTTCATTCGGTGAATTTTTACATCAAATCTGCTTAAAATTTTTGTTCTTTTATTAACTCTTGAAGGCTTGTCCTTCAATGTATGTAGGCGATGTGTGAACACTCGCTTTCCTGCCCTCATTTTTAATGAGGTTTTTTAGGTTTTAATAGTACTTATGTCTACTTAATTAAATATGCTTATCCTTAAATCCTCTTAATTGAAAAATAATGTGCTTTTAAAATTGAGTCAAGGTTGTGCTATTGCACATTCATTTTAACCTTGACTTGATTTTTAAAAGCACATTAAAATCTTTATTGAGGATTAATTTTTAAACTTAATTTTATAATTTCTTTTCTAAGCCAAACATTGTCTAATTTCATTATCCCATTTTGAAATTTTTCATGAAATAATTTTTCTATATTATCTTGCACTTCTATATCTTTTGCTATCAAATAACTTTTCTCATCTTTTAAGCAAATAAGATTCAGCATCCATTTTGTTCCAATACTATTTAAGGTTTCATATATTATTTGTTTGCTTTCCAATATGCTATCTTTATCCCATATTGTTAATTGTGCAAAAATCGGTGGCAAGATAGCATTTATATCTTCTATCTTTGTATCATTTTCTATTGTTTTTTTAAGTTATGGTTAATTTCTAATTGACATTCCTGAAAATACTTTTCAGGATAAGTTTCATCACTAATTATTTTTTCTAATTTTTTATAAGCACTTATATCTCTTTTAGTTGTTATTTTTGCTTTTAAATTTAAAGTATTATCTAAAATTGCAGACATAAGTAAAATCGCTAAATCTCTTGAAATTTGTTCTAATAAACTTTCTTTTTCATATAATTCTACAATTTATAAAGCACATTAGCATTGTGTAGAGGATTTAATAGTTTCTCTGATACAATTCTATCATTACTAAAACACATTTTTAAATTTCGATAAATTTATATTTTACATTATAACATTCAAATATTTTATGTATTTCTTGTGGATTAAATATTACTGTTTCTGTATTTACATTTGGATGGAAAGCTACTTTTTCATATTTTAATATCTCATCATCTAATACAAAAATAATATCATTTTCTTTTAAATTAATAATATTAAATATAGAAACAGCTCCTGTTTTTATTCCGAGTTTTTCTTCTAGTATATTTTTATCACCAAAACTTAATCTTGTTTCTTCTAATAAACTTTGTAAAGATTTTATATTTATTGTCTTTTCTATTGGTACAATAAATATATAATATTGACTTTTATTACTATTCCTTACAAAGAGATTTTTACATACTATTGCATCAAATTTTATTTTATATTTTTCATTATCCTCACAAGTAAATAATGGTGGATGTTCTATTTTTTCATATTGAATGTGTAATTTATTTAATAATTGATATACTTCATTTTTCATTGGATTAACCTCCTTTTGCATTATTTTTAATATACTTACATTTAATCTATTATATTAGGAAACGATTTTTGTAATTCTTCATCTGTTGGAATATAGTCTGTCATAGTTTTATCTAAATAAGATGCATATCCTGCCATATCAAAATACCCAGTTCCAGTTAATCCAAATAGAATTGTCTTTTCTTCTCCTGTCTCTTTACATTTTAAAGCTTCGTCTATTGCTGCTTTTATTGCATGTGAAGATTCTGGAGCAGGGAATATTGTTTCTTTTTTAGCAAATAGTATTGCTGCTTTAAATACATCAGTTTGTTTAATTGATACTGCTTCTATATAACTATCATGGTATAATTTTGAAATTATTGGTGACATTCCATGATATCTTAATCCTCCTGCATGATTTGATGATGGAATAAAATCACTACCAAGTGTATACATTTTGGCAAGTGGTGTCATTTTTCCTGTATCACAATAATCATATGCATATTTACCACGAGTTAAAGATGGACATGAGGCAGGTTCTACAGCAATAATTCTTGGATCATGTATTTCTTTAATTTTATCTCTCATAAATGGAGCAATTAAACCACCAAAATTTGAACCACCACCTGCACAACCTATTATTATATCAGGATATTCTTCTAATAAGTTAAATGCTGTTTCACATTCTAATCCTATTATTGATTGATGTAATAATACTTGATTTAAAACAGAGCCTAAAACATATTTTGAATTAGGTGTTGTCATAGCTTTTTCAACTGCCTCTGATATAGCACAGCCTAAACTTCCTGTTGTATCTGGATGTTCTTTCAAAATTTCCTTTCCTACTTTTGTTGTACTACTTGGAGTTGGTATAACATTTGCACCAAAAGTTCTTATTATATCTCTTCTAAATGGCTTTTGTTCATAAGAACCTTTTACCATATACACAGTTAATGAGATGTCAAAATAACTACATGCCTCTGCTAAAGCAGTTCCCCATTGACCTGCTCCTGTTTCGGTTGTCAGATTTGTAATTCCCTCTTTTTTTGCATAGTAAACTTGTGCTATTGCAGAATTCAATTTGTGACTTCCCGATGTATTGTTTCCCTCAAATTTATAATAAATTTTAGCAGGAGTTTCCAAATATTTTTCAAGATTATAGGCACGAATTAAAGGTGATGGTCTATAAATTCTATACATCTCTTGTATTTCTTTTGGTATATCTACATATCTTGTTTCATTATCTAATTCTTGTTTTGCTAATTCTTTACAAAATACTGGTAGTAAATCTTCTACAGTAGCTTCCCTTTTTGTAATAGGATTCAACATTGGTTCTGGCAGTTCTTTCATATCTGCCCTTAAATTGTAATATTGCTTTGGCATTTGTTCTTCTGTTAAATATAATCTATATGGATTTTGTTTTTTATTCATAATATCTTCTTCCTTTCATCTTTCATATTTGTAAATTTTTTTGTGCCAGTATAGTTTATAGTGATTTCTAATAAAATTTTCTTGTTTCAAGCTCTTCCCCCCTAACAAAAAACAGAAGTATTTTTTATCTAATACTTCTGTTTTTTTATATATTTAATAATAAATTTGAGAAATCCTTTAAATTTATACAAAAAAACACAAGTATAAGTAATTATTCATCACCTATACTTGTGCTATTTTATAAAAAAATTATAGCATGATTAATGAGTATGGGTGATTTTTACTTTTTTCCCATACTAATTGCCAATTATTTAATTTTAAATTAGCTTTATTAATCATTCTCTTTTCTCCAATCTTTAATTTATTATATTATTATTTTAACTTAACGTGCTATGTTTGTCAATACAATTTTTATATTTTCACATTTACATAATTCATTCTATTTATGTTTTTTTCTTAACTTTTCTATTATCAAATTTATATTAGGTTGTGTTGGTGTAAATTTTATACCTTTCTTTAACATATGCATTACTTTTTTAGCCTTCTTTTCAATTTCAATTGCGGAATGCTCGCTTGTTACCTTTAAATGATTATGAGCTATTGTATATTCTCTTTCTATATATTCTTTAGTAATTGGAAACATGTCTTGTATCAAGAAAACACTTTCTTTTCCATTATCTAATTTAATAATATGTATAATGTCACATGGCTTTTTGTTTTGAATTTTTTTATTCATTATTTTTCTGTATTTCTCTACTCTGCTACTTAAAGGAATCATCCAATATAAATCTGTTGCTTCTTCCTTATAACAGTAATAATGTGGTCGATTTGCTTCTTTGTTTCCCTTTAAATATGGATCGTTCATTTCTTTAAAAAATTTATCTTTTACTATATAAAATCCTCTTTCTACCAATTTGTATCTTACTTCCTTTTTTATAAAAATTAATGGTTCTCCATCATCTAGTGGTGAAGAACCATACTTTCAACCCAACCATTTATATACCGCATATTGGTCAGCGGAAAACTTTCAACCCGACCATTTATATACCACATATCGGTCAGTGGTAAACTTTCTATTTTAATATTAATAGTTAACTATTAATACTATTTTTATTATATGCATTTTTCAAAATAAAATTTCCTTTTATCTCGTTTCTATTTATATTTTAACATATATTTTTATGAATATCAACAATTTATTTAAAATATTGTTTTTAGCAAAACCATACTTTTTTATAGTTTCATCTTAAATTTATAACTACCTTTTATAAAACCATTATTTTCATAGAATTTATGTGCTTTATCTCTTGAAAAGCCACTTGTCAATTCTATTACATCACAGTTCTTTTCTTTTGCATATTTTATAGCATTTTCAAGTAACTTCTTTCCTGTGCCTTTACTTCTATATCTTTCGCTAACTATTAATTCTTCAATTGTTGCAACTTTATCTGCATGATGTAATTGATAATCTATTACTAGACTTAAAAATCCTATGACTATATTATTTTCTCTCCCTAAAATGTAATAGTTTTTCTCATCACTTACTTTGCTATTATAAGCAATTTTGAACTTCTCAAAGTCAAATTCTTTATTCTTTAATTCACAAATTAGATTATAAACTTCTTTAATATTCTTTTCATCACATCTAATTATATCCATTTTCTTCCTCTCTTTACTTACTAAAATGATTTAATATTTCAATTACTTCAGCAATATCTAATATTATATCTTTTATTTATTTCATATATCTTCCCTACTAATGATTCAGCTTAAATTAATCACAAAATACTGTATTGTTTGATTCAAATGCAGGAGCACATATTACAATAGCTTCAACCTCTTCTTTTTCTGCAAATAATTGATGAATATCATTTGCATTAATTAAAACTGCATCTCCTGGCTTTACTATATATTCACTATCATTTATAATCATTTTCCCTATTCCTCTAATGAAATAATTGTTTCTTCTGCTATAGGATGATAATGCTTATTTGTTGAATGTCCTTTAATAACTACCACATGTCCAACACTATGTTTCATTGCATTTCCCAATTTTTCTCCTCTACCTAACATTTCATAAAACAGTTCTCCATCTGCATTATTAATTGGTTGAATGTTATCTTTTCTAACAATTTTCATTATCTTATACCTCCTTTTCAATTCTTAACAGTACATACATTATAATCTAATTTTACCCATTTCTTTTTTCATTATTTTTATGTGACTTGTCTGAATAAGTTTCCATTAATGTAGTTGTTGTTAATCTTTCAGGTGGTGGTGGTAATGGTCTTGTTTCCTCACTATTTTCATTATTTTCCATTTTGTAATTCTACCTCCTTTATATTTTCTATTTTAACTTTTATTATATCATCATTAGGTATAAATAATGTTATTATATATGTAATAGCTAGAATAACACTTATTGTTAATATTAATTTATTTAATATCGAATTTTTTTTGATTCGCATTGTATTCGTTTGTACATTTTTATCTGTTGCCTCTATCAAATTCAACTTTATATCTTCTTCTATTCTTTCTTCTACTAATTCGTCAACTGTTTTATTAGTATTTTTAAAATATTCTTCATAGTATTCAGAATAATAGTTTTGATATACTCTTATTTTTGCTTCTATTTCTCCACTTGTTCTTAAATAAGTATATTGATTTTCATAATGTACTTCATTCATATACTTAAATATCCATATAAATAATATTGTTAATATACTTACAATAATTATTGATATTACAAGTATGAAATTATTACTTTCTTCTCTATTTAATTCAATCAATTTACTTATTATTATAAAAAATCCTCCTCCTAAAATTGTAATAATTGTTAGGAATGAATTAAATTTATCATTAAGTCCATTCTTTCTCTCTATCTCTTTATAAATTTTTGACCTACAAAATTTTATAAGTCAAAAAATTCTAAAATTTTGACCTATAAAAAATAGACATCAGCACATATCTACTGACACCTATTTTATAAAGATTCTCTATAACTCATTTTAATAAATTTCTTCTATTCCTTGAAATATCTAGCTTTATTTCATATCTACTAATCAACACAACCTATGCCTGCTGTACTTATCATAGATACAATCGTAAATTTTCCAGTATTTCAAACACTTTGCTCTATTTTCTAAAATTCAATTTATGTGTTTCCACTTACCACTTAAGCAACTACTTTAACTTTCACACCTAGATTTTGATATTTTTCTCTCCCAAATCTGCTTTTTTCCTCAAAGATTATAATCTCTGAAACCATATCAAAATCAAGCATTACATGTCTTGTTTTAGTTGTAGCACTGCCACGCATTCCACATGGCTCGTGAGTTAGCTATAGATATATTTACCAATCTATCTCTTCAGGATAGTCGATTCCATCTATTCTTATATTATCTATATCGCATTGGTTTTCTTCAGCATATTCTATCAATTCTTCTTCTAAGTCTATATATTCTTGATATTCCCAATATTTAATTACTCTTTTTGTAGTATTTACTATACTCTTTAATCTATCTTCTTTATTTTTAGCCAAATATCTACAATCTATTAATTCAAGATATTGATGAACTAATCTATTAGTTCCAAATTCTCTATTATAAAAAAGTTTTAAAAAAGTTTTTTATTCTTTTCTAGTAATATTTTAACTATAGCTTTTATAACTTTAGATTGAAATTCTTGTACAATATTTACATCTTCATCATATACTACTTTTGTATAATATGAACTTTTATATTTTTTGTATTTGTAATTGTCTATAAATATATTTAATGCATATACTACAAATATTGCTTGTGTTAAAATATAATTAAACTTATAATATACATTGTTGGTCGGAATAATAATTGAATGCCATTTCATAATTTCATTATTCATATTATTTTCAACTAATTCTATTTCTCTGTTTCCCTGTTTGGCATGTCTTAAGTCGTAACAAAAAGCTAATATTTGAATTCTTAATTTCTCTAATGTAGGATAATCTTCTCCATCACCAATTATTTTAAAAATTGAATCATATAATTGTTCAAAATCGTCATAATCTCCTTTTACTTCAATGCCACCATAATTTTCGGTAACTTTTATATTTAACATATTTACTCCTCTATTACATAAATTTATATAATTATTCTATCATACAACTACCAAAAAAGAAAGTGCTTTCAAATGCTTTCACAATTTTTAGGTATTTTAACTATTTCCCTAATTCCAAAAAAATATTCTACTTTTTCTTTTCTTCTTTTAGTAATTTCTTTTTTCCCATTTTATTAGAAGGTAAATACTTATAATCTAATGCATTTGTTTTACTAATAACTAATCTACCCAAATTCTTTTCTATATCATCTCTTGCCACTTTAGCAGCATGTCCACCCATCTTAGCAATTTTCCTATTTGCTTTCAATCCATATGGTTTATGTTCTTTTGCTAATTCTCTTGTAGCTATTTCTCCTAAATCTGTTAAAGCAACTTCAATATCTGTCATATTATCTCTTAATGACTCTTTTCTGATATCCTTATATTCTTATATTCTTTGTATTCACTGGCTTTCATTCCAGACCAACTTTGATATATTTCATTTGTTAATATAGCATATTCGTAATTTTGTTTAATTCCATTTTCTTTCCATACATCTGTTAATTTTTTTCTGTCTAAAATTCCTTTTAACCTAGTTTCTATCCATTGGTCTGAATATCTTCTACCTCTGTAATAATCTATTGCTTTATTTATGGCAATTTCTGGATCAAAAATTTCATCTATTCTTTCTTTTCCCATTTGAGCAATCCACAATTTAAAAGGTTCTGCTTTCGAACTCGGTACAGATTCTATTAATCTAAAAATGCCTTTTGTGTCTAATGTATCTGTTTCTCTTAGTTTTCCATCATTTGCTATCATAATTATCCCCCAGTATAACTGGGGGATTTTCATATCGGCCTATAAGGCCTTGATACTAGCTGACGCTTAAGCGTCCCAGTTTGACAGCTTACGCCTCTTTCGTTTGCGTTTTTGTTACTTACTACCCTTTAAAAGGGTCTTTATATTCTTTTATTGTTATTTGATTTGTCATCATATCTTCCTTCAATTGATTTTCTACGTATCTTTGTACTGCTGTCTTGTTATTTCCTACCGTACTTACATAGAAACCTCTACACCAAAATGTTCTGTTCCCATACTTATATTTTAAGTTCGCATGTCTTTCAAATATTATCAATGTACTTTTTCCTTTTAAATATCCCATAAATCACGATACACTTAATTTTGGTGGTATACTTACATACATATGTATATGGTCTGGACATGCTTCCGCACTTATTACTTCTACCTCTTTTCTTCTACATAATTCTCTCAATATCATTCCTATTTCTCTTTTTAATGTTCCATATATTTCTTTTCTTCTAAATTTTGGTGCAAACACTATATGGTACTTGCATTCCCATGTCGTGTGTGCTAAACTATCCGTGTATGGACTTTTCATACGTCCCACTCCTCTCATTTATAATATTTTAAGCCGTCAAACTTTAAATATTATATCATGTTTGGGGGGGATTTTTGTTACTCTGTGCAAAACTATAAGTTTTTTGACGCCCCCAGCATAGCTGGGGGATTACTCTGAAATTATTTTCAACTGGTAACAATTTGTTACCAGTTCACTTCCTTCTTGATTCAACCTCATTTTTAATGTTTTCCAATATTTCCTTCCAGCTTGATAATCATTGTCTGTCAATACTGCCACAATATCTACTACTGAAAAGTACCAGTTTTCCTCATCTTCATTCCAAGCAACTCTGATATTCTTATCTTCGAATAATTTTATACTATTATTTTGTTCCATTTCCTACCTCTTTTCTAACTCTTACTATTTAAAATTTTTAAATAGTAAGAGTTTATCTTTATCTTCTATATTTATATCACATCTCAAACACATTTTCAATAGTTTTACGAATTTTTGTTCTTTTATTTTTGCATTTTAAAAGAGTATATTTTCATATACTCCCATAATCATTTTCTATTATCTTTATCTCTTAAAACTATCTGATATTGTAATATCCATCCATACAAAACTCTTTCCTTTGGTAAATCCATAATGTTCATAAAATCCTATTGCTTCATCTGCTAAACAATTAACATTATTATAATTCTTGTCTTTTAACTTTTGTAATATTACATCTAATAGTTTTCGACCAATTCTATTATTCCTATATTTTGGTAATATATAAATATTTTCTATTTCTGCTTTTCCTAAAGATTGATTCAAATTAACAATTGAAAATCCTATAATTCTGTTTTCTAATTCTACAACATAGAATAAAATATCTTCTTTGTCTATGCACTTTTTTAATATCTCTTTCGGCCAAAAGATTACAACATTTTCTGTTGTTTTGAATTCTGATACATTGTTTCCCATATTCCATACCGCTTCAACATCTTTATTTTTTCCTTCTCTTATAATATATTTCATATAATTTCTCCATTTCCTATTATCTTCCACATAAACATTCTATTATTGTATTAGGATATTTTACTTTTTCGGTTCTTTTATAATCATGGTATAATTGTTCTTCATATTCTTTTATATATCTTACAATGTTCATCACTATATGGTAATTTTGTAGATACATCTTCTATTTTTAATTCTATTCTACTTTCTAATCCATATTGTTCTATTATATTTCTAGTAAATTCTAAACCTTCTTCATCAATGGTAGTTGCTACAATATGGCTACTAGGATTTTTCTTCGTCATTTCTATTTCTGCCGAACCTGCTGTACTAATTCCTACTGATAAAATATTTACGTCTTTTTCTCTTATCAAGTCTATTCCATGCTTTTCACTTTTACTTGGTTTAAATATATTTACAATATCATCCATTAAAATAACCTCCTAACTATTTTTACTATTTTATATCATAAATTACATAAAATTCATAGTATTTTTAGGATATTTTTCGCATTTTAAAAGAGCATACTTTCATATACTCTTTCATTAAATGTGCAAAAGGAAAGTCCCCATTGGACATCATTTATAAAATCTCTTAATATTTGTAATTGCACTTTTCTCCAATCTAGAAACTTGAGCTTGAGAAATTCCAATTTCATCTGCAACTTCCATTTGTGTTCTCCCATCAAAAAACCTTTTTACTACAATCATTCTTTCCTTTTCATTTAATTTCTGTAAAGCTCCTTCAATCGCCATTCTCTCTGTCCACATTTCATCTGTATTCTTACTATCTTTTACTTGGTCCATAATATAAATACTTTCTGAACCATCATTATAAACTGGTTCTTGTAAAGAAACTGGATCTTGAATAGCATCAAAACTAAAGGAAATATCCTCTTTTTCCACTCCTAATTCTTTTGCTATCTCATCTATTTTAGGCTCTCTGCCATGTTCTTTTGTATATCTTTCTTTAAATTGAATCGCTTTATAAGCTAAATCCCTTACTGACCTACTCACTCTTATGCTATTATTATCTCTTAAGTATCTTTTTACCTCCCCTATTATCATTGGTACAGCGTAAGTACTAAATTGTACATTTTGGCTCAAATCAAAATTATCAATTGCTTTGATTAATCCAACACATCCTACTTGAAACAAATCATCTGCTGATTCTCCTCTTCCATAAAATCTTTGTATCACACTTAATACTAATCTTAAATTTCCATGAATAAATGTATTTCTTGCTTCTTCATCTCCTGCTTTTATTTGTATGAATAGTTCTTCTTTTTCTTCTCTACTTAATACTGGTAACTTTGATGTATTGACTCCACATATCTCTACTTTGTTGTTTAACAAAAGAAAAACCTCCTTTGAATTTACTTATTTTAAGTATTTCCAAATTTGGTTTTTTTATACGCTAGAAAGTCATGCATAAGCATAGACTTAACATATAGGATAACTATATGCATATGCTTTTATTTATCCTATTTTACTCGCAATTTCTTTTTTCATTTTGCCAATGATTTTCTTTTCTAATCTTGATATGTAACTTTGCGAGATACCGCAATTCATCCGCTACTTCTTTTTGTGTTTTTTCTTTTCCAGTTTGGAACCCAAATCGCATTTCCATGATGTTTTTTTCTCTATCATTTAACTTACTAATAGAAGCACGCAAAAGTGACTTATCTACTTCATCTTCTAAATTTCTTGAAGTAATATCTGGTTCGGTTCCTAAAATATCGGAAAGTAACAATTCATTCCCGTCTCCATCTTTATTTAATGGTTCATCAATGGAAACTTCTCCTTTTATTTTATTATTTTTTCTTAAATACATCAGTATTTCATTTTCAATACATCTAGAAGCATAAGTAGCTAATTTAATCTTTTTATCTGAATTAAAAGTATTAACACCCTTCATTAATCCAATGGTACCAATAGAGATTAAATCTTCTATTCCAATACCTGTATTTTCAAATTTCTTAGCAATATAAACCACTAATCTTAGATTTCTTTCTACTAATTTCTGTCGAACTGCTAAATTGTCTTCTTGATTTAATTTTTCAATCAATTCTGCCTCTTCTTCTGGTGATAATGGTGGTGGAAGCGTTTGGCTTCCTGCAATGTAGAATATTGGTAGATACTCTATTTCATCCTTTTCATTAATATATTTTGCACAAATGGTGTTAATGCCATTTTTTACAAACTCAAAAATGTTCATTCTTATTTCACTCCTTTCAAAATATTTGGGGCAAGAGGAGATGATTTTGGGAACGGAGGTAGGACATGGGGACATAGATAATGTCCCTACGAAAAATAATGCCATTAAGTTAGCAGTTTTAAGTATTTAGGGACATTATCTACGTCCCCATGTCCTATCTCCTCTCCATGTCCCTATAGTAAATCAATTCCCATTAGGGCTCTATACTCTCCTCTTTTGGTCAATGACTTATTATAAATTCCTATTATAATATTCTCTTTTGTCCCCTCTTTATCCACGTCCTTTATTGTAATAGCTTCTGCTTTCATTCCTATTAACATGCCATTTTGTTTCCCTAAAGAAGAAAACGGAATCAGTTTTAGCTTGGCTATATATTCTTCTTTTATTGGTTCTGGTATATTGTTAAACTCACCTCCTAACAATTCATCTAAATGATTTAAAATTTCTTTTGGTATACAATCATACAAAAGTGTATGTTCTACTACAATGACAGGTGTATTGGTTATTGGCTCTTTTAGTAAATTGCCTGTGTCTATCATGGCTGTTGTTTCTATTTTTTTATTATTTAGTTCAATTTCAACTTCACAAAACATATCTTTTTTCGTGATTTTCGATTTTACTACTGTAAATGCTGTCATGATAATAATAAAGGCAATAATAGCTCCTAGTACAATTGTTTTTAATGGATAAGTACCTAAAAATAATCCATTTCTCATTAATATATCTTGTGGTCTTACAATATAGATAAGTGCAAATGCTGCCCCTCCAAATACAAAAGAAGTTAGATAGAATAGCAATATATCTTTCCACATTTTTTTCATAGTTTGTGGATTAAAGGCTATATATATCATTACAATGGATAATATTATTTTTAAAATCATGCTGGAATACATTTCTAAAATAGATAAATAAGATACTACTGCGTAAATTGCTCCTAATAAACTTGCTAACAAAAGTCTTATTACACTTATTCTCTCCTTTAAAATTAGTCCAGTTGCCAATAAAATAATAAAATTCATCATTAGATTTTCAATTAACACTATATCAATATAAATAGTCATGCTATCACCTGCATGACTATTATAGTATCTTCTTTTTAAAAAAGCTGTCTTTTCTTATTGGCGAAAAAAAGAAATAATCGACACTTTTCTCGATTATTTCTTTTTGATGTCGCAATGGAGACGTTTCCTTTTCGACATTTTAAGTTATATTTTATTTATTGCTATTAATTATCTTTTATAGAAATAACGAATGCGACGTGGAAGACCAAATAGAAAGTCTTATTAAATCAATTAGGGAATCTCACAACCATGAGGGCGCTGATTGGTTTTTATTAGACTTTCTTTGGTCTGCAACAAGCCGAGTAATGAATATAAAAAATAATTAATAGCCATGATAAAAGAAAATTGTCGCAAAGGAAACGTCCCCTTACGACAATTTTTCATTACATATTCTTATTTTTATTTTTTCTTAAGAAAGAAGGTATATCTAAATCATTTTGTGATGAACTTGACTCTGTACTTGCTGGTATAGAATTAATCTTCTTTTCCCAAGTTTTTGATACAATATTTTCTACACCAATACTTGAAATTGGTTCACCATTTGTTTCAAATCCTGTGGCAATAACGGTAATTTGAATTTCATCTGACATATTTGGGTCTGTTACGGTACCAAATATAATATTAGCCTCTGGGTCTACACTGCGTTGAACAAGTTCAGCTGCTGTATTAACTTCATGTAATCCTAAATCTTCACCACCAGTAATATTGATAATAACACCTTTTGCTCCTTCAATTGATGTTTCTAGTAATGGACTTTGGATAGCTTCTTTTGCAGCATCTTCTGCTCTATTTTCTCCTGATGCTTTTCCAACACCCATATGTGCCATTCCTTGATTAAGCATAATTGTTTTTACATCAGCAAAGTCTAGGTTGACTAATCCTGGTATAGCAATTAAGTCTGAAATTCCTTGTACACCTTGTCTTAATATATCATCAGCCATTTTAAAAGCTTCAATAATAGATGTTTTTCTATCAATAATTTGCAATAATTTATCATTTGGTATAACTACTAAAGTATCTACTTTTCCTTTTAAGCTTTCAATTCCTCTTTCTGCTTGTGAAAGTCTTTTCTTTCCTTCAAAAGTAAATGGTTTGGTAACAACTCCTATCGTTAATATTCCCATTTCTTTTGCAGTAGAAGCTACGATTGGTGCTGCCCCTGTACCTGTTCCTCCACCCATTCCGGCTGTAACAAATACCATGTCTGCTCCTCTTAATATTTCTGATATTTCAGATTTGCTTTCTTCTGCTGATTGAGCACCAATGTCAGGATTTGCTCCTGCACCTAGTCCTCTTGTTATTTTTTCTCCTATTTGTATTTTTGTACTTGCTTTAGATGTTTGTAAAGCTTGTCTATCTGTGTTAACAGCAATGAAATCAACACCTTTAATTCCCATATCAATCATTCTATTAACAGCGTTGTTTCCAGCACCTCCAACACCTATAACCTTTATAGTAGCTGTCCCATCCATCATTGTAATATTATTCTCGTCATTGTAATCCATCATTTAGTTTTTCCTCCCTCTTTATTCTTATATTCTATCAGTTATCCTAGCTAACATATAAGTCATTTTTAATGGCAAAGCCTCAATAACTAACTTAATTTATTTCGCTCAAACGGCTAACTTAAAATTAATAACTAAATTTTTATGAATAAAAAAATTCTTTTATTCTTTCCATCATGTTTTTAAAAAAGTTTATCTCACTTTGTGTATCAATACTACTTGATACTGTTTTAGCAAAAGGTCTTCCTGCCACATATCTAACTAATGCATAACTCGTTCGATAAGCTGGTTTTACGGTACTAACAGCCCTTCCTGTTGATATTTTTACAGGAATGTTCAAATTGATTTTTCCAGCTACATCGCTTTTATTGATATTGATAATTCCTTGCCCTGTCAAAATAACATTGTTGATTTTTTGTTTCACTCCCTGATTGGTTATGTCTTTATTAATAATAGAAAACATTTCCTCAATTCTTGCTTCTATAATTTCGATTAGTTCAGAGCTTTTAATAATCCTATTTTTATTATCATCTTTTGAAGTATTTAGGATGATGTCATTGTCATTATCAATAAAAGATTTTAAAGCTAGTCCATATTGCCTTTTTAATTTGTCTGCTTCTTCTTCTGAAATATTTAGTACTAATGCAATATCATTGGTGATATTATCTCCACCTAATGGTATCGAATTGGTATAAATAAAAGTAGACCCTTCAAAAACACCAATATCTGTATTTCCTGCTCCTATATCTAATAACATTACATTGTCATGTAATTCATTTTTATCTAAAATCAAATTTCTTTCCGCTAATGTAATTGGTACAATCCCGTCTATTTCTAATCCTGCTTTTTTAAATATACTGTTCAATTGTCTTACATAATCTTTATTGGCTAGAATTACTTGTGCACTTATGGTAAAACTAGAACTCAAATTACCTACTGGGTCTGTGACAACAGTTCCATTTTCTAATGTTATTTTATCTGGAACAATATCAATCAAAGTTTTATTTTCTGGAATCTCAATATCTTTTACCTGCATAATGGCATTTTGTACATCTCTAATTGATATTCCTGCATATTTATCTTTCACATCTTTTGTTATGCTATTTTGTACAATAGTTATGTATTTTCCTGGAATTGTTACATAGGCTGAATTAATCTTTAAATTAGTTTCTTCTTCGGCATTTTTTATTGTTTTTGCTATACTTAAACTGATATCTTCTTCGTTTATTATTTTCCCCTTCTTTAGTCCACTACATTTATATGAGGTATTACATATGATTTCAATTTGTCCAAAGTTATTAACTTCTCCTACAACGGTGCAAACCTTACTTGTTCCTATGTCTATACCTACAATGATATCTCCGATTGCCAAGCTAATTCCTCCATTTTCAGTATAATTTTTCTAAGTGTATATATATTACATTTTTAGACAAATGTCAATAGGTTTTGTTATATTTTTGTAATAATTTTGTAATAATTTTGTAATAATTTCTATTTCTAAATTTGCTTTTCCTTTTTTTCTTTTAACTGTTTGGACCATTTATCTACGTAATATCTTCTTATAATCCCTAAATTCGTAAACATTCTACCTACAAATACTACAATTGCTGCCAAGTAAATATCTACATTTAATTTTTGTCCTAAAATAGTTAACAAAATAGATAATATAGCATTTCCAAAAAAACCTGTTATAAAAATTTTTAAATCAAAGTTCTTTTTGATAACTGATGTTATCCCTCCAAAAACTGAGTCTAATGCCGCTATAATGGCAATTGCTAAATAACTTGAATATGTGTATGAAATCATAGGTGCATTCATTCCAAATATAGCCCCTAATATACATCCTATTAAAATCGCTATTGCTATCATTTTTCTTCCCCCTATTCCATATATTTTATTTTTATCTCATCTTTGTATTGATTGATTTTAATTTTATTTATCTTCTGAATGGATACATTATGTCCTATTTTTTCTAACTCGTCTAAATGTCCGCCATTTCCAAGCAATGCACTTTCTAAGTAGGTTTGGTTTCCAATTGCTTTTATCACATATGGTGCCAAAATCCTTTGTCCATTTACTTTAATAAAAGTATCATTGATGGTAACAATATCTGACATATTGATGATTCTCTCATCATTAATAGAAATCGCTTCTGCTCCTGCTAACTTTAAGGAATTAACCATAACTAATAAATCATTTGCGCTAATTTTACTAATTTCTTCGTTTTCTGTTTCTCTTAATGTAATCTCTATTCCTTCTCCTTCTACATCTGTTTTTCCTAATGTCATATTAACCTGTTCTAGCTCTTCCTCTAGTATTTTTCCTGTTTCTTCATTGGATTGCTTCGTTTTTTGGTATTCCTCAATCTTTGCTTCTATTTCTTCATATTTTGTTTCCGTTTCTTGATATTTTGCCTTCCAATTAGCTAGTTCTGTTTGAAGCTCGGTTTCTCTCATATTTTCAATAGCTGTAATATCTGTTTGATTTACAATTTTGAATTGCATTGACATGACAAAAACTAATGCAAAACAAGCAATACAAACAGCAATTGCCATAGTGATTTTTCCTTCTTTCATATCTTTTTCTTTCCTCCGTTCTTCTTATTTTGAATGCTGTGCATATTTATAACTGATAACTCCTGTATATTTCGGTATCGTGATACTATTTGATTTCTTTAAATCTACTCCTATCGTATCCCTTTTTAAATATTCCAAATATCCACCTGGCCTTGACAATGCTGCCAATTGCTCTGGAAGCCCTATCGCTTTTATTTCAAATGGTGCACCAACTTTTTCTCCATTAATCTCAATGATATTCCCTCCACATACAATACTACTCGTTGGCACTAATCTTTGGTTATTAATAGAAATCGCTTCTGCTCCTGCATTTTTTAACTCATTAATAACACTTAATACATCTGCATCATGGACAACTAACTCATTTGCATTCAATACCGAATTCGCATCTTTTTTACTATCACTTAATGTAACAATAACACCTGGTCCTGTTACATCTGTCATTCCAATCATTTTATTACCTAATTTAATAGCTTCCTCTTTTTGCTCTAAATCACTGTTATTTTGAGTTGAATTTTGTCTCTCTTTTTCTAGCTGTTTTTCTGCTTTCTCTAATTCTTTATACTTATTATCATACTTTTCCTTGTACCTTAAAACTTCTGCTCTTAAGTTATTTTCCTCATAATTTTGACTTACTACTGAATTGGAACCCTTTACTGTTTTTAATTGTATGCATATTCCTAATGTCAAAGCGAAACACATCCCCCCCAAAACAATACTGATGTACTTTTTATCTTTCATTTACTTTTCTCCCTCCTATACATTTAAACTCTCTTTAAAATAAACTCTAAATTTATTGTTCAAATCTCCATTAACAAATATTTCTCCTGCTTTTCCCTTTTCTTCCTTAATGATAGCATTCACATATAACATTTTATTACTTAGATTCGTATTATCTCCTAAATATGCCTTTTTCTCTTCTTCTTGTATGGATATACTGTATGCATTCTTATCATTGATATCAACACTAGTAATTTTTGTATCTAATTCATATTCTTTTGCTGCATTTGTAATTTTAATAATATCCTCTAATTTTTCTAAATCCTCATTATTTAAACGATTTCCTACTGTCATTTGCTCCTCTGGTGTTTGAATACCTTGAAGGACTACTTTTTGTTTACTATCCTCTGCTATTTCTAGAAGGTATCCTTGCCTATCAATATATGCATACTTTCCTAAAAAATCTGCACTATAACAATGCTCTCTTTCTTGTATTTCAATCTGTACAGTGCTGGTTATATTTCTATGTATCTTTACGTTTTCAATATAAGCATTTTCTTTTATCTTATTGATTACTTTAGATTTATTAAATCTAAAAATGTTTTCTTCCATTTTTAATTCCGATAAACTAATTACTGTTTCGCTACTTACTTGTTGATTATTTGATACTTGTATATCTTTGATATTAAAAATTGGTGAAATCATAGCAAATGTAATTCCTCCTATTATAATACCTAATAATAAAATCGTCTTAATGAAAAATTTAATCTTTTTCTTTCTTCTTTTTATTCTCCTACTTTCTTGTATTTGTCTCCTTTTTAATCTCTCTTCTTTTTTTATTTTATTTTTATTTGTCATCTGTAATACTGTCTCTGTACTAAGGTCAAAATCGTCTTCTTTCATTGCTTTATTTTGTTTAATTCTTTTTTCTCTTTCTTTTGCTTTTTTTCTTTTTATCTTATCTTCTCTATTTCCTTTTTGTGCTTGTCCATGATTCATGTAATATAAATTCATATCTGCTTCTTTTACTTTTTTAGCCATTCCCACTTTCCCCCTTCACAACTAATTTAAGTTTAATATCTTTATCTTACACTAGTTATAAATGACCATTAATAAGTGTGCTTAGAGCAACCTACACAACTTTCATTTAGTAGGTTGCGACACCAATATATTGCTTTTTAGGTGTTATTTCTAAATTCTACTCTCATTAACTATTTTTATATCAACACCTAAATTTCTTAACTTTTTGTCAAATTTATCATATCCTCTTAAAATGTATTCTACATTCTCTATTTTAGTGTTTCCTTTGGCAGTAATTCCTGCTATGACTAATGCTGCTCCTCCTCGCAAATCGGTTGCTTTTACATTTGCGCCATATAATTTTCTTACGCCTTTGATAACAGCTGTTTTTCCTTCTATTGTTATTTTAGCCCCCATTCGAACTAATTCTTGCGTATATTTATATCGGTTTTCAAATAGATTTTCTACAATCATGGAGCTTCCTTTCGCAGTCGTTAAAGCAGTTGCAAATATAGATTGCATATCAGTTGGAAATCCTGGATACGGCATTGTCTTAATATCAACTGCCTTTAATCTTTTAGGAGCCTGTATTTCTATATCGTTTTTTTCAATCTTGAACTTACAACCTGTTTCTTCTAATTTATGAATGACTGGTGTAATATGATTTGTATGAATACCCTTTATTTTGATATTTCCTCCTGTCATAGCTGCCATACATAAAAAAGTTCCTGTCTCTATTCTATCTGGCATAATATTATAACTAACATCTTTTAGTTTCTTAACTCCTTCAATTTCAATAACATCTGTACCAGCACCTTTTACTTTTGCTCCCATTTTATTCAGCATATTTTGTAAATCAACTATTTCTGGCTCTCTTGCACTATTGGTTATTATGGTTTTTCCTGTGGCTAAACATGCCGCTAATATAGCATTTTCAGTTGCTCCTACACTTGGAAAATCTAAATCTATTTTTTCTCCTACTATTTTATCACAACTACAAGTAATATTTCCATAGTTTTTGTTAATATTTATTCCTAATTTTTCAAAAGCTTTTAAATGTAAGTCGATTGGTCTTGTTCCTATGTCACATCCTCCTGGATAAGAAAAAGTAACTTTTCCATATCTCCCTACCAATGCCCCTACAAATATAACAGAAGAACGCATTTGTCTCATCAAATCCTCTGGTATTTCATATTGGCAAATACCACTTGTATCAATAATTACTTTATTTTTCTTTTTTGTTACTTCTCCTCCTAATTTTCTCAAAATTTCGAACATCATTTGTGTATCATGAATGTTTGGGACATTATATAAAGTTGTTTTTCCTTGATTTAATATACTAGCGGCAATAATGGGTAGTGATGCATTTTTAGAACCAGAAATGGCGACTTCTCCTTCTACCTTTTTCCCTCCCTTGATTATGTACTCTGACATTTTTCTACCACCTTTCACTTTTATTTATATATATTATGTAGTCTTTTCGTGATAAGTGAATTTTTCTTTTTTCAAGTTTTGACTTTTTGCAAAAATGATATATGACACCTTCCACTTACAAAAAATCGAAACTTGAATAGCTTTTTCCTTGAAAATTCTCACATAATATCATATAATGTGTTCATATTAAATATAGGGAGGAAAAAAATGAAAAATATAACCGTAAAAAATCTATACAAAAGTACAGACAAATTCGTCAATCAAGAAATCACCATAGATGGTTGGGTAAAAACAGTAAGAGATTCCAAAAACTTTGGCTTTATCGAATTAAATGACGGAACTTTTTTTAAAAATGTTCAAATTGTTTTTCATGATACTTTAGAAAACTTTGCAGAAATCTGTAAATTAACCATCAGTTCTTCTGTGAAAGTAAGTGGAAAATTTATTTTAACAGAAAATGCAAAACAGCCTTTTGAAATACAAGCAACTAACATTGAAATAGAAAGTCTTTCCGATAGTAGTTACCCCCTTCAAAAGAAAAAACACTCTTTTGAATATTTAAGAACCATCGCACATTTGCGTCCTAGAGCTAATACCTTTCATGCCGTATTCCGTGTCAGAAGTGCCTTAGCCTATAGCATTCATAAATTTTTCCAAGAAAAGGGCTTTGTCTATGTGAACACCCCCATTTTGACAGGAAGCGATGCAGAAGGTGCTGGTGAAATGTTTAATGTTAATTCTTTTAATTTGAAAGATATTCCAAAAAATAAAGAAGGAGACATTGATTTCTCTCAAGACTTTTTTGGAAAACCTGCTCATTTAACCGTAAGTGGTCAATTAAATGCAGAAACTTTTGCCCAAAGTTTTTGTAATGTATACACTTTTGGGCCTACTTTCCGTGCTGAAAATTCTAATACAGTAAAACATGCCGCTGAATTTTGGATGGTAGAACCTGAAATTTGCTTTGCCGACTTATCAGATGATATGGACTTAGCAGAAGAAATGATTAAATATATTTTTCAATATGTGTTAGATACTTGTCCAGAAGAAATGGAATTTTTTAATAAATTTATTGATACTGGCTTATTAGAAAGATTACATCATGTGATTGATTCTGATTTTGTAAGAATTAGTTATACCGATGCCATCAAGGAACTAGAAAAACATAATAATGAATTTGAATATAAAGTTTCTTGGGGGGTAGATTTACAAACAGAACACGAAAGATATTTATGTGAAAATATCTTCAAAAAACCTGTTTTTGTAACCGATTATCCAAAAGATATCAAAGCATTTTATATGAAACAAAATCCAGATGGAAAAACGGTTGCTGCTAGTGATTTATTGGTTCCTGGCATCGGAGAGATTATTGGTGGTAGCCAAAGAGAGGAAAATTATGATAAATTATTAAATCGTATGAAGGAATTAAATATGCCATTAGAAGAGTATACTTGGTATTTAGATTTACGAAAATATGGTAGCTGTCATCATGCTGGTTTTGGTTTGGGGTTTGAAAGAGCTATTATGTATTTGACGGGTATGCAAAATATTCGTGATGTGATTCCTTTCCCTAGAACACCAAAAAATTGTGAGTTTTAAAAAATTTAATACTAGATTTAATAAAAGAAGGTATTCTAAGTACCTTCTTTATTTACTATTTCTAAATTTCATTCCCATAATAGCTATCCAATAAAATTTGCTTTAACTCACTCACCAAAGGCAATCTTGGATTTGCTGTTGTACACTGGTCTTCAAAAGCCCTATCAGCCAACATATCCACCTTTGCTAAAAATTCTTGTTCCTCAATGCCAGCATCTTGCAAAGACTTTGGAACATTTAAGTGTTCATTCATTTCTTGTACTTTTTGAATCAAACTAGCAATTCCCTCTTCTTTACTATCTGCCTTCAAACCAACCTTTTTAGCTAGTTCATAATATTTCTCATCTGCTATAAAATATTCATATTTTGGGAAAGACACAAATTTACTTGGTCTCGATGCATTATATTTAATCACATATGGCAATATAACAGCATTAATTCTACCATGTGGTAAATGGAACTCTGCCCCTACTTTATGTGCCAAAGAGTGATTGATTCCTAAAAAGGCATTGGTAAACGCCATTCCTGCAAGAGTACTTGCATTGTGCATTTTCTCTCTAGCCAGTTGATTGGTTCCATCCTCATAAGCAACTTCTAGATATTTCATGACAATTTCCACAGCTTTTTCTGCTAACCCATCTGTATAATCTGATGCCATGTTTGATACATAAGCCTCTATCGCATGTGTTAATACATCCATTCCTGTATCAGCTGTTACTGATTTTGGCAAACTCATAACTAAATCTGGGTCTATAATTGCTACATCTGGTGTTAATTCATAATCTGCCAATGGATATTTTTTATTTTTTTGTTTATCTGTTATAACGGCAAATGACGTTACTTCTGAACCAGTACCTGATGTAGTTGGAATTGCCACCATCTTACATTTAGTTCCTAATTTGGGGAATTTGTAAGTACGTTTTCTAATATCCATGAATTTTAGTTTTAATCCTTCTACATCTGCATCTGGATGTTCATAAAATAACCACATTCCTTTAGCCGCATCCATTGGACTACCACCACCAATCGCAATAATAACATCTGGCTTAAATGCTTTCATTGCCTCAACACCTTTTTGGATGGTATCAAAAGATGGGTCTGACTCCACTTCACTAAATATCTCCGAATGCACATATTGATGTCTCTTCCTTAGATGATATAAAATTTTATCTACATAACCCAATTTTACCATACCTTCGTCTGTAACAATAAACGCTCTTTCAATATCTGGCATTTTTTCTAGGTATTGAATCGAACCTGCTTCAAAATATATTTTTTCTGGAATTTTAAACCATTGCATATTAACTCTCCTTTTCGCAACTCTTTTAATATTAATTAGATTAACCGATGATACATTGGCTGTTGTTGAATTTCCACCAAATGACCCACATCCCAATGTAAGAGATGGCATATTGGTATTATAAATATCACCAATTGCTCCATGCGTAGACGGAGAATTTACAATAATTCTTCCTGCTTTCATTTTTTCTGAAAATTTCAAATTGATTTCTCTATCTTCAGAGTGAATAACGGCTGAGTGTCCCAATCCTCCAAATTCTAATAGTCTTTCTGCTTTATCAATTCCTTCTTCTTCATTTTCTACAATGTAATACGTTAGAACAGGACTCAATTTTTCTTTTGAAAATGGATAATCTCTTCCAATTCCTTCTTCATATACAACTAGGACTTTGGTCTCCTCTGGTACTTCAAATCCAGCTTCTTGTGCTATGGCATAAGGAGATTGTCCTGGCACATGCGATTTTAATTTATAGCCATATTCTTCGTTGTATTCAAACATACTATTTTGTAATTTCTCTTTTTCCTCTTCATTGACAAAATAGCAACCTGCTTCTCGCATCAATTTTTCAAACGCTTCATATATTTCTTTATCCACCAAAACAGCTTGTTCTGATGCACATATCATGCCATTATCAAAAGCTTTAGATAGAACTAAGTCATTAACTGATGTTCTTAATTTTGCACTTTTGTGAATATAACATGGCACATTTCCAGGTCCTACTCCTAATGCTGGTTTTCCGCAAGAATACGCTGCTTTTACCATTCCTGTTCCACCTGTTGCTAAAATCAAGTTGACATCTGGATGGTTCATCAACAATCTAGTTGCTAATACACTTGGTTCTTCAATCCATAAAATACAGTTCTCTGGAGCTCCTGCTGCTACTGCTGCGTCTCTTACAATTCTAGCTGCTTCACTACTACTTTTTTGAGCAGATGGATGGAAACCAAAGATAATAACATTTCTTGTTTTGGCAGCTATAATCGATTTAAACATAGTGGTAGAAGTTGGATTGGTAACTGGTGTTACACCAGCAATAATACCAACTGGCTCTGCGATTTCTACATAATCTTCTTCTTCATTTTCATTGATAATGCCCACTGTTTTTTCATATTTAATACTATGATACACATATTCTGTGGCAAACATGTTCTTTGTTATTTTATCTTCATAAATTCCTCTTCCTGTTTCTTCTACTGCTAACTTAGCAAGCTCCATATGATGTTCCAATCCCGCCATTGACATAGCTTTTGTAATATTGTCTACCGTTTCTTGGTCTAACTGTAAATATTCTTTCGATGCTATTTTGGCTTTTTCTACTAGTTCATTAATCATGTTTTGAACTTTTTGTTCTTCTTCTGGGTTTGTGTTTTCAGACATAAAAATTCCTCCTCATTCGTATTTATTTTAACCAGAATTATTATATATTATTAGAAAAATTTGTCAAGGACTTTTTTTCTAAACAGAAAGATGATTTTGGGGACGGAGGAAAAAATCATGATAAATAATAAATTAATCATGATTTTTTCCTCCGTCCCCAAAATCATCTTTCGTTTCCAACATTACTTATATAAATAATTTTGTGGATTTACATGTTTTCCATTAACTCTAATTTCCAAATGCAAATGGGAACCTGTTGAATTTCCCGTTGAGCCAACAGCAGCAATCACTTCACCCGCTTCTACTTTTTGTCCAGCTGATACATACATTTTACTGGTATGGGCATACCAACTTTCTATACCATTTCCATGCTCTACTTTTACTAAATTCCCATAAGAACCTTTATAACTTGCATGGGTTACTGTTCCTGATGCTACTACCTTGATTGGTGTTCCACTTGCTGTTGCAATATCTAAACCTGTATGATTAGAACTTCTAATGCTACTACTTACTCCATATCTAGAAGAGATAACTCCTGATACAGGTTTACAAGCTAATTTGATACCATTTATTTCTGGCATACTATTGATTCTTTCTTCTTCCTTTTTTTGCTTTTGTTGCTCATTTATTGTTTGTTCGATTTTTGTTTCAATATCTTTTTTAGCAATTTCTAAATCTTTTGTTTTAATATCCTCTTCCTTTTCTGTATATTTTTCTATAATGCTTAAATCCAGTTGTTTTTCTTGATTCTTCCCTTTGACTTGTTTCACTAATTCCTCTGCTTCCTCAATTGTGTTTACTGAATCTATCGTCTCTTGATTAACAGCTATTTCATAATATTTATAAGTAATATCTACCTCTAAATCCTTCTCTATATTCGCTACCATTTCCTCTTCTTTTGTCTCTATTGTTCTATCCACTAGTTTCAATTCATATTCAGGTATTGTTTTCATATCAATAGCATCTACATTTTTTTCTTCTTTCTCTATAATAGCTTTTTTCACTTTCTCTTCTAACGCTTCTCTATTTTGTATATATCCCATCTCGTTTCCAGAAACACTTACTTTGTACATTGGTTTATATTTTATTAATATAATAGCAAAAATAAAACCAAAGCTTATAATTATCATGTTAAAATATCTTAAAAATTTTTTTACATAGTATTTTAATTTCTTGTTTAAAATATAAATCCACTCCCCTTTTTTATATTTAAAATCTCACAATTAATATGATATTTTTCTACACAACTAAACTCTATTATACCATATATCGTCTCCAATTTCAAATTATGTATACCATTTTTCCTTGCATTTACAATCTTTTTATAATTTGAATGGATTTATTTACCTGATTTTCCACTTTTTACTTACTTTTACTTTATTTCCCTTGTTTTTTCTCTGTTTTTCTTGTTTTCTAATTATGATAAATTAATTCTTTTATTATCTACTATTAATAGAATATGCTGTTTTTACAAAATTATTATTTTTGCCATTAACTTATATGTTCCATATGTATGTTTTAGTTTCTGTAAATTTAAACTATAAAATGCTATATTAAAAAACATAGAATAGAAAGGCAATTAATTTATGCCTTAGAAGGGTGGTAATAAAATGGCTCTAGATTATACAGTAATTGGTCAAAGAATTAAACAAGCAAGGCTTGCTAAAAATTTAACACAAGAAGATTTAGCAGAACAAATTGATATTTCTGTTGCTTTCTTAAGTAGAGTAGAAAGAGGAAATTCTCATATAAATTTAAAAAGATTAAATCAATTATGTGGCTTATTAGATGTTACAGAAGGTTATGTATTAAATGGTGCTTCTAGTAGTTCTAAAAATTACTTGAACAAAGAATTTTCTGAATTAATAAAAGGTTGTTCACCAGAAAAACAGAAATTAATTTATAATGTAGCAAAAGCTATTGTGGAAACTGATATAGAAACAGAATAAAAATATGATAAAAAACCAATATAAAAAATATTGGTTTTTTTATTGCTAATATTTTTCTCATATGTTATGATAATATTTGGTAAAATGTTAATACTAATAATATATATTTAAAGGAGGCAATTACATGAAATTTGAACAATGGAAAGGATTTAATTTAGGAGATTGGCAAGATGAGATAAATGTTAGAGATTTTATTCAAAAAAATTACACCCCTTATGAAGGTGATGATAGTTTCTTAGCAGAAGCTACCGAAAAAACAAAAAAATTATGGAATGAGGTATTAGAGCTATACAAAAAAGAACATGACGCACCTGGTAGCGTTTTAGATATTGACACTAAAACAGCGTCCATGATTGCTAGCCATGAAGCAGGTTATATCAACAAAGACTTAGAAGATATTGTTGGATTGCAAACAGATGCACCTTTAAAAAGAGCAATCATGCCGTTTGGTGGAATTCGAATCGTGGAAAAATCTTGTGAAGCCTATGGAAGAAAAGTAGACCCACAAACCGATGAAATTTTCCATAAATACAGAAAAACTCATAATGATGGTGTATTTAGTGTCTACACACCAGACATTAGAGCAGCTAGAAGTTCTCACTTAATCACAGGTCTTCCAGATGGTTATGGACGTGGAAGAATTATCGGAGATTATAGAAGAGTTGCTTTATATGGTGTAGATGCTTTAATCGAAGAAAAGAAAGAAGAATTATGTGTTTTAAATGTAGATGAAATGACAGAAGCTGTCATTCGTGAAAGAGAAGAAATTAGCGAACAAATCAAAGCTTTGAATGAATTAAAAGTAATGGCTTCTAAATATGGATTTGACATTTCTAATCCAGCAACAAACGCAAAAGAAGCTGTCCAATGGTTATACTTTGGTTACTTAGCTGCCATTAAAGACCAAAACGGTGCTGCTATGAGTATCGGAAGAACCTCAAGCTTTTTAGATATTTATTTTGAAAGAGATTTAAAAAATGGGGTATTAACCGAAGCAGAAGCACAAGAAATTATGGACCATTTTGTTATGAAATTAAGATTAGTACGTTTCTTAAGGACACCTGAATACAATGAATTATTCAGTGGAGACCCTGTATGGGTAACCGAAAGCATTGGAGGTATGGGAATTGATGGAAGAACTCTAGTTACCAAAAACTCTTTTAGAATTCTTCATACCCTTGAAACCTTAGGCCCTGCACCAGAGCCAAACTTAACTGTTTTATGGTCTACCAAGCTACCAGAAGGATTTAAAAAATACACTACTAAGTTATCTATTCATACATCATCTATTCAATATGAAAACGATGACTTAATGAGAATTACATTAGGAGACGACTATGGTATTGCTTGTTGTGTATCACCAATGAAAATAGGAAAACAAATGCAATTCTTCGGTGCAAGAGCAAACTTAGCCAAAACATTATTATATGCTATCAATGGTGGTAGAGATGCTATGTCAGGAAAACAAGTAGCACCAAAATTCGAGCCAATTACTTCTGAATATTTAGATTATGATGAGGTAATGGAAAAATTCAATCAAATGATGGATTATGTAGCAAAAATCTATATCAAAGCATTAAATATTATCCATTATATGCATGATAAATACTCCTATGAAGCAATTGAAATGGCATTACATGACAGAGAAATCATTCGTACTATGGCTTGTGGAATCGCTGGATTATCTGTCGTTGCTGATTCTTTATCAGCTATCAAATATGCGAAAGTAAAAGTCGTTCGTGACGAAACAGGTTTGGCTACCGATTATATCGTAGAAGGTGATTTTCCAAAATACGGAAATGATGATGACAGAGTTGACCAAATTGCAGTTGATATTGTAAAAACCTTTATGAACAAATTAAGAAGACATCAAACTTATCGAAATGCAAAACACACCTTATCTATTTTAACCATCACTTCTAATGTTGTTTATGGTAAAGCAACAGGAAATACACCAGATGGAAGAAGAGCTGGTGAACCATTTGGTCCTGGAGCCAATCCTTTACATGGAAGAGATACCAACGGAGCTTTATCTGTTATGAATTCCATTGCAAAATTACCATTTGACTCTGCTGAGGACGGTATTTCTTATACCTTCTCTATCACACCAGGAACACTTGGAAAATCAGAAGATGAAAGAATTACTAACTTAGTCAACATGTTAGATGGTTACTTTGCACAAACAGGACATCACATTAATGTTAATGTATTTGATAGAGCTTTATTAGAAGATGCTATGGAACACCCTGAAAAATACCCTCAATTAACTATCCGAGTTTCTGGTTATGCTGTAAACTTTACAAAACTAACTAGAGAGCAACAATTGGATGTTATCAATAGAACCATTCATGAAAAAATCTAACTTGATTTTAGGAATACTCTTATCTGTAGGAGCATACAGCCAACTTACAGATAAGTAAAACCTTTTGATACGGAGGAAAAAATCATCCTTCGTTTTCTTTATCGCAATAGGCAATGAAGATAGGATACGTTCTCTAAAATCTCTTAAGAACTATTCCCTGTCTAAAAAGGAGCAAGAAATGGAAGAAAAAGATTTAAGATATTATGCTAAAGTTCATTCTATTGAATCTTTTGGTACAGTGGATGGACCTGGAATTCGATTTGTACTTTTTTTACAAGGATGTCATTTACAGTGCAAATACTGCCACAATCGTGATACTTGGGATATAAATGGTGGAAACTATAAATCACTAGATGACATTTTTAATAAAATTATGCGTTATAAAAATTATATTTGTCCTAATCGGTGGTGTTACAGTTACTGGCGGAGAACCTCTCTTGCAAGTCAAGTTCTTAATTGAACTTTTTAGTCGATTAAAAGAACAAAATATTCATACTTGTATTGATACTTCACGGTATGGTTGCTCTAACAGATGATATTAAAAAAGTATTATCTCTAACCGATTTAGTTTTATTGGATATCAAGCATATAAATGATGAAAAAAGTAAAGAATTAGTTGGTTTTTCTAATAAACTAGAATTGGAATTTGCTAAATATTTAAGCAATAACAATATTCCTATTTGGATTCGACAAGTTTTAATTCCTGGGTATACAGATGATGAACAAGATTTGTTGAAATTAAAAGATTTTATCGCCAGTTTAAAAACAGTTCAAAAAATTGAATTTCTTCCTTGTCATGATATGGGAAAATTCAAATGGAAGAAACTTGGACTTGACTACGCCTTAGAAAATGTTAGAAATGCGAATTCAGATGATATTGAAAAAGCAAAAAAGATTTTAGGAATTAGCTAATAAGATTACCAAGAGAGACGGACCTTTTTGACAATTCTAATTTTATTATTATATCTTAAAAAATATAATAACCTTTATTGATTATTTCAAAAATTGCCAAAAAGGTCCATCCCTCTTGGCAATTTTCTTACATTCCTAATAATTTTAATTCAATATTTTCCATTTTGTATTTACCATCCACTAAAACAAATTCTACTAAAGTATCCTCCAAAGTCTCTTTATTTTGTCTTAAATCAGTTGTAAAATACAATTTAATTTGTGGTATTTCCACTCCATTTTTTACAATCTCTTTAAAAGTTTCTGCCATATGTTTTTCATCTTCACAAATCAAGATTAATTGTGGCATACCAGTAAATCCAGAATCTCCTGCCACAAAGTTCTCATAGAATTCTTTATATAGTCTTATTTTATCTACTGCTTTCTTTTGCCAATCATCTTCTCTTCGAATTACTTCAAAAACAAATTGAATCGATTTACGATTTTTGGTTAATTTTACACTTCCACCAGTTGCCTTAAAAACCTTTCCTACTACTTTTGCTGTAAGGGCTGGTTTAACAACATAGCTATCAAAAGCTTTCACCTTTCTTAAATAAGCAATCAGTGTTTGATTTCCCGCTAATCTTTTCTTTATCATTGGAACTGGTTTTGTATTATCAGATGGTTGCCATTTACACTCAATTTCTTTTGAATTTAACAAATATTTCCCCATTTTTTCCAAACAATAGATTCTATAAATTCCTTTTCCTTCATCTGAAGTAAAATAATATCTTGTTAATATTTTAGATTTTACAAGTTGGTCTAACTTATTGTTTAATTTGTCTTGAGATTTTGGGTCAATCCCTTTAATCTCTAACATTTGATATAATTGTCTTGAGGTAATAAACTCAAATTCATTGACTAATTCTAAAATAGCAAAATGAATCTCATTAATATGCCCTATGTCTATCTTATGTACAATTTGGTTCATGGATACATATCCATCCTTCCCATCAAATGTTTTGATTTCACCTTCCCTAATAGCAAATGGTGATACTTGTGCTTTAATTTGGTTATCTTCAACCATTTTAAATCCCTCCTATACAATTAATAATTTTATTTTTTTCTTTGGTCATCTATTTTTTTGATATAGACATCTACTGGTTGTCCATAAGTAAACCCTTCTTTATATTCTGCCATTCCGACTAAATTAGGAGCTAATTCAATAAAAATGCCATTTTTATGCTTCTCTGTTTCTCTAACGATTCCTTTTGTCTTCATTCCTGTCATAAATTTCTTAACATTTTCCTCCCATGTTCCTAATGTCTCTTTATAAGATAAAATGACCTTACCAGTATCTCTCTCTATCGATTTTACCACAACTTCTACTTTTTGTCCAATATTTAATCTTTCATAAGGCGTTTTGATTCTTGCCACTGATAAATCTTCAATATGTGCTAATCCTACAATTCCTCCACCTATCTCGATAAAAGCTCCATATGGTTTGATACTTTTCACAATTCCTGTTACTTTTGTTCCCTCTTGTAAATCATTTTTTACCCACTCTAAAGCTTCCTCTTGTACTTCTCGCCTAGACACAATCACACGGTTATCATCTTTCGCCTCTTTTATTTTAAATTGCACAAATTTATGAACTTTACCAGTACATAAATTAGTTCTTGGTAACCCTTCTTCTCCTATATTAATCGCTTCTATTTCTTGTCTTGGCATTATCCCTGTTAATCCATTCTCAAATTGAATATATAAATTATAATCATTATCACATTTCTTAACAAGTCCTTGTAACGTTTCATTTTTTTGCCTATAATGATTGATATTCTCTTGGTCTAATGACGTAATTTCATTATTCCAGCCTTCTGGCTTGAATTTTAATGAATTCATTGGTTTCTTTTCTCCTTTTTCCTCTGTTTGTTTTATTATATCTGTTTTCTAATTTATTTTCAACCTTCTTGAAGATAAAATTTAACGCTTTTTTGTTTTTTCGTTACAATTCACAGTTATTAATTCTGTTATTACTTATTTAAGCTGTGAATTGTAACATTTTTTTAATCTTCAAAATAAAATTTGTTCATCTCTTTTTTACTTAAGTATCTCCATTTTCCTAATGGTAATTCTTTTACTCCAATTCCTGCTATCTTGCTTCTATGTAATGCCAATACCTTGTGTCCCACTGTCTCACACATCTTACGAACCTGTCTATTTTTCCCCTCATGTATGGTAATCTCTAATCTTGATTGATTCTTGTCCTCTTCTATTTTTAATATTTTAACTTTAGCTGGTCTTGTAACATAATCTTCTATCTTTACACCCTTTTTCAACATTTCTATAGTAGCTTTGGTGATAATTCCTTTCATTGTAACTGTATATGTTTTTTCAATTTCATGTTTCGGATGGGTCACTTGATAAACAAAATCTCCATCATTGGTTAATAATAAGGCACCTGATGTATACATATCCAATCTTCCCACTGGAACAATTCTTTGCTTCACCTTTACTAAATCCAATACAGAATCTCGATTAAATTGGTCTTTTGCTGTCGTCACATAACCGATAGGCTTATTTAATAAAATATAAACTTTTTCATCCTCTCTTGTTATCCTCTTTCCTTCATATTCTATCTTATCTTTTTCTGGATTTATTTTCGTTCCAAGCTCTGTTACAATAACATTGTTTACCTTCACTTTTCCTTGTTGAATCAATTCTTCTGCTTTTCTTCTAGAGGCAATTCCCGCTTCTGCCAAATATTTCTGTAATCTTACTTCTTCCAATCTTTTTCCTCCTACTAGGACATCATCTACGTCCCCATGTCCTCCATCCCTAAAATCATGGTTTGAAAATAGGCTGGTAATTCTGCTTCTAAAAACATCTCTTTCTCTGTTGTTGGATGCTTAAACTGCAGGCTTTTAGCATGTAAACATTGACCTTGAATACCCCATTCATTTTTCCCATTGGAATACACAGAATCTCCTATGATAGGATAGCCAATTTGCGATAAATGCACCCTAATTTGATGGGTTCGTCCTGTTTCTATTTTTATTTCTAACAAGGTACAATTATGGTTTGGAAATCTCTTTATTACCTTAAAATGTGTAATTGCCTGTTTCCCATTTTGAGTTACTGCCATTTTTTTTCTGTCTCTGGTGCTTCTTCCAATTGGCATGTTAATAGTTGCTTCATTTTCTTTAACCATTCCCCTTACCATTGCTATGTATGTTTTTTGAACTTCATGGTTTTTAATTTGTTCACTTAAGTTGATATGTGCTTTGTCATTCTTAGCAATTATCAAAATTCCTGAAGTATCTTTGTCGATTCTATGAACAATTCCTGGTCGTATTTCTCCTCCAATTCCTGACAAAGAATCTTTGCAAATTGCCATAATAGCATTTACTAAAGTACCATCTGGATTTCCGTTCGCTGGATGAACTACCATTCCTTTTGGTTTATTCACAACAATGATGTCTGTATCTTCATAAATAATTTCTACTGGAATATCTTGTGCCTTTAATTCAATTTCTTTTGGTTTCTCCTCTTCTACTGTTATCTCATCTTTCTCTTGTATTTTATAAGATGGCTTTATTTTTTTGCCATTTACTAAAATCTTTTCTTGTTCTATCAATCTTTGAACAGCAACTCGAGAAAGTCCTTCTTTTTGATTGGCTAAAAAACTATCAATTCTATTGTTCTTTTCTTCATTTTTTACTACAAAAATTTTCAAATCTTACTACTTTCCTTCCATTATTAAATCTTATCAAGTTTAATCTATTTTTTATGAAGTAATAATTCGGGGGGACCAACAAATTATAGACTGTTATCAAATTTGTAAATTTGATTTACAGTCTGTTATGCAGTTGGGAATTACAAATAAAAAATAGATTAACCTTCAAATTGATACTAATTTTTTATTTTTTATTTCTCCACTCCTTTACCGTAAAAGCTGCAAAGATAGCAGCAATTGCCATCCAACCAATTAATATAAAAATATCTGCTACATTAAATACTGGTAAATTGATAACTTGTCCAAAATCGATAAACTCTGTCACATAACCTCTAAAAACCTTATCGATTACATTTGATATGCCTCCAGCTAAAATAAAACTTAAAAATATCTTTAATTTTTTATCCACAAACTCATTTTGTGTGGTAATAAATTTGAATATTACCCCTAAAATAACAATATTCGTTAATACATACATAATTACAGAATTAGAACCGATTCCATATGCCGCACTATGATTTTCACTCATTCTAAACTTCAACACTCCTGAAATGATACTAATTTCTCCTACACTTTGAACCCAAATCTTAAGTATTTGGTCAATCAAAACTATTACAACTACTATACTAATTAATAAAATAGATTCTTTGGTCAATTTTTTTTTCATTCTTGCTTCCCTTCCTTCGTCCCCACTAGTTTCAGGAGTAAATGGGGAGGATTGCCAAGAGAGACAGACCTTTTTGGCAATTTCGTTTTAACTTTAATAAAATTTTTCATCATAAAAAATAAAATACATGACGCGCAGTTTGGGAGAACTCTAATTCATGCAGAATAACTAGATTAACTCCACAATATATGAATTGAAAATCATCACTTTATATGATTCGTTCGACCAGTAAGGAATATAATTTTATTTTTTATCATTAAAAATTTATAGATAATTATAATTTATTGCCAAAAGGTCTGTCCCTCTTGGCAATCCTCCCCATTTAGTCCTGAAACTAGTAGGGACATTTCATATTATTTTACAATTTCATATATTACAAAATAATCATCTTGATATAATTCTTTGTACTTTTCTGGCTCTGTATTTGTAATAATCATATTTACTTTTGAATTCTTATAAGTAATCACATGAGTCATATCATATTTTTCAAAAATATCACCATAAAATGTTCCTATACTAGAGGTATCAATAAAATCTAAGAAAATATCCTCCTCTTTTCCACTAAATTCTGGTGCATACAAATCTGCTCTAGAATCTATAAATACAGGAATCCCCCTAAACAATAAATAACTTCCATAATTATATTCATTATAAAATCTTGCTGTCTGTAAATCAATATTCTCTAATATAAACTCAGATGCCTTTACAGGATAAGTACTTTCATCTATATATTGGTCATTCAGTTTATCTTTTCCAAGATGATAACTCAATCCTAATAAGATAATGGTTATGATAAACACTCCTATTATATGGCATAACTTGTTTACTAATTCTTTCTCTTTTTGTTTTGTATAACTCTCTAATAATTGCAATAGTAATCGATTCAATATAACAGAACCTATAATAGCAAACATAGTAATCTGTCTTCTAGAAGTAATCATCAAATAACACAATCCTCCTATCATAAACAAATCACTTAATCTAATTTTAGATTTTGTAAAAATTAATATGGCTAAAAATAAAATAATAGCACACATGGCATTCGTATCATTTGATAATGTCATTGGTAAATGTTCATTAATATTTTCTGTCGTATTTCCCTGCATCGTTTTTGCCAAATAGGTATATGGTGTTGTTCCTAGTGGTGTTAAAAATCCAGTTAATAGACATATTATCATAATTAAAATAAGCCATTTTACATTCTGATTTTTAATAAATTTAATTTTATAAGGATTCTGCAATTCTTTGGTTCTTTTTATTTTTACTTTATCTATCTTTGCTTCCAAATCCTCTAATTCTTTTTTAAGTGTTTCTATTTTCTGTTCTTTTCCAGTCTTGTTGGTATATTGTTTTATTTTAATTTTTAATATTGCCAATTTTACTTTTCTATAAATAATCGTTTCCGCCAATACCGCTATTACATATTCTGCTATATATGGTAGATATAGTACAAAGTAAAATGGAAATACAGCAACATGCACATTAGCTATTATAATTGGTATTATCACCAATCCCACAGCATATCTTTTCTTTTTGGTTTCTAAAAATCGTTCCATAAAATAAATGGTCAAAATAAATAAGATGAAGGTCACTAACTGTGCTCTTGCCGCTATATAACCTCTTATCATATAGATAACCCCTATGGTTATTAAAAATGAAAATAATTGATTTTTAGCTAGCTTTGTATTTACAAAATAGATTGACAAGCCTAAAATAATAGATAATATACAAGTGGTTATATAAATTCCTGTAAAGCCTGAAATACTATAAATAAAATACGTTATGAAATCATATAACCAATGTGGATACGTATAGGCTAAATTCTCATGCCATGAGAATGGGTCTTGTCCATCTATTCCATTTTGAGCAATGTGTTCACCTACTTTAATCGTATAATAGGTATCATTTTGAAAGGTTACTGGTGTTAAGGCAACACAAAAAATGGCAATTAAAATCACTGCTAATATTGTAAATTTAATAGATGAACTTATCTTTTTATGCTTTTTATTTACTTTTTCTTCCACTTCTTTTTTCATAAATGAGTCTCCTTTTTTCAATTTTAACATTCATTATTTATTATATAAAATATCTCGGATTAGCAAATTTTATTATGTTTTTTGTGAAATGACAATTCGGGGGGACCAACAAATTATAGACTGTTACCAAATTTTATAGAAAATTTGGTTTACAGTCTGTTATGTAGTTGGGAGTCATGAAAAAAAACATAATAAAATTTGCTGAAATATATTAATTCAAATTGTAATATTTTCTCAATTATATCAAAAAAAGTTTCAAAAGACTAGTCTTTTAAAACTTTTTCAACAATTTATTTTATTACTTATACAATCCTATTTTTAAACAGCTTCTTGACTTTCTATTTCTACGTTTTCTTCTTTTTCTGTATCCTTTTCTTCTATTACCTCTAGGCTTCCAATAGAAACTTCGTAAGCTATTCTTGTTTGAGAAGTTCCATCTTCATATTTTTTCTCATACGTTCTAGATTGAACTCTTCCTACTACTTTTACTTGTGAGCCTACCTCCAAGTTTTGGCAAAATCTTGCATTTCTTCCCCAAGCAATACATGGTATATAATCTGATTTATTATACGCTCTATTCACAGCAAGTAATATATCTGATATTTCTCTTCCAAATGGTGTTTGTCTATAAATAGGTTTTTTACATATATACCCTATTAATACTACCTCGTTCGTAATAGAATCTTTTTTAACCATCTCATTTTCTTCATTTTCTTGATTTTCCGTATCCTCTACTTCCATAACATCTTTTGCAAATACTGTTAAAATTAATCTGTTTTTTTCATTTTCATAACTATTATAAGATCTAAATTGACCTTTTACTAATAATTTCCTACCTTCTTGTAAAGTTTCTTCTCCAATCAATCTTTCTGATATCGTAATTGGTATTCTATCCTCATTTCCACTTAGACGTGGTATGGCTAATCGAAAGATATAAAATCTTTCTCCATAAATCTCATGACTAAATTCTTTTTCTCCTGTAACTTTTCCAACTAATGTTAAATAGTTGTTTTCTAAATAATTTGTATCCAATCTCTTTTCCTCCCTATTTTTATGTTTCATCGGTTTGTATTTTTTTCCTTATGCATGATTAATTACAGTTATCATTATACACTATTTTTCTGGTTTTGTCTACATAAAAAGTTAAATTTGTTTAAAAAAGTTATATTTTTCCTATATTTCCTCGATTATGCTTTTTCTGTATATTTTAAAAAGTGAATAAATAATTAAGACCTCATAAGTTTTCAAGCTTTTTTTTCCTTTTCTCTTTATTCTTCTTTCCTCTATCTCTATTTTCTGCCCTTCTCTATCTTGTATACTTTTTTGCCAATAAATTAAAATATCGGTATCACTAATACTAGATATGGTAACAGTTGCTTTTTGATTCAATCCATACGTTATTCCCTTTGCGGTTGTTTTGATTGTCTCGGAGTTTTTATCTGAATTTATCATCAAATATTGTGTATTTTCAAGGATTTTTTCTAGGGCTTCTTGATTGGTTTTGAATTTTTGTAAATTATCTTCTACTATAATGGTTTCAAACTTTACGTTTTTTATATTCTCTATGCTTCTAAGATTAATTTGAATGAAATTGATTGTTTCATCTTGCATTTCTTCTGTGATTTTCCTTTTGATATTTTCGAAACATTTTTTGCCTGCAACAATACCGATAAATGACATTTTTCATCCCCTATTATCATACTTATTTTTCATTATTATTTCCTTTTTTGGTAATTTTATACACTATTATGTTTCCTTTGTTCTCTTTTGTCTTTTTATTTTACCTGATACTTTCTATCTGCGTACCATTGCTATTAATCGTATAATTATCTAGATAAATAAGGTCAGATATTGTAACTACTTCTAATCCTTTTTGTTTTATATTTTTTAGTAACCTGTCTAAACTATCTGCTGTATGTTTGGTTCCATTATGACTTAAAATAATGTCTCCTTCTTTGATTTTTCCTTCTAGTCGTTTCCACATTTCATCTCCTGTTAAGCCGCGTATAATCTAATGTATCTAAATTCCATTGAATGGTATGATACCCTTTGTCTTGTGCTGCTTTGATAACCGTATCATTGTATTCGCCATAGGGTGCTCTGTAAATATTGGTTCTTTTTCCTGTTACTTTTTCAATTTTGTCATTGCTTTTTTCGATTTCTTCTATATTTTTTTCAAAACTTAGATTGTTGACATGTGGATGTGTGTCACTATGACTGGCTATTTCATGACCTGCCTCATGGATTTTTTTGGCTGCTTCTGGATATTTTTCTATCCATTCACCTACCATAAAAAAAGTTATTTTTACATTGTTGTCTTGCAAGGTTTTTAGAATCGTATCTACGTCATCTGCATTCCATGCACAATTCATGGTAAAAGCTACTTTCTTTTGTTCTGTTTGCACATTATAAATTGGTAATAACTTTTGCGTTGTGCTTGCTGTTTGTATGGTATTTCCTTTGCTACTATTAGTATTTAGGCTTCCTGCTACACAAAATAGTAACACAACTGTCACAATGGATACCAAGTATGTGTACATTTTTTGCCTGTTTAAGATAAAAAACATGAAAATTCCTCCTAAGTTAAAGCTATTTCAATTGTATGCTTTTACTAGAAGGAAAATGCGGAATTAATTTACTTTTGAATTATTTTTTCTATATATTCCACCATAAATAATGGTATATTTATCAAATTATCGTCTCTATTTAAATTTTTCATTGAAAATCTAATTCTTGTTTTTGGCTTATTCATATCATTATAAACTTTTAAGCTAGTATTATTTATACTTTCGCCTGATTTTACTTCAATCGGAATGATTTCATTTTGATATTGAATAATAAAATCAATTTCATATCTATTATCAAATGCATAATAATAAGGTTTTAATCCATTTGAAACTAATGCCTGTAATACATAATTTTCTGTTAAAGCTCCTTTAAATTCTTGGAATAATTTGTTTCCTTCTATAATGACTCTACTATTTAAATCTGTTTTCTTTCTTAATAAACCTACATCATTTAAATACATTTTAAAGGATGCTAAATCATGATAACCTATAAGTGGCATATTAGGTTTTGTTACAATATCATTGTTTTATACTTAAATATTCTAAAATAACTTGTTTCTATTATTGTTTTGCTACCCATTATCTTCCAATATAAAATAACAGTATATTCTAATTTTAATTTCACATTATATCTATACTTATTTCTAATATACTTGATTTATAAATATATCTTTCGCTTTTTCTAAATTCATTCTCTTAGCCTTAATTTCATTTGCTAATTTTAGTAAAGAAATTATTGCAATAGCTGCACCTTTTCTATTTGTTGCTATAGATATTCTGTTCAACTTTTCGTCAATATTTCCTTTAAATTCTCCTGATATAAAAGTAAAATAAAATTTATTTAGGCTATCTGAAAAATTGTTCCACCACTCATTTGGATTTCTTGTAGTATCTCTTTTGTTGTTTTCTTCAACATATCTAGTCATCTCGTCAACTTGAGAAATTGGTAAGTCATAACCTTTAGAATATGCTTTTGTATCTATTATTACACCATAATTATCTGCTAAGTTATCTGTATATATAATTCCATCTGGTTTTCTACTTCCACCTAAATGTAAACCTTTATACTTACATTCTTTAGTTAATAACTCAACAACTTTCTCTCAAATAATCTGTTTTGATTACTATCAAAAGAAAGGTCTATTAAAGATAGATATTCATGAGATAATTCATCTAAGTCCTCTCGTAACTCATCTTTCTTGATTGTAATATCTGACTTACTACTATTATCATTTATAATTCTTGGGATTATAAAATCATTTATTTCATCTTCAAAATAATACTTGTCGTTTATTATAGTTATATTTAAGCCTATGTTAATCAAACCTTCTATGTCATCTTTAACTACTGTAAATAATTCTGAAATTGCATAAAATTCTAATCTATCTCTAATTTCTTCAGGACTTAAACCATTTTTACTTTCAGAAAGAATCTTCACTATATATGACCTTCTAGTTCTTATATAATCTCTATCTGCTCCTTTGGTTGCCAACATTTCCCATGATATATTTTTCGCTATCTTTTTAAATTTGCTTTTTCCTCTTACTTTGTTTAAAGCTTTTATTCCTTTTGCAGTTATAACATAAGATTGTCCAATATTTTCTGTATATGTATCATTTCCTATATTAACTGTAATATTTTTTGTCACTTGTTTTAATAATCCTATTTTGGTTAGCCATTTTGCTATCATTCTTGCATATTTGTCAGAAGAACCTTCTGTGTCAGTTCTTAATTTGTTCTTTTCTTTCACATCATCTTCTGTTGCTAATGTCATTACCAAAATATCTTGTGGTAAACTCGTAAATCCATCTTCTCCCACAAATCCTATACTCTTTCCTAATTCAAATTTTGTCTTTACACTTCCGTCTTCTAGTAAATTTAATATTCTTACTGCTGGAGGATAACTTAATAATGCATTTTCTAGAATTTCATTTTTTTCTTCATCTTGCAAACTGTTAGAAAATTCTAATCCAGTTTCTGTTATTTCAAATGTATCATCATAGTAATTATATTTTATAAAACCTAAGCATTGAGCCCATCTTATAAAATTATCAGCTGGCCAATCACTTATAAAAGGTCTTTTTTGTCCTTTAACTGTCGCTTGAACGATTCCATTACATCTTGCAGATGGTCTAGGTGTAAATGATGTTCCGACTAAATCCTGATATTTTATTTTTAAAGGTCTTATCTCTAATGCTTCTAATAGTCTTTGTTTTCCATCTCTTTCTTCTATTAATTCGTTGATTTTATACTCCACTAGTTCTTTATATGTATCTGAATTTTCATTGAATATAGAAACAACTTTATATAATGCCTCAAAATCACTAGGGTCTTGTACCCAGCCAAAAGTTCTAAAACTTCTCTTTTCCATATCTTTTATTTCTATCAATTTATTCTCCCCCCTTAATAATTGATTATTAATACTTCTTTGCTCTTTCCTTTTTTAGTATTGTAACTTGAATTAGAATAATCATTTTTTAGATATATGGTTTTATATTTTTTACTCCACTCTTCTAAAATCTTATTTTCTTTTCCTTTATGTTCCATAACATTAGACAATGCAAATTTTATATTTTTATTATCTGCTTTATCTAAAAAATCATATAACTTTAGTTCTTCTTCTTCCTTCCAATCCTTAAATCCTCTGTTCCCGTCATTATATGAACCTGTTGTTATTAGGTATGGTGGATCACAATATATAAAATCTTCCTGTCCTAATTCTTTAATATCTATTTTGTCAAATTCTTTTGAAGAAAAATGAATTTCCATCTTTTTTAATTTATCAGTAAATAATATTAAATTTTTCTTCATATTTTCTGAAAATTGACTTCTATTTCTTCCAAAAGGATTATTGTATTCTTTATTATTATTAAATCTAAATTGATAATTAAAAGAATAACAAGTTAATGTATATAAATCGATTGGATTTTTTGTTTTATTGTAATGAATTCTAAACTTTTTATATGCTGACTCATTTTCCTTACTTAATCCATACTTATTTATATTATAATTGATTTTATCTAATATCTCTTCAACTGGTTTATTATATAGTTCTTTATATAGTCCTATAATAAAATGATTAATATCATTGCATATTGTTCTATTACTATTTACATTTATTCCTACATTAAATCCACCTGAAAATAAATCTACAAATGTATTAATTTTATCAGGAAAATATTCCATTATCTGTGGTAATAACTTATATTTTCCACCAACATAGTTTAATGGACTTTTTAAATACTTTTTTCTATTTTCTGGTTGATATTTTACTATTTCATAATTATATTTTTCACTTTTTTCCATGACTGCCATATTAAACTGTCTTTCTAATGGAAATCTCATATATACCTTGTCTTTATTAATCATTTCTTTTCTTATATAAAAAATATATTCATAATGATTTTCTATTTTTTTAGTTAGTTTATTTTGATATTGTTTATATGGTATTTCATATAACTTATATGAATTTTTATCTCCATATTTTTTTAATATATTTTCTATTTGTTCCTTGGATAATATTCCCTCTTGATTATAGCTCATTATAATATGTTTAAATTTCGCATTTTTTATCAATTCTTCTAATTCTTTTTCTACTTCTGATTTCATACAATATTTCGATTTTTCTTCACTATAATCCCTTATACCTGTTTTTCCATTTATTTTTGGACAATCAAATCTTGCTATTGTTTCTAGTAAATGATAATTTGGTAAGTATTGTCTTGAATTATAAGGAGGATCAATATACAAAATATCTCCTTCTATCTTATTTATTAATTGATTTGCATCTTCTTTATAGCATTTGTTATCACACAAATTATCTATAACATTTAGTCGAATCATTTCAAATTTTTTATAGGCTCTATTATCCCATTCTTTTAGATAAGCTCCATAAGTTCCTGTAATGTTAGATACAAAAGGAACACCTTCAATTAATGAGGCTATTAGATAGTAATATTCTCTTTCATCAATTAATTCTTTTTCTTTCCATACTTCTATAGTATTTCTTATATAATCAATTCTTTTTGCATTTTCCGTTGTTAAATACATTCTATCACATTTCTCATTTGGTGAATAATTTTCATAAGTAAAATATCTATAATTAGAATACTCAACATTTTCATTTTCTAAATATTCAAACACATTATCAATTTTTAATTTTTCTTTTAATGTTTTAAATTCTGGTAAGTCATTATTTTGTATTGTTGCTTTTTGAAGTATATATGAAAAATATAACATATCATTTGAAATTATTTTATATCTATTTTTAAAGAATCTAGCAACAGAAGATGTCCCTGAAAAAATATCACAAAAAACTTTTTCAGTTCCATCACAATTTTCTACTATTACTTGGTTTATGTTATTTAATAAGTTAGTTTTATTTCCTATATATCTCATTTTTTCTCCTTTGCATCCGAAAACATCCTTATTCTATTACAAGATATATTTTTTTTCAATATATTTTGCTAAACTTATACATTTTCTTTATAACAATTTTTACTAATCAAAGTTTCTAAATTTTTTCATAGATTACTTTACACTATCTAAAAAATCGTAGAACAAAAGGGGCATGATAATATTCTTTAACATTTAATATAAAAAAACAGCCCTTAGGCATTTAAAACTAGCAAATACCAACTCTTTTATTTTCTGTCCTAAAAATAACTGCGACCATGCACAATTCATGGTAAAAGCTACTTTCTTTTGTTCACATTATAAATTGGTAATAATTTTTGCGTTGTGCTTGCTGTTTGTATTGTATGCTTTTACTTGGAGAAAATTCAAAATATTTTTAAGAAATACTAGACAAATTCTTTCAACTTTCTACATTTTTCTTCATATGATATATAAAGTAACTTAAAAGTTACAAGAAAGAAAGGAATGATAAAAATGGAAATGGATAATAAAAAGCCTTTTTGTCCAGTTCTAGACGTTGATGGCGTAATTTCAGGAGGAAAACAATTTGATTTAGATATAACTTTACCAGATGTTAATAGAAAAAAGTACTATTTATTATAGTACTTATAACAATCTGTCATTCCTTTTCTATATATAGAATAAAATAAATCCCCAAATAATGCAAGTATAATCCTTTCCTTCCAATTTAATTCTTTTTTAATTTCTTTTAATACTACATCTTTCATACAATCCGTTCTCCTTCTATTATTATATTTTTAGAAGCTTCTTTTCTTATTTTACAATATTCGACATGCAAAATGTCAGTGGCCACTATGTAACTTTTTTT
>CAOKPI010000002.1 GCA_948470605.1 uncultured Clostridium sp. | reverse complement strand
GTTCTTAAATAATTTAATTCTTTTTCTAAGTTATCATATCCCTCTTGTGTTAATATTACTTCTTTTTCTTCCATCGTAATTCTCCTCTCGTATTTATGGTTTAAATTAAAGTTCTTTACTATATTACGGCAGAAAGTTTATTTTGTCAAGTATCTTTCAAAATATTTTTATTTTACTTTTCTTTTTTTATATGTTATAATTTATGTATACTATTATAAAGGAGGTCTTTCAGATGAAAGCATTGTACATTAATGATTGTCAGTATAACTTTATAGACAATCAGGGAAATCTTGTTTTTTCTTTTCAGTCACCATTACATCAACCAATTACCCTTCTAGTCATTCGGAAGCTACAACTTGCTTCCATGATAAAAGGAGAATGGTGTGAATCGTTGGAGGAAATTTCAAATCAGCTTTCTTCTTTGCATTCTCTTAATTCGTCTGAAATTGGAGAAATCGTAAATTTCTTTGAATTATTTAACTGCAATTCTAAGAATTTAGTTGATACTCTTCCAATCAAAATCGTGGAAATGCTTTCAAGCATCCCTACTAAGAGCATAAATTCTGATAAATTTTGTCTCTTTTTGATTGAGAGTTTTGAAAAAAATGAAATTCTTTCACATTCTATTAAAGAATATCATTCTTGTTGGAGAGCTCTTGAACGTCACAATATCTATACAGTAGCAGATTTAATAACTTGGTCTGCATCTGATCTTAAAAGACTTATAAGAAATATCGGAGACAAGACAATTGCTGACTTAGAAGCATTCTTAGCAGAAAATGGGTTACATTTAAAAGAAGAATAAGATAGCTCTCACTTTTTGGGAGATTTATCGATAATGCCAAGAAGATTCGTAAAGAATTTTCTTGGCATTTATCATCCAAATATTTAATTTTTTATTAAACCTCAATCTTTTATTAACTCTTTTGCCCCTTTCAAATAATCAGCACCTGAAAAAACGGTTGCCAAAGTTTGAATCAGCATCATACTTGTTGCAATAAGATTAAATACAAATTCTGGACTTGTTAAATTTCCTGCAAAACATTCTCCGAAACCATGTAAATCCACAAAAGCTAAAGTAATCGCCATCATTTGAGTTACCGTTTTCAATTTACCCCAATTAGAAGCAGCAATCACTTTGTCACCTTTCTCAACAGCAACCAATCGATAACCAGACACTAGAAATTCTCTAGCTAATACGATAATTGGTATCCAAGCTGGTAGTTTATCCATTTCTACTAACATCATCATAGCTGCTAACACTAAAATTTTATCGGCTAATGGGTCTAAAAACTTTCCAAAAGTTGTAATCTGATTATTTTTTCTTGCTAAATAGCCATCTAATTTATCGGTCAAAGATGCTAGGATAAAGATGCCATCTATCATCCAATATTCAATTGGTACCCTCAAAAATTCTCCTTTTATTCCCAAAAAAGGAATCATTACCATGATAGGTACTAATATCATTCTAAATATGGTTAGCTTATTTGGTAAATTCATATTGTATCCTTTCTATTTTAGCATTTCAATTGCTTTTTGTAATTGCGTATCATCTTTTTCTTCTACTAATAAAACATTTTTAACAGTACTTGGCAATTCTACCTTTTCATCTGGCTCAATTCCTATTTTATTAATTTCCGTTTTATTTGGTGTCAAATATTTTTCAGAAGTTATTTTTAGTCCACTTCCATCTGGCAAAGTTAATACTTGTTGAATCACACCTTTTCCATATGTCTTGGTACCACAAATTTTTGCTTTTCCTAAATCCTTTAAGGCTCCTGCCAATATTTCAGATGAACTTGCTGTATTTTCGTTGGTTAAAATAACAATTGGTAAATTGATAATGGGGTCTTTTTCGGATTTTTTGACCTCCTCTTTATTGTTTTTATCCACTTCATATAATAGGTTAGAACCTTTTTCTGTTATAAAATCTGCTATTTTTAGTGCTTCGTCTACAATTCCTCCACCATTATTTCTTAGGTCAATAATTAAAGATTGAATCCCTTGTTTTTGTAGTTTTTCATATTCTGCTTTAAAATCCTCCGCTGTTCCTTCATCAAAAGACGAAAATTCAATATACCCAATTTGATTGCCTAATACTTTCCCTTCTACTGGATTGACTTTGATGTTTTCTCTTTTTAATTCAAAAGTTTTGGTTTCTACTCCTCTTAATATCTCAACTTTTACTTTGCTTCCTTCTTCTCCTTTGATTTTATTAGAAGCTACTGACATATCTTCTGCTGTATATTGGACATCATCTACTGCTAGAATTAAATCTCCTGGTAATATTCCAGCTTTTTCTGCTGGACTATTTTTGATTGGTGCTAATACTTGTATTTTATTAGCTTCCGTGTTTTTCACCATATAGATACCAATTCCAACAAAATTTCCCATCGTATCATCTAAATAATCATGCATATCTTCTTTGGATATATACTCTGTATAAGGGTCATCTAATCCTTCAATATATCCCTTAATCGCTCCCTCTTTTAATTTATTTTCGTCAATTTCACCTAAATAATATTTGTCAATAATAGATTTATATTTACTTAGTGTTTTGTCTATATCTGAAGAAGATAATGTAGTTTTAAATATAGATTGGTTGGCTGTTTCTTGATGGATAAAATATTGATACATGCCTATGGATGTGCACAAAAATGTGATGAAGGATACCAATATAATTAACATAATAATCTTATAAATTTTAAATCTTTTCTTTTCTTCCATTCTTAACCTCCGATGTTTTTGATTGAATTTTATTAACATCAATGGGCGGATTTTTTCCGCCCTCTATTGATTATATGTATTTTATTTAAAAATAATTACGTGGATCTACTCTACAACTACCATATGTATAAGGAGCAACCCTTACCTCAAAATGTAAATGAGGACCTCGTGAATTCCCACTATTTCCTGAACTCATAATTGTTTGTCCTCTTGAAACAGTTTGTCCAGGTGACACACAAATAGAACCACTTGTACCATGTGCATACCATGTTTGCAATCCTCCTGCATGTTGAATTACAACATAAGTACCATAACTACTTGTTAAATTTGCCGTTTTAATCACTACGCCATCTGCTGCTGCATGAACTGGAGTTCCTATTGGCACACCATAATCTAATGCACCATGATAACCACCACTTGGATAATACATAGCTGCTGTAATTCCTCCTGAACTCACTGGTCTTTGAAGCACACCTTTCCCACTAACATTAGCATTTCCTGTATTAGAAGAACCTCCTGTACTAGTTGAACCTCCCGCATTTGCTGAACTGTTTCCACCTTTATTGGGGCTATTCCCTCCTGTTGTTGTAGAAGCATTTCCTTTATTTTTGTTATTTAAAGCTGCAATTTGTGCTGCATAGCGTTGTTGTGCTGCTACAATTTCTTTTTCAATTTGACTACTTGCTGTGCGAAGTTCTTCTATATGTTGTTGAATTTGTTTTTCATCTTCTGACAACTTAGCAACTTGTTGATTTTTCTCACCTTTAGCAGTTTGTAACTGGGTGGTAACACTCTGTTTACTAGCTTTTGAAGTGGCTAATTCTTGTTTTCCCACTTCTAATTCTTTTTTTGCTTTTTCGATTTCTTCTTTTTGTTTTTGAATCTTTTCCAATAATTCTGTATCATTAGTTGCCACTTCTGTTATTAGGTAATAATTAGAAATCAAATCAGTAATACTTTCAGAAGACAAAATGAAATCTAAATAAGACGTCTCTCCTGCTTCATAAGTAGCTACTAATCTAGCTTCTAATAATTCTTCTTGTTTAGTATAATCTTCTTGTGCTTTTTTCAATTTTTCTTCTGATTGCGATATTTTGGTATTTAATTCTGATATTTGAGTATCTAATGTATCAATTTGAGATTGATATTCATCAATTTGATTGGACAATTCTTCTACTTGTTTTACTGTTTCTGACTTTTGTTCTTGTACCTCTTTTAACTCATTTTCTGCCTCTTGTTTGTCTTTATTGATAGCGCTTTGTTCATTCTTTAACTTATTTTCTTCTGAATTGACTGCCAATAGCACATTGCTTTGGAATAAAACGATAGCAATTATGAGTAATCCTATTATTTTCAATCCTAATCTTTTCATAAGTTCCTCCTATTTTAATTGGTTTTATTTTCTGCTGTTTCGTTTGTTGTATTTGCTGTTTCATTTGTTTTATTTTGATTTTGTGTCGTTGGTACCATACCATTTGTAATATATGGTATCGGGTCTGTTACTTTACCATTTAACCTTACCTCAAAGTGAGCATGTGGTCCTGTGGAATAGCCCGTAGAACCAACTTTTAAAACAACTGTCTCACCACGTTTTACGGTCTCTCCTACTTGCACCATGATTTCGGAGCCATGTGCATATAAAGTAGAAACACCACCACCGTGGTCAATCATTACCATATTACCATAAGCCCCATTATAGCCTGCTTTGGTAACAATTCCGTCATTGGCAGCTACAAAGTTTGCTCCCATTGGTGCACTCACATCTACCCCTGTATGTAATTTGTAAACTCCTGTAATTGGATGGGTTCTCATACCATATTTGGAAGTAACTCTGGTGTATCCTGGAATTGGCCATGCCAATTCTCCTCCTATATATTGTGTATCAATTCCTTGTAAAGCAAGTGCTAAAATTTCTTTATTAACCTCTTCGAATTTTGCATTATATTCATCAATTTGCGTTTGGATTTCTTGTTCTTTTTCGGATAATTTGGTAATGAAATTTTCTCTTACACTTTTTGTATTTTCTAAAATTTTGGCTGTTTTCGTTTGATTTTGCTTCATCGTTGCATATTGTTCTTTAGCATGGTCTAATTTCTTTTTGGTTAATTCAATTTCATCTTTTTGTTCCTTCATTTCCTCTAATAATTCGGTATCATAGTTTGTCAATTCTGTAATTAGGAAATAATTGGATAAGAAATCAGAAACACTTCTAGAACTTAAAATAACATCTAAATATTGGGTATCACTGGTTTCATACATCGTCACCAATCTTACCTCTAATATTTCTTTTTGCTGATTGTATCTTTTTTCTGCTACTTTTAGCTTTTTTTCTACTTCATCCATTTGCTTTTGTAGTTCTGTAATTTTAGTATCTAATTCTTCTAACTCTGCTTGTGAAGCTTGTATCTTTTCATCTAATTTTTGCACTTGTTGAAGATTTTCAGATAATTCTTCTTGTACTCCTTGTAATTCTCCTGTAGCATTTGTAATCTGATTTTGTAATTCTTCTTGTTGTGTTTGTAAGTCTGTCATTTCCTCTGCTTGTACACAAGAAAAGATACTAAAACTACTAATGATGAAGGCTAAAACAACACATAATATCTTTCGCATGTTTTCTCCTTTATACTTTTAAATATTTTCTCATGGAAATCACACTTCCGAATAGCTCCTATTCCAATTCCTAGTAACATATAAACAAATATAATCGATTCAAACATATCACCAAAAGTTACTAGGCTCATATTAATACGTTGCATAAATGGATTGTTAACTAATTCTTTTGCTAGAAAACTATATGCCATTCCTACTAATGTAATCGATATAATGCTAGCAAATACGCCTATTATCATACCTTCCACAATAAATGGCCATCTGATAAATCCATTGGTTGCTCCTACATATTTCATAATAGAAATTTCTTTTCTTCTCGCGTGAACTGTCAACTTGATGGTATTAGAAATAATGAATACAGATATAATGATTAATAAGATTAATATCACTCCTGTTACAATTTTAATACCATTGGCTAAATTAATTAATGTACTAACTGTTTCATCTTTGCTGGTTATCTTCTTAATATTATCAAATGTTAAAATTTTGTCTTGTACCTCTTTGCTTTTTGTTAAATCTGTTAAGGTTACTACATAAGAAGCTGGAAAAATGTTATTTTCTTCGTAACCAGCTAACAAATCTTTTTTATCTCCGAATTTCTCTTTCATCTGATTTAAAGCATCTTCTTTTGAGATATACACAGTAGTACTAACCCCATCCAAAGCTCTTAATTTTTTCTCAATCTCATCCATTTGTTCTTGGGTCGCATCGTTATTAATGAAAACTTGTATTCCTTGTGCTGACTCAACCTCTTGTACAAAATGATTGATATTTTCTGTCAAGATTAAAAAGATTCCAAAAATAACCATAGTAGCGCACATAATCATAAGAGATGCCCCTGTCGATTTCTTATTTTTGAATACATTTCCAAATCCTTCTCCTATTAAATATCCAAATCTGTTATATTTCACAATCATAACCACCTTTTTTATCATCTCTGACTATTTCGCCCTTGCGTATATGAATGACTCTTTTTTTCATTTGGTCCACGATATCCTTTGCATGTGTCGCTACTACAACCGTTGTTCCTCTCATGTTAATATCATTCAATAAATTCATAATGTCCCAAGCTGTGTCTGGGTCTAAGTTTCCTGTTGGCTCATCAGCAATTAACATAGATGGGTTATTTACCAAAGCTCTTGCTAACGCAACTCTTTGTTGCTCTCCACCTGATAATTCATGCGGATACATTTTCGCCTTACCACTTAGTCCAACTAGAGAAAGCACCATTGGCACTTGTCTTCTAATATGTCTCGGTGTCGCTCTTACAATATACATCGCATAAGCCACATTGTCATAAACTGTCTTATCTGGCAAAAGCCTAAAATCTTGGAATACTACTCCCATACTTCTTCTTAAATAAGGTACTCGACTTGGTTTTAGAAAAGTCGTATCTTTACCATTAATTATAATATTTCCTGACGTTGGCTCTTCTTCTTTTAATATCAATTTGATAAGAGTTGATTTTCCACTTCCTGATGTTCCTACTAAAAATGCAAATTCTCCTTTATCAATTACAAAATTAGCTGCTTTCACCGCTTCTGTTCCTGTATCATATGTCTTTACTACATTTCTAAATTCTATCATTTTCTAGTTTCTCCTTATTCCTGTTGGGTAGTTTGGGACAGGCACAAAGTACCCATCCTCAAACTTTTCTATTCTTTCTTCTTAATCATAACAATAAAGTGGTTTTTTTGCAATACTTTTTTAGCAAAAAAAGATAGAAAATGTTGGTTTTTTACATTTTCTATCTTTAGCATAATTTTAGGGATGATTTTGGGGACGGAGGAAAAAATCATGATTTCCTCATCGTCTCAAATCATAATATTTATTTCTCATGTATCATGATTTTTTCCTCCGTCCCTAAAATCATCTCAATTCAAAATTATTATAAAAATTTCTCTACAATGGCTTTTGCTGTTAATCCAAAATATTCCATCAATTCTTCTGCTTTGCCAGATTTTCCAAAGGTATCTTGCATTCCCATTCTTTCTAATTTAGTTGGATACTCCTCTGTTAAAACCTCACTAATCGCTGAACCTAATCCGCCAATCACACTATGGTCTTCCACAGATACTAATTTCTTGGTTTCTTTTGCACATTGAATAATCTTATCTTTATCCATTGGCTTAATCGTATGAACATCTACCACTCTAATATCAATTCCTTGTGTTTTCAATTGTTCTTGTGCCTTAATCGCTTCTGCTACTGTTACTCCTGTGGCAAATACTGTTCCATCGGTTCCTTCTCCCATTTGAATGGCTTTTCCTATTTCAAATTTTTGATTTTCTTCATAGATAACTGGTGTTGCTAGTCTTGCTAATCTAACATAAACAGGTCCATTTATTTTGCTAATTTCTCTAATAATCCATTTTGCTTGGGTATCATCAGATGGCGAAATAACTGTCATATTGGGCAATGTTCTCATCAAAGAAATATCTTCTAACATTTGATGAGTTGCTCCATCTTCTCCTACCGTAATTCCTGCATGGGTAGCACATATTTTTACATTTAATTGGGGATAGCAAATACTATTTCTAATTTGGTCATATCCTCTACCTGCCGCAAAAACAGCAAATGTACTAGCATATGGAATTTTGCCACAAGTTGCTAAGCCTGCTGCTGTTGCTAACATATTCGCTTCTGCTATTCCCATATCGAAAAATCGGTCTGGATATTCTTTTGCAAATAAATTGGTTTTGGTAGCACCTGCTAAATCTGCATCTAGTACTACAATTTTTTCATTTTCTTTTCCTAATTCTACTAATGTCTTGCCATAACTCTCACGAGTTGCTATTTTTTGTTCTTTCATGCTCTTCTCCTCTCAAGGACATGGGGACGTAAATAATGTCCCCATATATCCCTTTTTAATTTGTATTTAAATATTCAACTAGGTAGGGACATTATCTACGTCCCCATGTCCTTATAATTTCATTTGGTATTTGCAAATTGCCTCTTCCTGTGCCTAATGAAATACCTGGTTTCTTATCTCCGTGATAATCGGAACCTCCACTTTTGTACAAGCCTCTTTTTTCACATACCTCTAAAGCATATTGAGTTTGCTCTTCTGAAAATTCACTGTAATAACATTCCATTCCGTCAAAATCATAATTACACATTAAATCATCGATTAAGGCTTTCTTGTCTTCTGCCCAGTTATACACATAAACATGTGCTAAAAATGCTAGGCCTCCCGCATGATGAATTTGCTTTATTATTTCTCCTACACTTGGCGTATCGGTTGATTTATCAATATAAAATACACTATCTTCACGATAACAATAACGATACTTATAATTGTCAAAACTTTCCCATAAATCCTCTGGACATTTTGCTTGGTTTTCTGGATGACTTTTTATTTCATCATAGATAACAATGTTTGCCCAATCATGATTTGGGTCCCAATTCAGTTCTTCATATGGCGTTAAAGTACATCCCATCTGTTGAAATATCTCATATCTCTTTTTTAGATATTTAGTTTGTATCTTAGCACGTGTTTTATCTTTGTAAAAATCATCTGACCATTTCTGAATTTTATTAACATCTATTCCATAGCCCAATATATCAATAATTTTCCCTTTATATACACCTTTTAGCTCTACACCTGGAATGATAGTACCATGATAATATTGTTTCAAATTTTTTTCTTGTATTTCGTGGTACGCCTTACAATTTTCGTGGTCTGTTATGGATATATAATCCAATCCTATTTGTTCTGCCTGTTTTAAAATTTCTTCTACGGTTTTTGTTCCATCTGAATGTGTGGTATGAATGTGTATATCTATCATCTTTTATTCAACCTTTCCATTGCTTTCGTTATTTCTTTTTCGACATTTTTCTATCTGATTTTTGAGACAATTTAAACCTGTCCCCCTTGTCTCATTTCTTTCATAGCTTGCTGATATTGTTCTTCATTTGGTGCTTTTCCGTGCCAACCTGCTTGGTTTTCCATAAAAGTAATTCCTTTCCCTTTGGTGGTTTTGGCTATGATACAAGTTGGTTTTCCTTTTACGTTTTTAGCTACTTCAAATGCTTTTATGATTTCTTCTATGTCATGTCCATCTATGTTGATAACTTGGAAACCAAAGCTTCTAAATTTCTCATCAATCGGATAAGAACTCATGACTTCTTCAATCGTTCCATCAATTTGTAAATTATTGTTGTCAACAATCACACATAGATTATCTAATTTATATTGACTCGCTGCCATAGCTGCTTCCCAAATCTGTCCTTCTTCGATTTCTCCGTCTCCTAAGACACAATAAACTCGATACTCTTTTTTATCTACTTTCCCTGCTATTGCCATACCATTAGCAGCAGATAAGCCTTGCCCTAGAGAACCTGTTGTCATGTCTACTCCTGGTACTTTGTTTTTATCGGGATGCCCTTGCAAATAACTATTGATGTTTCTAAAACCTTTTAAATCTTCTACTGGAAAAAATCCTCGATTGGCTAAACAACTATATAATGCTGGTGAACAATGTCCTTTTGATAAAACAAATCTATCTCTTTCCTCCCAATCTGGATTTTCTGGCTGAATATTCATTTCTCTAAAATATAATACGGTTAAAATATCTGCTATGGAAAGTGAACCTCCTGGATGCCCTGATTTGGCAGAATATACTTCTTCTATAATGTCTTGTCTCACTTTTTTTGCTTTTTGTTCTAATTCTTTTTTTTCTAATGGTTCCAAAATCTCCCTCACCTTTCTCTTATTTTATAGTTTTATTTTATCTCTTTTTCTAAAATCTTGTCAACCTATTTTCTTTTTTTCTTTGATTTATGTTATAATATTAGTTACTGTTCAGCGTTATTAATATTCCTTTTTATAAGGTATGAAAAAATAATATATTAAACTTTCACATAAGAAAATAAATCATAAGTCTGAACAGTAACTATAATATTAAAAATTTATATAATAAACTTGGCAAAAAGACATATAATATTAAATAACAGAAAGGACTGGTTATATGATAGATAATTACATTGAAAAGCACAAGGAAGAATTGATTCAAAAAACACAAGAATTAATCCAAATACCAAGTGTTATTTCTCATTCCGATAATCCGCAACATCCCTTTGGTGAGCCTATCAATGATGCCTTAGAATATATGTTAGAACTGGGACACAGTTTAGGTTTTCGAACCAAAAATATAGATGGCTATTGTGGTTATATTGAATTTGGAAAAGGCGAAGAATTAATTGGAATTATTGGTCACCTTGACGTTGTTCCAGAAGGAGAAGATTGGAAATACCCTCCTTTTAGTGCCACCATTTCGGATAATAAAATATATGGTAGAGGTGCCATAGATGATAAAGGACCTGTTATGAGTTCTTTATTTGCTATGAAAGCAGTTATGGAGACCTGTCATGTACATAAACGTGTACGACTTATTTTAGGGCTAAATGAAGAAAACGATTGGAAATGTATCGATTATTACAAAAAGCAAGAGGAGTCTCCCACGATTGGCTTTAGTCCAGATGCAGATTTTCCCTGTATTTATTCTGAAAAAGCCATCTTAACCAGCTATTTAAAGATGGATTATTCTCCCTTCTTAGAAAAAGATATTGTGATAAAGGAAATTAATACTTATGATAATCCCATTAATGTTGTCCCAAAAATGTGTAGCATCCTCTTAAAAATAAATTCTCAAAAAATAAGGATGAAAGATTTTATCAAAAATTTAAAAGATACAATTGAACAAACTCATTTTGAAATTGATATTTACAAAATAGATGAAGAAGAAATTAAACTTACCTCTTATGGAATTCCTAGTCATGCTGCTCATCCAGATTTAGGGATAAATAGTATTTCCCAATTGATTGTTGTCTTATCTAAAATATTCAATTTATATCACATAAAAATAGAATTATTTGATTTTTTTACCACCTATATTAACACACAATATGATGGAAAAAATTTAGGAATTAATTTTGAAGATAAATCTGGAAAGTTAACTTTAAATGTTGGAGATTTTTATTTTAAAAACAATGGATTGCAAATCGGCTTGAATATACGTATTCCCGTTACAATGAACATACTTGAAATTGGGAAACACTTTTTTCAACATACAAGTTCCTATCGAAATGTTGATTTTGATACCATTACTTACAAACCTGCTTTATATATTTCGAAAGAAAATAGATTGGTCAAAACGCTTTGCGATGTTTACAATCAAGAGACTCATTCTAATCTAGAACCAATTGCAATTGGTGGTGCTACTTATGCTCGTGCTTTTGATAATTGTATTTCTTTCGGAGCTAATTTTCCTGGCGACAAAGATATGTGTCATCAGACCAATGAATTTATTTCCATTGATAAGTTATTACTTTCTTGTAAGATTTATGCTAAGGCAATTTTGGCTTTGGATAATTTGAAAGAAGAATGACTTTGGATGATTTTGGGGACGGAGGAAAAAATCATGATTAAGAATCTATCATGATTTTTTCCTCCGTCCCCAAAATCATCCTTTTTTACAATAAAAAATCCCCCGCCTTAGCCGTCAGTTGCCTTGAATTTTTAAGGACCTGCTCCTAAAAACAGGTGGGTGCCTACCTAAATATTCCTGGGCTTCTCACTATATTCTGTGAGCTTGCACGCCATATTCAGAGAGTTGGCCCCTCTTATCGTGTGTTGGTTCTAAAAATTCTGCCTATACGTACTATGCAGGGTAAATTTGATTACTTATTAAGTTATTTTTATTTTAGCATAACCTATGCTAATTTACAAACTAGAAACATCTCTTAATTATTCCTAATTGTCTTATTCCATTCATCTATCTTTGTTTTTCTATAAAAATCTCATTCAATGAATGTTTTTTATCATTTGCTTTTTTTGTTTGAAAATGTTAAAATAAAATAAGTTTGTGCAAGCAAAGAAATTAAATTCTTTGCTTTTTTAATATATACGTTAAAATATTTTAATCATGCTACTGTTCTTCTTTTTAACTGGCATAGAAACATCTTATTTCTTACATTACATATAATAATATACATAAGAATTGCAGAAAGCTACCTAATAAAATAAACAAATGAAAAATGGAATGAGCATATTTATATTTCTTTCCTAATCCATATACAATGGCTCCAACAGTATAAGCAATTCCTCCTGCTACTAAAAGAATCACTCCCTTTGTTGTTAATAATTGTGGCAGTACATTGGCTTTTACAAGAATACACCAGCCCATTAATAAATAACATATCATAGAAAATACTTTAAACTTTTTAATGTCGATGGAATTTAATACAATTCCTAAAATAGCCAGTACCCATATAACACTAAATATAAGCCAACCAGATAAGGCATCATATTCTCTAATAGAACACAAAGCAAAAGGTGTATAAGAACCAGCAATCAATAAAAATATGGAACAATGGTCTAATACTTGAAATACTTTTTTGGAATTGATTTTGGGGCTTAATCCATGGTAAATACTAGACATGGTATATAAAAGAATCATCGTTCCTCCATAAATAGCTGCACTTACTATACCATATAGATTACTATTTAGCACTGCAAAAGCAATGCATAACACTGTTGCAACAATTCCTAAAACAGCCCCAACAATGTGAGAGGTCATATTGAAAATTTCTTCTCCTTTTGTATAGGTTGGTAATATTCTATCTTTCAATTTTGTTCTTTGCATATTTCTCTCCTAAAATTATTTTTGTCTATTTTACCATAAATATACTTGGTAGGAAAGTTTTTCACAATAAATTTACAAAACTATTGTAACTATTCAGAGGTAATACATTTCAATTAGAAAGTTTCTATATTTTTTATGATGTAACAAATCGGGGGACCAGCAAGACTACAGTCTGTTATAAGATTACGACTGTTCGTAGCTGGGAGTTACGAATAAAAAATATAGAAACTTTTATTGTCAAAAAATAAGAAATCTGAATAATTACAATCTATTCTTTTATTTCTTGTGCTAATTTATCAATCGCTTTTGTTTCAATACGAGACACATAAGAACGAGAAATTCCCATCATAGTTGCAATTTCATTTTGTGTCTTTGGCTTGTGACCTCCTAATCCAAAACGCAATTCTAAAATTGTCCTTTCTCTATCTTTCAAAATCTCTTTCATTTTCTGACCTAATAATTTTATTTTCATTTTAATGTCCACTTCTTCTTCAATATTTCTCTCATTATTTTCTAAAACTTCTTGTAATGTTACTACATTGTCATCTTTATCTTTTCCAATTGGCTCATTTAGATAGACTTCTGCTCCTAATTTCTTCGTTGCTCTCAAATGCATTAAGATTTCATTGTCAATACATCGAGATACATAGGTTGAAAGCCTTGCTCCTTTTTCTATTTTAAAACTATTAATTCCTTTAATAAGACCTACCGTTCCAATGGATATTAAATCATCTTGTTCGACTTTAGCTGTACTATATTTTTTAGCAACATGAGCAACTAATCTTAAGTTTCGTTCAATTAAAATATTTCTAGCCTCCTCATCCCCTTTTGCCATTTGTTCTAAACAATTTCTTTCTTCTTCTGCGGTTAGTGGTTCTGGGAATAAAGCCGACCCTTGAATATATCCGAACAACAAATACGGCTGATTTTAGAAATTCTAAAAAACCTAATATTCCTGTCATACAAAGCGATAGCAATATAAATGCACCTCCATTTTTGCTGGTTTAAGTTTTCTCTATTTCTACTTAAACTTTTTCCATATAATCCAATATATGTTTTGCAAAAATGAAAAGTGCATGACCCTTTTATCTTTTTTATAAACATTTTCTTTCGCCTTTTATTTTAAGGTTTGTGTGTTTTTATGAATCATTAAATCCCCATAATATTATATCCATTATCTGCATAAACCACTTGACCTGTAATACTATCTGACATAGAACTCAATAAAAATGTAGCCACATTTCCAACCTGTATCGTTGTCACATTTTGATGTAATGGTGCTTTTTCTTCTATCACTGTCAAAACAGAACTAAAATCTTTAATACCTTTAGCAGATAATGTTTTTATTGGACCTGCTGAAACAGCATTGACTCTCATTCCTTCTTTTCCTAAATTTTCCGCCAAATATCTAACACTTGACTCCAAAGCTGCCTTTGCTACTCCCATCACATTATAGTTATCAATTACTTTAGTAGAACCATGATAAGTCAATGTCACCAAACTTGCTTTTTCATTTAGCATATCTAACTCTTTTGCCATTCTAGCTGCTAACACAAAAGAATAACTGCTAACATCACAAGCATGGGCAAATCCCTCTTTACTAGTAAAAATAAAATCATGATGTAAATCTTCTGTATTGGCATGGGCAACTGCATGCACGATACCATCTATTTTTCCATTTTCCTCTTTGATTTTAGTAAAAGCCTCTTTTACTACTTCATCTTCAGAAGCTCCATTTAGCACATATGCTTTACTTCCTTTAAATTCTGATATTAATTCTTCTATTTTGTCTTTATTTTCTTCTCCCATATAGGTAAAGATAAGTTTTGCTCCATTTTCATAAGCAGATTTCGCAATTCCAAATGCAATACTCCACTTATTTCTAATTCCCATAATTAAAATTTTCTTTCCTTCTAATAACATTCTCTTTTCCTCCTACTTTTTAAATTAACATTTATTTTCTAACAGTTTATCTATTTTTTTATGCAGTAACAAATCGTGGGAACCAACAACAAATCTCGCTTCATGAGACCTTTTTGTCTGTTTTTTTAATTCTTCTGTTTTATGTAAAGTCTCAAAGAAGCGTAAAGATTTGTTGACACGAAAAATTGCTTGCAATTTTTCTGTGCATTGTATTTCTTATTGAATAGAAAAAATAATTTTTTCTATTCAATAAGATTACAGTCTGTTATGTAATTACAGACTGTTCGTAACTCGGAGTTACAAATAAAAAATAGATAAACTGTTTAAAATATAATAATTAAATAAATTTATATTCACCCATATTTCTAAATTTCTGATATCTCTCCTCAACAATAACCTCTGGGCTTTTATGCTTCATTTCTTCCATCGTCTTTTGTATCTCTTTCTTTAAGCTCTTAACCACTTTTAAAAAGCTTTCCTCTTCCTCTCCCTTAGGTTCTTTAATAATCTGGTCAATTATTTTCAACTCATATAAATCTTTCGCCGTCAATTTCATTTTTTCAGCAGCCTCTTTGGTTCTAGAAGCATCTTTCCACAAAATGCTAGCATAGCCCTCTGGTGATAAAATAGAATAAATTGCATTTTCCAACATAATCACTTTATTTCCAACACCTAGTGCTAAAGCTCCTCCACTCGAACCTTCACCAATCACAATGGCTATCACAGGCACTTTTAATTTACTAAGCTCCAACATCGAACTGGCAATGGCTTCTCCGTTGTCCTCTTTCTTCTGCTCCAATGCCTGGATAGGCTCCTTTGGTATCAATAAAAGTAATGACTGGTCTTTTGAATTTTTCTGCTTGTTTCATAAAACGGATGCCTTTTCGATATGCCTCTGGATTTGGCATGCCAAAATTTCTTTCAATATTTTCTTTGGTCGTTCTTCCCTTCTGTTCTGCTATTATGGTATAATTCTGGGTTCCCATTCTTGCCAAACCACAAACAATGGATTTATCATCTTTAAAATTTCTATCACCATGTAATTCTATAAAATCATCAAAAATTTCTTCGATATAATCTAATGCTGTTTTTCTTTTGGGGTCTCTTGCTATTTCTACTTTTTCCCATGCTGTTCGTTCTTTCATCGTACTTTCTCCTTTCTCTTAACTAAAATTAAAGGATTTCTCCTTAATAAATAATGTCTCTGTGCTTTGACTATTTATGTCGATTATGTTATAATAGTTTTGATGCTATTATTTTTTTGTTTTTGCTTGAGGAGGGCTCATTATGTTAGACTTAACTTTTGTAGAAACCGTTGTTAACTATTTCAACACTCATCGCTCCACTGTGCGTAAAACTGCAGAACATTTCGGCATATGTAAGAGTACAGTACATGCATATCTTACCAAAATTATGCCAAATGAGATTTCGCGGGAAATATTAGATTACAACAAATCTATTCGGCACATTCGTGGTGGGCAAGCAACTAAAAACAAATACTTGTTAATGCGGTCTTAATGACCGCTTTTCTTTTTGTACATTACTTGTATTTTTAATTCAAACATTAAACATTATTTATGTAGCAAAATTAAATTATAAATGGTATCTTTTAATTCTTTTCTTTCCACTATTTTATCAACAAAACCATGTTCCAACAAAAATTCAGCAGTTTGAAATCCCTCTGGCAACTTTTCTCCAATTGTTTGCTCAATGACTCTTTGTCCAGCAAAACCTATCATAGCACCTGGTTCTGCTAATATAATATCTGCCAAACTGGCAAAAGAAGCCGTAACACCACCATAAGTTGGGTCTGTTAAAACAGAGATATACAACAAGCCAGCTTCATTTAATTTTGAGATAGCTGCTGTTGTTTTTGCCATTTGCATAAGAGATATAATTCCTTCTTGCATTCTAGCACCACCAGAAACACAAAAGACAATCAATGGCAATTTTAAGGCAATCGCTTTTTCTATGGCATAGGTGATTTTTTCTCCTACTACAATTCCCATGCTTCCCATTAAAAAGCCACTATCCATAACACAAATAACTACCTTTTCTCCCTTTATTTTTCCCGTTCCACAACTCACTGCCTCTTGAATTCCTGTTTTTTCTCGTAATCCCTTTATTTTTTTTGGATAATCCTCTAATTCCAATGGATTGGTTGTATCAATATTCAAGTCAAATCTCTCATAAGTATCTTTGTCAACTATACTTTCTAGCCTTTTATTAATATGCATTCTAAAATAAGCTCCACAATTTGGGCAAATACTACTATTGGCTCTTACTGTTTCTTTGTATAATATTTCTTTACATGTATCGCATTTTACCCATTTACCAACCTGTATATCTACTTGATTTTCTGTTCTTTTAGCCGTAGGTTCTCTCTTTTTTATTTTATCAACAATCATTATTTTTCTTCCCTTTCTGTGGGACATAGGGACGTACTTTTTGTCCCTATCTGCCTATCTCTATCTATTTTTCTGTTAAAACCTATGGATAGGGACAAAAAGTACGTCCCCATGTCCCTAAAATTTCTTTTCAATAAACGAGGTATCAAAGTTTCCTCTGATAAAATCAGGATTTTTGATGATACTAAATAAAAAGTCGATGTTGGTATCTACCCCTTCTATGACAATTTCTTCTAAAGCTCTTTTCATTTTACTAATGGCTTCATTTCTGGTATCTCCATGTGTGATAATTTTTGCAATCATAGAATCGTAAGTAGGTGGAATGGTGTATCCTTCATAAATAGCAGTATCTACTCTGATTCCATTTCCTCCTGGCAAATTTAATCCTGTAATCGTTCCTGGACATGGCATAAAGTTCTTGCTTGGGTTCTCTGCGTTAATTCTACATTCGATGCTATGTCCTCTAAACGTGATATTTTTTTGCTTTATTTTTAATGGCTCACCTGCTGCTATTTTGATTTGTGCTTTTACAATATCAATTCCCGTTCTTTCTTCTGTAATTGGGTGTTCTACTTGAATTCTAGTATTCATTTCCATAAAATAAAAATTCTTATCACTATCTACCAAAAATTCGATGGTTCCACAGCTTGTATATTCTGCCACTTTAGCTGCTTTAATTGCTGCCTCTCCCATCTTATTTCTCAATTTATCGTCAATAGCGGTAGATGGCGTTTCTTCCAATATTTTCTGATTTTTTCTTTGAATCGAACAATCTCTTTCTCCTAAATGGATTACATTCCCATGCTCATCTGCTAAAATTTGTATTTCTACATGTCTCGGATTTTTAATGAATTTTTCGATGTAAATTTCATCATCATCAAAAGACATCTTAGCTTCTTGTTTTACGATATTGTAGTTATTTTCTAATTCTTCAGCAGAATTGACAATACGAATTCCTTTTCCGCCTCCTCCAGCTGCTGCTTTTAGCATAATGGGATAACCAATTTTATTGGCTATTTTAATAGCATCTTTTAAACCTTTTACACTTCCATCTGAACCTGGTATCACAGGCACTCCTGCTGATTTCATTAGTTCTTTTGCATTTGACTTATTTCCCATTTTTTCAATTATTTGATACGATGGTCCGATGAATTTGATATTGGATTCCTCACATATTTTTGCAAATTGACTATTTTCTGATAAAAATCCAAAACCTGGATGAATACTATCTGCACCAGTTATATTAGCAGCTTCTATCATATTTTTAAAATTCAAATAGCTTTTTGCACTATTCGCTGGTCCAATACATATAGCTTCATCTGCCAAACGGGTGTGCATCGCATCTTTATCTATTTCCGAATAGACAGCCACTGTTTTGATATTCATTTCTTTACAAGCCCTTATAATACGAACTGCAATCTCTCCTCGATTTGCAATTAAAATCTTATTCATGCTACTCTTTCCTTCCTTTGAAAGTTCTTGTGACAAGAGGGGCGCCCCTTTTTGTCACATTTATCATCTTTTACGGACATAGAACAACACTCAAGGTGTAAAAAATAATAGATGACACATTAAGTTAAAAATTTTGAGTATTAAGAGACATTCTCTACCTTCTGATGTACTATGTCCTGAATGTGACAAAAAGGGGCGCCCCTCTTGTCACAAATTTTACACTACAGCAAAAGTTAATTCTCCTTTTGCTACGATTTTGTCCTCTACGGTTGCAATTGCTTCTCCTACTCCAATTGGTCCTTTTTTCTTGATGATTTTTACTTCTAGTTTTAATTTATCTCCTGGCACTACCATCTTTTTAAATTTCATTTTATCAATGCCTCCAAATAAAGCATTTTTTCCTTGGTTTTCTGCTAGGCTAAGAATGGCTACTGCCCCCGTCTGTGCTAGACTTTCCGTAATTAATACTCCTGGCATAATTGGATTTCCTGGAAAGTGTCCTTTGAAATACCATTCTTCTTTGCTTACGTATTTATAAGCGATTGCACTTTCTCCTGGTATGTATTCTTCTACCTCATCTATCATTAGAAAAGGTTCTCTTTGTGGTATGATTTCTTTGATTTCTTCTTTTTTTAACATTTTTCTCCTTCTTTCTTTGGCTTGATACAAAATTCAAATTAATAAAGAATCTGTTCCAAAACCCCTAAATTCGCAACTTTAAAACTTTATTTTATTACAAATAATGGTTTTCCATATTCTACTGGTTCTTCATCTTTTACCAAAATTTCTTTGATTTCTCCATCCCATTCAGACTCTATCTCATTCATTAATTTCATAGCTTCTATGATACAAAGAACATCTCCCTTTTTTACTCTTTGCCCCACTTGCACATAAGGGTCGCTATTAGGAGAAGGCTTTAGATAGAAAGTTCCTACCATAGGAGATTTTACAATATTACCGTCTTCTACTTTTTCTTCTTGATTCTCTTCTGTTGTTTCCACATTTTTTATTTCTTTTGTTGATACATTCTCCATTGGTATATTTTCTGCTACTGTAACAACTTGCTTTTCTTCTTTTTTCATGCTTATTTTGGTGCCATCTGGAAAATCAATATCAATAGCTGTTAATTTTGAATTTCCCATATCTTCCATAATCTGTTTAATCTTTTCATACTCCATAATCTTCCCAATCCTTTCAATTTTTTTATAAAAATTTATTATATTTTTATGAAATAACAAATCGTGAGGTTCAACAAATTATAGACTATTACCAAATAGGACAAATCTTGCAAAGTAAAAAGACTTGTCGAAGCAAAAATTTACAAGTAAATTTTCTGTGCAACGTTGCTATAATGTTGCTATTAAGTTATTGATAGTTTACAATCTGTTATGAAGTCAGAAATTACAAGTAAAAAATATAATAAACATTCTTAAAATTATTATTGATATTTTTTCAAAATAATACTAGCATTATGCCCACCAAATCCCAAAGAATTTGACATTACGACATTGATTGGAGCCTTTCTAACCTCATTTGGTACCACATCTAAATCACAATCCTCATCTTTTTCTCGATAATTGATAGTTGGTGGAACCATTTGATTTTCAATTGCTTTGGCACAAATAATTGCTTCCACACCGCCTGCTGCTCCTAGCAAATGTCCTATATTTCCTTTAGTTGAGCTTACCATTACCGTTTTGCTTGCCTCTCCTAACGCTGACTTTATCGCCATCGTTTCGCATAAATCATTCAAATGAGTCGATGTACCATGTGCATTAATATAATCAATTTCTTCTGGTTTCATCTTAGCATCATCAATTGCTCTTTTCATAGCTCTTGCTCCGCCTTCTCCTTCTGGCGCTGGTGAAGTAATGTGATAAGCATCTGATGTAGCACCATATCCTACTACTTCTGCATAAATTTTAGCATTTCTTTGAATCGCATGTTCTAACTCTTCTAACACAAGAATTCCTGCTCCTTCTCCCATGACAAATCCACTTCTTTCTTTGTCAAATGGAATACTTGCTCTATTTTTATCGGTTGCATAAGACAAGGCTTTCATATTCTCAAACCCTGCAATTCCCACACTACAGATAGAAGCCTCTGTTCCTCCTGCTAAGACAACATCTTCTGAACCATATTTAATCGTTTTGTAAGCCTCTCCTATGGCATGTGTGGAAGAAGCACATGCTGTTACAATCGAAATGGATTCTCCTTTTAGCCCTAAATCAATGGCAATATTTCCTGCTGGCATGTTCGCAATTGCCATAGGAATGAACATCGGTGATACTCTGTTATTTCCTTTTACGTAATTGATTTCGCATTGTTCTTGGATGGTTTTTAAACCTGCAATACCAGAACTTACAAATACGCCAACTCTTTCTAAATCTGTATTTTCTTCGGTAATTCCACTATCTTGAAAAGCTTCTCTTGCTGCTACTAGAGCAAACTGTGAACTTCTATCTAATCTTTTGGCTTGTTTTGGCTCTAAATAATCCAGTGGGTTAAAATCTTTTACCTCTGCATCTAGACTCGTTTTATAGCCTGTACTATCAAATAAGGTTATGGTATCAATTCCACATTTTTTTTCTTGGATTCCTTTCCATGTTTCTTCTGTATTTTTTCCGATTGGAGTGATTGCTCCTAATCCTGTAATAACAACTCTTTTTTCCATTTTTTCTTCCATCCTTTCCATTCCTTTTTACTACTCAACTTTAGCACCTTTTGTCTTTAAAGTTTATCTATTTTTTATGAGTAACAATTTGTTTTACATTAACATACCACCATCAACATGAACAACTTGACCCGTAATATACGAACTATCCTTTGAAGCCAAAAATTTCACAACATTAGCCACATCTTGAGAGGTACCCATACGTTTCAAAGGAATACTTTTTGCAATTTCTTCTTTAACCTCATCCTTTAAAACCTCTGTCATACTGGTTTCAATAAATCCCGGAGCCACTGCATTTACTAAAATTCCTCTCGAAGCTACTTCCTTTGCTAAGCTTTTGGTAAATCCAATGATACCTGCTTTTGAAGCAGCATAATTGGTTTGACCTGCATTTCCTGAAACGCCAACCACAGAAGAAATATTGATAATTCTTCCAGAACGTGCTTTTAACATATGGCTTATTACATTTTTTGTCACATTAAAAGTTCCCACTAAATTAACATCAATAACCTGTTCAAAATCTTCTTTCTTCATTCTCATCAATAACATATCTTTTGTAATACCTGCGTTATTCACTAACACATCTAACTTTCCAAACTTTTCGATTACTTGTTTTACCAATTCCTCGCAATCTTCAAAACAAGAAACATCACCTTTAACAGCAAAACATTCTACTCCTATTTCTGCTATTTCCTTTTTGACATTTTCTAATTCTTCATTTTCCTTACGATAATTTAGGGCAATATCATATCCCTCTTTTGCAAGTGTTATCGCAATTTGTCTTCCAATTCCTCTTGTCGCACCTGTAATCAAAGCTAATTGATTCATTTTTCTCAACTCTCCTTTGGGACATGGGGACGTAGATAATGTCCCTATGTCTAATTAATTTATCTTGTAGTACATTATCTCAATACTAACACCTTAATTTGACAGACTAGGGACATTATCTACGTCCCCATGTCCTATCTCCTCTAGTACTTTTTCCAATGTTTCTACATTATTTACATTTAAAATGGTAACCTCTTTATCAGTATCCAATCTCTTCACAAAACCAGACAAAGTTCTACCTGGTCCTATTTCAATAAAAATATCAATTCCAGCATCTAACATTGTTTTCAAGCTTTTTGAAAATCTCACTGGGCTAACAATATGTTTTGCCAAAATATCTTTCACATCATCTTGGTTGCTATATATCTCTCCATCGATATTTTTCACAACTGCTGTTTTAAAATCATGAATGGTAACCTGCTCTAGTTCATTTCTTAAAGCCTCTGATGCTTTGATTAGTTTTTCTGTATGAAAAGGTCCTGCTGTTTTTAGAACTCTTACTTTTTTAGCCCCTAAATCTTTGGCCAATATTTCTGCTTGCTCTACTGCTTCCTTTTCTCCTGAAATAGCAATTTGTCCAGTGGTATTGAAATTGGCTGGAACGACAAATCCTTTGGTTACTTTTTGGCAAACCTCTTGCACTTGTTCTTCGCTCATCCCCATAATAGCTGCCATTAACCATTCCCCCTCTGGAACTAGTTCTTGCATATATTCTCCTCTTTTTTGGACTAATTTAATTCCTTCTTCAAAATCCAATGCTTGGCTATTAATCAAAGCGGAATATTCTCCCAAACTTAATCCAGCAGACATCTTAGCTTGTATGCCGTTTTCTTGTAAGACTGCTAAGATAGCTAGACTCATGGTTAAAATAGCAAGTTGCGTATTTTTTGTTTGATTTAGTATTTCTTCCTCTCCGTTAAAAGTTATTTGTGCTATATCAATTCCTGTTATTTCCTTCACTTTTTCATATACTTTTTTTACAGTCTCATATTTTTCATATAAGTCTTGCCCCATTCCAATGCTTTGCGAACCTTGACCTGGAAATAAAAAACCTATTTTCATTTTATCTTCATCCTTTCTTCCTTTAACCTCTTGTACCTTTTGTATTGAAAGTTTATCTGTTTTTTTATGAGTAACAAATCGGGGGAACCAGCAAGATTACAGTCTGTTATGTAATTACAGACTGTTCGCAGCTGGGAGTTACAAATAAAAACAGATAAACTTTCAATACAAAGTCCCCCTTATTTTTTCTTCCAATAAATTACAAAACTCTGTTATTACTTTTTTTCCATCTACCTCTATTCCAAATTCATTTTTAATGGAAGAGGCTATTTCACTTATTTCTAGCGGAAACTGTTTTTGATTGGTATTGATACCGAATGCCAATGACAACATATTTTACGGTTTTTCCTTGTAATTTCGTCTCTGTCAAAATGCCACCTATCTTCTTACCTTGATAAACAATATCATTGGGATGTTTAATCTCAAGAGAAATAGCATATAATCTTTCAAAAACCTTAACCAAGATTTCTGCCATTTCAAGGGTAATTCCTTCCAATTTCTCAATTTCGCAATTTGCCTCGATTAAAATAGAAAACGCGATATTATCTTTTTCATCGGTAAACCATTTCCTTCCATGTGTTCCGCTTTCCTTTGGTTTGTTTATCTGCTAAAATAATGGTTCCATTTACAAGAGCATTTTTTTCGACTTGTCGCCAAACCTCTCGTTGTGTTGAGTCAATTTCCTGATAATGAATGATATTTCTCCCTAAAGCTTGGGTTTTTAGATTTTCTAATTGCACTTTGACTCCTCTTTTCTAATTTGTTCCAAATTGTTCTGTCTTTTAATCTTATTGGTTGTGGTTTTGATTAATGGCTCTTGTGATAGTATCATGCCTCTGATTGCTTTATAATGTGGCATGGTTTTATTAATCTCTTTTATTTTTTCATTGATTGCCTGATAAATTTCTTTTTCCCTTTTTACTTTGTAGGTATTTTCCACAATCTCTTGGTTATAAATCACTTTAGCAAATATCTTAATATCATTTTTATCCTCTGACATCTGCTTTCCAAATACGAAAGATTCTTCCACTCCTTCGATTCGATTGAGCAAATTCTCCATTTCTTCTGGGAAGATGTTTTTCCCATTTTTTAAGACAATGACACTTTTCTTTCTTCCACAAATAAAGATATATCCTTCTTCATCTATTTTAGCTAAATCGCCTGTGTAAAACCAACCATCTACTAATACCTTTTTGGTTTCTATTCTATTTTCAAAATATTCTAGCATGACACTCGGACCTCTTACGATTAGTTCTCCCATTCCGTTTTTATCTAGGTTCATAATTTTTACTTCTACACTTGGTACTGCTTTTCCAATCGAACCAACTTTATGATATTGATTGGAACCAATCGCCACAACTGGTGACGTTTCTGTTAAGCCATATCCTTGCACTAAATTGAAGCCTAATAATTGATATTTGTCTTCAATTTCAGAATCTAAACTAGCCGCACCGCTAATTAACAGTTTAACTTTTCCGCCAAGCATATCATGTATTTCTTGAAAGGCTTGTTTTCTCTTTTCTCTACTTAAATTTTTATATTGTTCTTCTTTTTCAAAAATTTCCTCCAATTTTCCTTGCTTTTCTAACTGTCTTCGTATCATTTTAAAAATTCTTTCATAAATGGCTGGTACAGATGCCATAACTGTGACTTGATATTCCTTCATGTTATCTGGAATATGCCTTATTCCATCACAAAATACTGTTTTGGCTCCTTTATACAAAGCAAATAAAAAGCCAACAGTGCATTCAAACACATGATGCAAAGGTAAAAAAGATAAGAACACATCACTTTCATCAACATCCAAAACAGAAGCAATATCCATTAAATTAGAACATAGATTATTATGGGATAAAGCTACAATCTTAGAAGCTGAAGTAGTTCCTGATGTAAATAGCATGATACTCATTTTTTGATTATCTATCTTTGCTTCTATAAATTCTTTATTTCCTAATTGAATTAATTTTTTTCCAGTTTCGATTAATTCTTTTTCTGAATAATTGCCATTGGTATGATGTTCTAAATCCATTGATATTAAGTGTTTTAATTTTCCTACCCCTTCTTTTTTAGCCTCTTCCAATGTCTTTTCGTATTTTTGTGAATAAAAAATAGCTTCCACGCCAGAACGTTCGATTAGGTTTTTTAGTTCGTTATCTGGCAAAGATTTGTCCAATGGTACGACAATTCCTGTTCCACACACAATAGACAAATACGCAATTTCCCATTCAAATCGGTTTTCTCCAATGATAGCAATTCTTTTATCTTTTAGCCCCATATCCATTAAAGCTGTTCCTAAGGCATCTACCATTTGTCTTACTTCTTGATGGGTTATGTTTTGATAGGTTCCTTCTTTTGTTTTTATTTGATAAGCTATCTTGTCAGCATATTTTTCTCCCGATTTTTTTAACATATCTTTTAAATCGGTTATTTTCATGTAATCATATAATCTTTTGCTCATGTTTTTCTCCTTTTCCATCCTTATTATTTATATCATAAATTGTCCTTAAAAAATATTGAACTGACCTCTCAGTACAAAGTAATGGCTCTTTTATTTGGTTCATATAATAAAATGAGGTGTTTTAGGAATGAAATTTTTAACGAATTGCCTGATTGGTGTTGCTATTGGTAGCGGTGCTATCCTTCCTGGTATTAGTAGTGGTGTGTTTTGTGTTATTTTTGGTATTTATGAAAAACTTTTGGATAGCATTTTACATTTTTTTAGTGATAGTAAAAATAATTTTAAATTTCTTTTTCCTATTATCATAGGAATTGCTTTTGGGGTTATCTTGTTTGGTAATGCTTTAAATTATTTCTTTTTTCAATTTCCAATACAGACTAAATGTATTTTTATTGGTCTTATTTTAGGGAGTATTCCTGCTTTAATAAAAGAAATCCATACAAAGGAAGCATTTAAACCGTCTCATTTGCCTTTTCTTTTGATTGCTTTACTCATAGGCATTTCTTGTATTTTTTTGGAAAAGTCATTTGCGATTCAAACACTTGAAAATGTTAGCTTTTTTTATTTAATGGCATGTGGCTTTTTTATGTCTATTCGGAATTGTTGTGCCTGGTGTTAGTAGCACCATTATTTTAATGTTATTAGGAATTTACAAGGTTTATCTCGCTTCTGTTTCTAGTGTGTATCTTCCTATTTTAATTCCTCTTGGTTTTGGTGTTCTTGTGGGAGGCTTTTGTTTTATGAAAGTGACAAAGTTTTTGTTGGAGAAATTTTATGCTCCTACTTTTTATGGTATTATCGGTTTTACGATTGGTTCTACTTTGGTTCTACTACCTAATTTTTCTTCTTTTTGGGAGGTATTGCTTGGTGGCTTGTGTTGCGTTTTACGGTTTTTGTATTGCTTCTGTGTTTGAAAAATGATTATTTGGGTAAAATCTCCCAAAACTATTGACATAATCCTATTTTTTATTGTATACTAATATTAGCAATCAATGGCGAAACGCTTTGTGCGCATTCATACATCTTTTAGACAATGCATTTCGATGCGATATAGTTCTAGTAGATGTGTGTTTGGAATCGTTCCTAACGATTCCTGTAACTATTAACCCGATGGAGTGATTGCAGGACTCCATCACCACGAGAAATTGCAGACTCCATCGCCATGAGAAAAGCTACACTTACTATTCTAGTGTAGCTTTTCCAGTTATTTTTTTCTTCTCAAAATCCAATCCTTCTCACATGGAATTGGTAATTTCATTTTTACTTTTTGTCCTTTTACGCCAGGACTTACCTCTTGAATTTCCTCTTCTGTTTCGGCATGCCATAATTGTTCTATTTTAAATTCAATTGGTTCAATTTGATGTGGAATAATCATTTCCAAAGTATCTCCTACTTGTAGCTTATTCTTTATTTCAATGGTAGATTTGTCTTTTGTATATTCTACTACTTTTCCACCAAATTCATAATTTTCATTATATTGTCTCCCACTATATTCTTGAATATCTTTGTTGTTTCTGTCATTAAAATAAAATGTAGTTAATCCTCTTGTCTTAACTTTTTCTATCTCTTTTAAATATTTTGTGGCATCATAATTTTTGGGGTCTTTTTGATAGTCATCAATCGCATTACGATAGGCATTTATCACACTTGCTATATAATATTCTGTCTTCAATCTTCCTTCTACTTTTAAACTATTGACTCCCAAATCGATAATTTCTGGTATCTCGTTCATCAAACATAAATCTTTCGAAGAAAAGATACTAGTACCATGTTCATCTACTTCAATTGGCATAAATTCTCCTGGATTATTTTTTTCCTCTGCATATAAATTGTAAGACCAACGGCAACTTTGGGCACAATCACCTAAATTAGCACTTCGGCAAGATAAAAAGTCACTTAAAAAACATCTTCCTGAAAAAGCAAAGCAAATAGCTCCATGAATAAAGATTTCTACTTCCAAATCTTCTGGTTTATTTTGTATCAATTCTCTTAATTGTTCTTTATTCATTTCTCTTCCCAAAATGACTCTTTTGGCTCCATTATGATACCAAAATTGACTGGCATGATAGCTGATTACATTTGCCTGTGTACTTATATGAATATCTACATTAGGTGCATATTGTTTTAAAATTTCAATGACCCCTCCATCTGAAGCGATAATTCCATCTGGTTTTATTTCATTTAACTCTTTAGCTGCTTCTATGATTTCATCGTATTTGTCGTCCCATGCAAAAATATTCATGGCTACATATACTTTTTTCCCTATTTTATGGGCATAGGCAATTGTTTTTTCTACCTCTTTGTCATCTACATCAACTCTTGTTCTTAAGGATAAACTTTTGGTTCCCATGTATACCGCATCTGCTCCATATAAAAAGGCTATTTTGGCTTTTTCAAAGGAACCTGCTGGGGCTAATAATTCTACTTTTTTCATTTTCTACCTCTTTTATTTGTTATTTTTCTATATTATATAGGCGTTTTTGTGGGTTGTCAACACTACATCATTTTTTAATAACTATTTCATTTTATGTCGAATTATGTTATAATATATATATATATATATATATATTATGCTTTATATGAAAAATTTTGAGAAAGGAGTCATATATGACTAAACAAGCATTAACTAAAGGGCAAAAAGAGGAACTTACTGCTATTGGAAAACTTTACCGGAATGCTATATATAATAATCCAAATGTATCAAAAGTACTTGTCGATTTCTCCAATGGTCTAAAAGATTTAAATGGAGAAATCTCTACAACTATATTAAGTGAAATTTTGCATTTCAAAACTTTAGTTGAATCTAGAGATTTTTTCTGTGGTTTTAGAAATTGGATTGATGAACTTTACGATATTTTGCTAGAGAAACTACCAAATACAGTTTCTTTTACAATAGACTGCAGGCGTAAAAGTGTTCAGAGTACAGTTCGTAAAGTTATACGAAACTATTTAGATGGTAGTAGTATAAACTTATTTGATCTAGTAGCCTTTCGGATTGTTATCGATTCTTTAGATTCTAAAGAAAAGTTAGAAAAATACTGCTATACAATAAAGGATATTTGCAACTCTTTTTTTCAAGAAAAACTGTGTGTTCTTTGTACCCCCAATAAGCAAGTTGGGTCTGATCCTCTATGTAAAGACTACATTGAAATTCCAAAGGATAACGGTTATCAATCCATTCACTTAGCTTTTAGGACTCTTGAAAATCAATTATTTGAATTGCAAATTAGGACTCTTGATATGCATGAAGATGCAGAAATCGGAGAATCTGGACATGAAGGTTATAAAGATTTAGTAGATCAGTTAGTAGCTGAATATATATCTTTTGATCCAAAAAAAGTTAAAATTCCTCACTTTCGTGTTTTTATCAACAATTCTATTCATGACAAAATAGGACTGAAAGATGCCCTTACTATCAATTAAGAACTTTTCAAATGAAATTTCACCCCTTCCAATTGTTTTGGAAGGGGCGTTTTCTTATCAATTTTATAACTATACTTTTATTCCTCTAACAGTATATCTATCGCAAACTCAAAATCTCAAAAATTCAAATACAGACATTATCATTAAACATTCTACGCATACGCTTGACGTTTTTTAAAGCTAAGTAAATTAGTAATCTCACCCTCTGTATTTTTAGCTTTTTTCGTCTTTCTTGCTCTTTCCTGTTCCAACTCTCTTTTTTGTTTTTCTGCCACAGATTGACAGATAGCTTTTTGGTAAGTAAAATGAGTATCTTGTGCTATTTTACTCCAACCATATTGATTTCGTACTTTATTTTTTGCTTTTTTCGTTATTTCTGCACATAATTTATGGTCATATAATAATTCTAAAATAGAATCTGCAATTGAGTTAGGATTTCCACAATATGCCTTCATTCCATTATTTCTATGTTCTACGATTTCATTTAGCCCTCCAATATCCGAAACAACAATTGGAGTTTCTGACAACATAGCCTCTAAAGCAACAATTCCAAATGGTTCATATGTACTAGGAAATACAGATATATCTGCTGCTTTATACATTTTTTGCACGTCTTTTCCTCCCAAATACCCTGCAAAATATACTTTATTGGATATTCCCATAGCCTCTACTTGTTGCTTCAATTCGTCTAGCATTCCGCCTTTTCCGCATATCACAAGTTTTGTGTCATGATATCCTGCTAATATTTTGGGCATAGCTGAAATTAAATGTTGCACGCCTTTTTCATAGACCAATCTTCCCATAAATAGTATGATTTTTTCATTATCCATAGCGAATCTTCTTCTAAAATTGTAATCTCTTTCTACTCCATTAAATAGACTTAAGTTTACTCCGTTTGGTACTACATTTATTTTTTCATATGGTAATCCAAATAATCTTTGTAATTCATTTTTCATATAATTACTATTTACAATGACTTCTGCTGATTCATAAGTTAACATCCATTCGGTATCATTGATGTATCTTTGTTGTTCATCATGAATCCCGCTATTCCTTCCCGCTTCTGTTGCATGAATGGTAGAAACAATTGGAATGTTATATGAATTTTTTAGTGTTTTTGCACTATAAGCTACTAACCAATCATGTGCATGAATCACATCAAAATTTCCTTGCTCCGCTATAATTTCATTCGCTTTTGCAAGCATATTGAAATTCATTTGCATAACCCAATCGATAAAGTTGTTAGGATTTATCATATAATTGTCTACTCTATATACTTTTACACCTTTATCATCTTCAAAATAAGGAGCATCCCCATCGCGATACGTTATAACTGTTACATCATGACCATCTTTTAATAATGTTCTTGATAAGTCATATACAACTCTAGCAATTCCCCCTACTACTCTTGGTGGATATTCCCATGTTAACATTAATATTTTCATGGTTATACTTCCTTTCTCTATTTTCTTTTGTTTTTTATTTTTCATTTTTAGACATTTTTCCTTATTCTATTATATTGTATACAACTTTTTGAAAAATGTAAACGATTTTTGGGATTTTTTTTTATTTTTTATCCAGAACAACAGTAGCATGATTAAAATTTTTTGACCTTTCAGATTAGTTTTCATGCCACCCCCGTTGTTCGCTCGCCAAAATTGCAAAGCAATTTTCTGTAAAATGCTTTATATTATAGGAAGTTCGTAGAACTTTCTATAATATAAAAAAGATTTCAGAATTTCTTCTAAAACCTTTTTCCTTTTATTCTTGATATTATTCTTGGTACTGTTCTTGTTCTTGACCCTGTTCCTGATTCTGTTCTTGGTTTTGTTGTTGTTCTTGACCTTGCTCCTGATATTGTTCTTGGTTTTGCTCTTGCTCTTGACCTTGCTCCTGATATTGTTCTTGGTTTTGCTCTTGTTCTTGACCTTGCTCCTGATTCTGTTCTTGATTTTGTTGTTCTTCTTGCCCTTCTGTTCTCTCTTCTCTATTACTATTTTCCTTCGTAGAAGCTTTAGTTTGGGTTGCTTTATTTGACTTGGATACTGCTTCATTTTTGTCTAACCATTGTTCTGCATCTACTAACTGGTCATTTACAGCAATATAATAATGTTTTTCTCCTCCACTAATTGTCATGTAAATATCATCTGCTATTGTTGCAAACAACTCTTTACCAGCTGAATTGATTAACGTATATTTTTTATCTTTACATGCTACCAATACATTGTAATTTGGAATTACCAATAAATTTAAGGCATCTTTATTGCTAGAAGCAACATATCCAAAACTGTCATACTTGTATTCTACTACTTGATTTCCGCTTTTATCAAACAATCCCCAATATTTATCTTTTTTAACAGGTATCAAATTATTTGCTAAAATATATTTATTTTTAATATTGTTTTGTGAGAATTTTGAAATATCGATTCCTACTGCATCATTTTCAATATATATTTTGATATTCCCTTTGATGTCCATGACGCCATATTTATTGTCTTTTTTAGCAACATATAAGCCTTCATCACTATCCATTAATTCAATGCTGTCATATATAATTTGCACCTTTGTCTCTTTATTCGCTGACATAATTCCTACTTTTTCATTGGCTTCTACTAAAAAATCTCCTGTATTGGAAAGATAGGTAATACTATCATATTTTGGCTCTAGTATTATGTTTCCATCTACTCCTATCACACCATACTGTTTTTTATCTTTATCCTTCAATACAATTAATTGATTGTTTAACATTGCTTTTTCATTGACAAATTTATTATCTAATTCAACATATCCATAGTCTAATACTTTACTTGCATAATAGTTATATAAATAAGGTAACGTCCAAATGGTTACAGTATTTTTCTCTTGTTCATAATCAAAACTTATATTAAATGCTTTTTCCAGTCCTTCTGTTGAAATATATAACACGCCATTAATGGCTTTTACTGGATTTTTGATATAGACATATTCATAGTCACTATTTGATTCTGTTAAATCTAATTTATATATTTTTGTCTGCCCTAATTCAAAATTTGCTACCTCATTTTCACTTTGTATATAGCATTTACTTTGTTCTTCTGATTTGGCACTATATTCTCCATTATAGCTTTCATAGCCAAAATAGGTTGCAATTTCTTTAATAGGTGCATAGATGGTACCATCGTTTTCAAATACCAATAAACTTTTTAATTTTTCATTCGCTTGTCCATCTAGTGTTAATTTCATAACTGTACTTTTTATATACATCAAATAAGAAACAATCGCTATGATAATCATTACTACTAAAACAATAGCAACTAATATGATGGTTGTTGTTCTCTTTTTTTTCTGTTCTTCTTTATTTTGAAAACTCTCCTCAATTAGATTCATTTTATATACCTCCATTATTTGATATATCCATAGTTTCGATAAAATTCTTGTCGAAAATTCGCTAAATTATCAGCCTCTATTTCTATTTTAACCCTTTCCATCAAATTAGTCAAGAACCTTAAGTTATGAATCGACAATAATCGATCTCCTAAAATTTCATTGGTTTTGACCAAATGCCTGATATACGCTCTTGTATAATTTTGACAAGTATAGCAATCACATTCTGCATCCAATGGTTCCCAATCTCTTTCATATGTTGCATTTCTAACTACTACTTTTCCATGTGATGTCATGGCTGTTCCATTTCTAGCAATTCGAGTTGGTAACACACAATCACACATATCAATTCCTGCCATAGCTGCTTCTATTAAATAATCTGGTGTACCTACTCCCATTAAATATCTTGGCTTGTCCTTTGGCATCATTGGTGCTGTATATTGTAGAATATCTAGAAATTCCTCTTTGGTTTCTCCTACACTAATTCCACCAATCGCATATCCTGGCAAATCCAAAGCAATCAATTCTTGTGCACTTTTTTCTCTCAAATCCTTGTAAAATCCACCTTGAATAATACCAAATAAAGCTTGCTTGTCCACTGTTGTATGTGCTTCTTTACATCTTTTTGCCCACCTTGTCGTCCTTTCCATGGACTGCTTCGTATATTCATAACTGGCTCCATGTTCTACACATTCATCAAAAGCCATGATAATATCAGCACCCAAATCCTCTTCTATCTCCATTACAGATTCTGGAGAAAAGAAATGCTTGCTACCATCTAAGTGAGACTTAAACACAACCCCTTCTTCTGAAATCGTCCTCAAATCTCCCAAGCTAAACACTTGGAAGCCACCACTATCTGTCAAAATAGGTCTGTCCCAATTCATAAATTGGTGTAGTCCTCCCGCTTCTTGCACAATCTTACTACCTGGTCTCAAATACAAATGATATGTATTTGACAAAATAATTTCCGCTTTTATTTCTTCTTTCAATTCTTCTGGTGTCATGGATTTAACCGTAGCCTGTGTTCCCACTGGCATGAACACTGGTGTCTGAATATCTCCATGTGGTGTATGAAGCACACCTCTTCTCGCTCCTGTTTGTTTACATTCATGTAATAGTTCGTATGTTACTGCTGGTTTCATTTTTTCCTCCCTTTGTGACAAGAGGGGCGCCCCTTTTTGTCACACTCATTCTTATCATGTTTTACTTTTTCATCTATTGTCTTCTTGTAATTCTTATTTTATTCTTTCTCTTAATTTGCAAATAGCTAAAACAAAAATATAATCTTGCATCTCTTTTTTCTTAGTTTTTCATGAATAGTCTTCTTATAGTTTCTCGTCCTACTCCTGTAATCTTTTCTAACTCTCTATATGTCATTTTATATATTTCTTTTAATTCTTTACAAATCTCATATAATTTCTCTTTTTGTTCTTTCATCATTTCTTTATCTAACTTATTATTTTTTAAATATCTATCAAAAATTTCTTCTGCTTCTTCCTCTGTTACTTTTTCAAAATCTAGTGAATATAAAATAGTATTATTGCTTTGCATATGAGTTTTTATATATTCATCTTTAGAAGCAAATAAATTGATTGCCTCTTTTGATTTTCCATTTAAAATATCCTGATAACTACTAAATTCATATTTTTCAGCACTATCACATATTTTGGCTTTTACTGGATTATTGTGTATATAAACAATAGCATTCATAAGATGCATTCTATCCTTAATAATTTGTGAATAAAATCTATCTTTATATACATAGCCAACTCTTTCATGTTGCTTATTATAGTAGATGGCATAAGAGGTGTTTACTTTATGCATATATCCAGACAAATCTTCTGGACTCTTAAATTTAATTAACAAATGTAAATGATTATCCATAATACAATAGGACATTAAATTAATATTGTATTCTTTTTGATTTTCTAAAATTAGTTTTTTTATTTCTCTCTTTTCTTTTGTATTTTTGTATATGAATTTGTCATCAATTCCATGTGTCGTCACATGAACAAATTCTATACCTTGTAAATTCTTTCTGATAAATTTGGGCATAATTATCCTATCCTTTCTAATTATAATTATCGCCCCTATTATTTTGTGACAAGAGGGTCGCCCCTTTTTGTCACACTTTTGCTACCTTTACATAAGCTGTCTATCTTCTTGTTCTAATAATAATTGCTATCACACCATAAACATGCCTCCTCTCTTCTGGTCTTTCTAAATATTTAATTTGAAAATTAATAATTTGTTTTGGATTTCTCAGTTCTAAATTCATCTCTTCTTTTAATTCTCTTTCAATTGTTTTTGTGATATTAATTTTTCCTTGTTCTACATCATTTATATCAGAAGCTCCCCCTATTGTATCTATATAAAAAGGTGTAGATGTTATTTCTGCCATTTCTCCTAAAACAAAATAATTATCATTCTTATTGTGTGACAAAAAGGGGCGCCCCTCTTGTCACATTATAAACATCGCATCGCCAAAACTAAAAAAACGATATTGTTCTTTGACGGCTTGTTCGTATGCTTTCATGATGTAATCTTTTCCTGCTAGTGCTGATACGAGCATTAGTAGAGTTGATTGTGGTAAATGAAAGTTGGTAATTAGTCCATCTAATATTTTAAATTGATAACCTGGATAGATAAAAATTTGTGTATCGCCTTCAGCCTCTTTTATATATCCATTTTCATCTGCTACTGTTTCTAGTACGCGACATGATGTGGTTCCCACTGTAATGACTCTTTTTCCTTGTTTTTTTGCTTGGTTGATTTTGTCTGCGTCTTCTTGTTTGATGTAGTAATGTTCTGAATGCATTTCATGGACTTCGACAGTTTCTTCTTTGACTGGTCGAAAAGTTCCTATTCCCACATGTAGTGTTACATTAGCAATTTCCACACCTTTTTCTTGTAGTTTTTGTAACAATTCTTTTGTGAAATGCAAACCTGCTGTTGGTGCTGCTGCTGAACCATTGTATTTCGCATATACGGTTTGGTATCTTTCTTTTTGCTTTAATTCTTCGTGGATATAGGGTGGTAATGGCATCAGACCAATTTGTTCTAAGATTTCATTGAAGATTCCTTGATAATGAAATTTGACTTTTCTGGTTCCTCCTGGCATAATTTCTAATATGTCTGCTTTTAATAGTCCTTCTCCAAAAATCACTTTCGTCCCCACATGAAGCTTGTTCCCTGGTCTAACAATACATTCCCATAAATCATTTTCTATGTTATTCAGTAGCAAAAATTCGACATTGGCTCCTGTTTCTTTTTTTCCATATAATCTTGCTGGTAGGACTTTGGTGTTGTTTCTGACCAAAACATCTCCTGGTTCTAAGTAATCGATTATATTTTTAAATGTTTTATGCTCTATGGTTTGTTGTTTTTTGTTTAATACCATTAATCTCGATTCATCTCTTTTTTCAATTGGTGTTTGTGCAATTAATTCTTCTGGTAACTCGTAATTAAATTCTGATACTTTCACTTCTTCTCCTATCTTTCTTTTTTATTTTATTTTATTTGTTGCGTCACTTGATTTTTGTTATTGTTTTGTCCTACTCAAAAGTTTATATATTTTTTACGAGTAACAAATCGGGGTACCAACAAGATTACAGTCTGTTATGCAATTACAGACTGTTCGCAACCTAAGAGTTACGAATGAAAAATATTATAAACTTTTGAACTTCCCCTTCAGATTCATAAGCAATTCTCTTATTTCCTCTATCATATTTTCTGGTTCTTTAAAAACCTCTTCCATTTTATAAGAATAAGTAAAATTGCTACTTTTAGCTGGTTTTAAAGTATAAATCTCAGATGGCAATCCTATTTTCCCATTAGTTGTATGAATGTTTTGATTCATATAGTCTGTATACCATTTTTTCTGACCTATTATCATCTCATTTTGATAACCATATTTTTCATAATCATGTAATTCTGGTCTTTGATAACCATGTTCTTCGGCATTTCTTTCTAAAGAATGCAAAAATTCATGCATAAATACTTCTTCTGGAAATGTGTTGATTCTTTTGTTATATTTGTAAATATAACTTTCTGAATCATTTGGTAATCGTATATTAGAAAATCCAATCCCATAATAATCCATAGAACCTAGTCCAATCCAATCATTCACTTGGATGTCATTTTCATATTTTTCATCTCCGAAGCCTTACAATGGCAAATATATGGTCATAATTATTAGTTGCTATCGTGTCTTTAATCTGTTCTTCTATGTCTTCTGCTGAAACAAAATAACCATATTGATTATCAAAAGATAACTGAGATAAAGGTGTGTTAATTTCATAAATATCACAATCTGCTATCATTTTTCCATTGGATAAATTTCTACAAGAACTTTCAAATAAATGAATAGTATTGTTTATATCTCTGATATCATTTTGGGTAACTGATAGTTTGATTTGTTTTTGATTGATGGTTACATCGGTTGTTTTGAAAATAAAACAACCAAATCTCCAGTTATTGTTGTTTTCTGCCATCCCTTCTTCTATGGTGAAATCTGCAAACCAAGCTTCTCCTTTTGCTTCCCCTAAATAGCCTCCTAATCTAAATCCAATATTTATTTCTTCTCTTCCTTTGCTATTAAAAATCAATTCTATTTTTTGCCAGTCTTGTGTTCCGTTTATGGCAATCGACCTTTCTGTTGTCCCTTCAATTGATATTTGAGCTCCTACTCCTGATTGTTCTTCTTTGGCTTCTACTTGATTGGTTTTTACCATACAGGTTACTTTATAAGGTTGATTTTTCTTGACTTGTACTTTTTTGTAAAACATGGCGTCATTGTATTCTGGTGTTTCTATTTTGTAGCTCGTCTGATTGTTGTATTTCATCTCTTTGTCTCTTGTAAAATGAGAGGTGTATACGTTGCTTTCGCTTCTTACGAAATTATTAAAATTGTTTTTTTGATACTGCTGATAGGCAAAGTATAATAGGATTAATAAAATAACTAAAAATATAAAATAAGTTATTTTGTTTGCTTTTGTTCTTTGTTCCATAATCGACCTCCTTTGGTATTATATATGATTTCTAATGAAATATCAACAAAAAATATCCAGCAAAATGAAAGGCTGGATATTTTCTAATTTTTTGTTTAAAAATCTAATAAACTAGAAACATCAGAGGAAGAAGATGATAGCGAACTCATTAAGCTTGTTACTGATGACAAATCCTTAAAAGATATATCACATACAATCATCAATAAAATGGCTACTATTGTAACTGTTGCTATTATAACTCCTGTAGATACTAGCACTAATTGATTAACATCTACTGTATCCAATGATTCTTTAAAGGCATGAATTAAACTTAAAATTGCATATATATTTATCATAAGTGTTACAATTATTCCTAATGGTGCATATATTAAACTTAATATTATATTTACTAACATTCCTATTCCAAATAATATAAAAATACTATTTGTCATTGATAACGTTTCAGAGTAATCTTTTTGGCTCTTTAATAATTTTGCAATGATGTATAAAATTAATGCTACTATGGCTATTACTATAACATATACTAATATTTGTTTAAAAAAACTACTAAATAATTTCGCGTCTTCTATTTTTTCCCATCTTAACTCCCAGACTTCTGAACTTGTACGTTCTCCATACCAAAAAGAATCTTTTGTTACACTTTTTATAATGCTAAAAAATGTACTAATTATTGATATTAATGATAGGAGTGCTGATAATATTAATCCTTTTATTGCTCCTTTTTTTAAATCTTCTTTTTTAGATTGTTCTATTATGGTTGTTACTGGCATTTTTATTATTTCTATTATATTTTGAAACATTTTTTATTCCCCCTATTTTACATCTTTATATTTATGATTTTGTATGATTCCTATTGCTATTAAAATAATTGCTAATAATATACTACTTATTATTAATATATGCCCTCCTGTATCTGGCAGTATTTTATTGGCTACTGTTGGGTCTTTACTTTTTGGTAGAGTTGTTGCCCCTTGTGTTGTTGTGGTTGTTGGTTTTTGTATCTCTGCTAACTTTATTTTTGGACTACTTGACAGTGTTACTGAATAGTCTTTTTGATTTGTATCTTTGTAAGTCAAAACAATCTTTTCATTGGTTGCTATTTCTTTATTGTATATAGAACTATTTTTACTCATGTTTTTTATTTTTAGTTTGTATTGTAAGGTTGCTGTTTCATTGGGGTCTAGTTTATCTATATTCCATATTATCGTATTATCTTTTGTGTCAATTTTTTCTGAGACAGTTCCCTTATTTGGCTTACTTACATAAGCAAAATCAAAATTACTGATGATTTCATTTGGGAAATAATCTACTATTTTTATATTAGATATTGGTGTTCTGATTTTTTCTATTATATCTTTATAAATGTATTCTGTTACAATCTTATCTAAACTATCATTGTTTAAGCTGTACATTTTTCCATAAGTAGGTTTTTCTAGTGTCCCATATAATTTATCGGCATATGGTTTTCCATCTATTTCAACTGAAACTTCTCCAGTCTTATTATCATAAAATTTTTTATCAAAATTAGTATCATCTGGCCTTAGTAAAATAAAGTCTATATTACTTTCTTTTAAACGTAATATTTCATTTCTTGTATTATTAACTAACTCATTTAGGTTTCCTCTAACCGCTTCTTCTGCTGTCTTATATTGAGAAAATAATCCCCCATAAGAACACTGCCCATTTGTCCCTATTGATATCGCAGGTACATCATCATACAAAGAAATTAATATTTTATTACTATTCTCTGAAAAACTATTGTTGGCTAATCTTAAAGCAGCTTGCAAATTAGAGTAATACTGTATTTTTTCATGATTCATTTTTCTAAGCTCTGTTTTTAATTGTGTTAAATTTTGTGTTAAATCAACTATACATTCTGCATTTTTTTCTGTCCCATTAACTTTAATTTGATCTTTTTCGCCTTGTACTCTCTCTCCATTTTCGTCTATAAAACTATCTTGTATTGTGCCTTTTATTCCTATAATACCTATTTTAGTCTTAGAACTTTTGGCAAATATTTTTTCTGCTAATGTTTCTATATAAGTTAATTTTTCATTTTCTTGTGCATTTGTATATTCTGGAATAATAATAAATATTTCAGAATTATCATACTTTGTAATTGAAATATCTTTTGGTTTATTCGCTAATTTCACTTCTATTGTTACCTCACCTTTTTCTGTATCAGATTTAACAATTGTTTTAGAAATATTGCCTTGATCATTTTCTAAATATTTTATTTCACTTGCTTTTTGAATTACATTTAATGTAACATCATTTACAGCATAAATTGGCATACAGATTGCTATTATCCAAATAAAAAATAAAACTTCTACTAAAATTACTTTTTTCTTCACTTTCTCCCCCTTTGTGCTTAGAAATAAAATATGATATAACGCCAAAAGATAGTAACTATCGACTTATTTATTTTATTTCCTTTTTTCTTTTTTATTTTATATGTTCTTTTTACAAAATTCAATATATTTTCTTTATTTCACATAAATGTTATTTGTTTGTAATCTTTTTGTAATATTCGCATAATTTTAGGGACGGAGAAAAAAATTATCATGATTTTTTCCTCCGTCCCCAAAATCAGGACTAAATTTTTTATTTTTCTTCTTCCTTTGCATCCTTAAAATCCAACATACTCAAATTAATTCTATCTTGGTCATCAATGTTAATAACCTTAACTGTTACCTTATCACCAACATGAAGAACATCTTCAATATTCTTAATTCTTTCCTTTGATATTTTAGAAATGTGTAATAAGCCTTCTTTTCCTCCACAACCTAAATCAACAAAAGCTCCGAAATTCATAAGACGAACCACTTCTCCATAGTAAATACCGCCAACCTCTATTTCTCTTACAATATCTTCTACCATTTCTAGTGCTTGCATTGCTTTTTCATTATCCATAGAATAAATCAATACTTGTCCATCTTCCTCAATATCAATCTTTACGCCAGTTTCCTCAATAATTTTATTAATCATTTTTCCACCAGGTCCGATAACGTCTTTGATTTTTTCTACTTTAATTTGTGTCCCTACAATTCTTGGTGCATATTTTGAAATTTCTTCTCTTGGCTCACTAATAACAGGTGCCATAATATCATCTAAGATATGTTGTCTTGCTTTTCTGGTTCTTTCAAAAGCTTCCTTGATAATTTCATAGGTTAGACCATCACATTTGATGTCTACTTGAATAGCGGTGATACCTTTTTCGGTTCCACCAACTTTGAAATCCATATCACCGAAAAAATCTTCTAACCCTTGAATATCTACTAACATCACATAATCTTTGTCATCGTCTGGATTGGTTACTAATCCTGTTGAGATACCAGCAACTGGTCTTTTAATTGGTACGCCTGCATCCATTAGTGATAATGTACTTCCACAAATGCTGGCTTGTGATGTAGAACCATTAGAAGATAAAACCTCTGATACCACTCTGATAGCATACGGAAATTCTTCTTTAGAAGGTAGCACTGGTACTAATGCTTTTTCTGCTAATGCCCCATGTCCTACTTCTCTTCTTCCTGGTCCTCTACTTGGTCTTGCCTCTCCTACGGAATAACTTGGGAAATTATAATGATGCATATATCTTTTTGACTCTTCTGTATCAATTCCATCTAATACTTGTTCTTCACTAATCATTCCTAAGGTTGCAATTGACATGACTTGTGTTTTCCCTCTTGTAAATAAGGCACTTCCATGTACTCTTGGAAGTAATCCAACCTCACATGATAATGGTCTGATTTCGTCTAGTTTTCTTCCATCTACTCTTTTATGTTCTAAGAAAATCATTTCTCTTACGCATTTTTTCTCTAATTTGTAAATAGCTTCTCCGATGTCTGATTTGTGTTCTTCAAAAGCTTCTTCTCCAAATTTTTCAGTGTAAGTTTCTTTGATTTTGTTGGTCAATTCATCGATATTTTTGTCTCTTGTTTCTTTGTCAGCTTCTTGCACCTTTTCCTTCATCTCGTCTTTGAAATTTTTCTCCACAAATTCATATACATCATGGTCAACTTCGAAAGATTGATATTCAAATTTTGGTTTTCCAATTTCTTTTTGAATTTTATTGATAAATTTACAGATTTTTTTGATTTCTTTGTGGGCTTCTTTTATGGCTTTTAGCATTAAATCATCTGGAACTTCTTTTGCCCCTGCTTCAATCATAGTAATTTTCTTTTCTGTTGCTGCTACTGTTAAGGTTAAATCGCTTATTTCTCTTTGTTCTTCCTTTGGATTAATTACAATTTTCCCATCCACTATTCCTACATTGACTGCTGCTGTTGGTCCGTTGAATGGAATGTCTGAAATCGCTAATGCAGATGCTGCTCCTATCATAGCCGCTACTTCTGGTGAATTGTCTTGTTCTACACAAAGAACTGTTGCTACTACCACAACATCGTTTCTAAAATCTTTTGGGAATAGCGGTCTTAATGGTCTGTCAATTGCTCTTGATGTTAAAATTGCTTTGTCACTTGGCTTCCCTTCTCTTTTTAAGAATCCTCCTGGAATTTTTCCTACGGAATATAATTTCTCCTCAAAATCTACTGATAATGGGAAGAAATCAATTCCTTCTCTTGGTTCTTTGGAAGCTGTTACATTGACTAATACGCAAGTATCTCCATAACGTACCAATACACTTCCATTGGCTAAACCTGCCATTTTTCCTGTTTCTATCACAAGTTTTCTTCCTGCTAGTTCTGTTTCATAAGTTTTAAACATAATATCCTTCCTTTCTTTAAAGGGATTTGGGGACGTTCCTTAAAATCCCGGTTTCAGGGATTTAGGGGATGACCTTAGCTGTTATGAATATAAACGAATTACAGCTAAGTAATACTTTTAAGGTACACGCCTTGATTCCCTATTTCAAGCAAGTTTAGATTGTAACCTCTATAATACATTAGTCGATTACTACTATATTATACAAGCTACTCACCTAAATACTTGCTTGTCCTAAATTGATTAACTGAATGATGGACAAATCTCGCTTCGTCTTTGATTCTTTTTCCTTTTTCTGAAATTTTATCTATATTAATTAAGAACTCTAAGAAGCATAAGATTTGTCGACACGAAAAATTGCTTGCATTTTTTTGTGCAACGTTTGCTTTTTGAATAATAGGAAATGCAATTTCCTATTATTCAAAAAGCCCATGCCAAAAAATATAAGCATTGGGCTTCGCTAATTATTTTCTTAATCCTAACTTTTCAACTATTTCTCTATATCGATTGATATCTTTTTTAGCTAAATAGTTTAATAGGTTTCTTCTTTTACCTACCATTTTTAAAAGACCTCTTCTGGAATGATTGTCTTTTTTATGGATTTTTAGATGTTCTGTTAGTTCATTAATTCTTTCTGTCAAAAGAGCAATTTGTACTTCTGGTGAACCAGTGTCATTTTCTTCTCTTTTATAAGTATTAATGACTTCTTGTTTTCTTTCCTTTGTCATTTTTTACACCTCCTAATAATATTTATTCCTTAAACCGAGCTTACAGTTTAGGTGCTAATCTGAAAGCTAAGAAAAAGGTATGTCTTTTTTGACATACCGATTATACTATATTCTGGAATAAATTTCAAGTGTTTTTTATTCTTTTTGCTTATTTGTGATATATTTATTCTCTCTTTGTTTCATATTCTCTAGGCTACCTCCTTTTAAATATGATAACAAAGGTCTTTTCATCTTTTCTTCTCCTTATAAACATGCCTTTATTAATCCCACAAACAATGGTGCTGGTTTATTTGGTCTTGATTTCAACTCTGGATGGAACTGTCCAGCAATGAAATATGGATGTTCTAGTATTTCTACCATTTCTACTAATAAGCCATCTGGAGAAGTTCCTGAAATTTTCAGACCTGCTTCTTCTAGTCTTTCTCTGTATTCATTATTATATTCATAACGATGTCTGTGTCTTTCTGATATTTCCTTTTCTCCATAGATTTTGCTTGCCAATGTGCCTTCTTTGATAACACATGGATAAGCACCTAATCTCATCGTTCCGCCTTTTTTGTCAATGCCTTTTTGTTCTTCCATAATATGAATAATTGGATTTTTTGTATTTTCATCTAATTCGGCAGAATCAGCATCCTTTAAACCTAATACGTTCCTTGCAAATTCTACTACTGCCATCTGCATTCCTAAACAAATTCCTAAAAATGGGATTTTGTTTTCTCTAACATATTTTATGGTTTCAATTTTTCCTTCAATTCCTCGGTTTCCAAATCCTCCTGGAACCACAACACCATTGATATTTTTTAATTTTTCTGCCACATTTTCACTCGTTATGGTTTCTGAATCAATTAAATGGACTTTGACTTTTACATGATTAGCAAAACCAGCATGATACAAACTCTCCATAACAGAAATATAAGAATCTTCTAATTTCACATATTTTCCAACAATAGCAATATGGATAACTTTATCTTCCTCAATACTTCTAATATTTTCAACCATGGTTTCCCATTTGCTGTTGTCTGGTACATAATTCTCTAATTTTAAATGATTGCAAACCTCTCTTGCTAATCCCTCTTCTTCCAACATAAGCGGAACTGCATACAAATTGTCTGCTGTTTTATTTTGAATAACACTCGTTTTTCTGACATTACAGAACAAAGAAAGTTTTTCACGGATACTATCTGGAATGTCAGTCTCTGTTCTACAAACTAATATGTTTGGTTTAATTCCAAAACTTTGTAATTCTTTTACAGAGTGTTGAGTTGGTTTCGATTTAATTTCATTGGAACCAGATATGTACGGTAATAAAGTAACATGTATATAAATCACATCTTCTGGATTTTTTTCTAACCCTACTTGACGAATTGCCTCAATAATAGATAGTCCTTCAATGTCTCCAACCGTTCCTCCTATTTCTGTAATAACAATATCGGTATCGGTTTCTTCAAAACCATATATTTTTTCTTTGATTTCATTGGTAATATGTGGAATTACTTGAACCGTTTTTCCTAAGTAATCTCCTCTTCTCTCTTTTTCAATGACGTTTTGATAAATTTTACCCATTGTAACACTTGAATTTTTAGTTAGATTTTCATTGATAAATCTTTCATAATGTCCTAAATCTAAGTCTGTTTCTGCTCCATCATCTGTAACAAAAACTTCTCCATGTTCATAGGGATTCATCGTTCCTGGGTCTACGTTGATATAAGGGTCAAATTTTTGAATCGTAACCTTATATCCTCTATTTTTTAATAATCTTCCTAAAGATGCTGCTGTAATTCCTTTTCCTAGTCCAGACACCACGCCACCTGTTACAAAAATATATTTTGTGTTCATCGCAAAAACTTCCTTTCTATCTTTAATTTGTCAAAATTGCTATTAGGTATGAATCTTTTGGGTAATTTCTTCTAAGTAAAATGAAAAAAAGATTAAAATTCGACCAAATTCGGTTTTTTTTTAATCTTTTCTTATTTTAACACTTCTTTTCTTAAAATACAAGTGATTTTGATAATTTTATCACTCTACTTTGTTCACTAATTTTTGCTAGCGATATAACATGCCAAGTCAACCAATTTATTAGAATATCCCCATTCATTATCATACCAAGCAACCAATTTCACAAAAGTATCTGTAAGCATGATACCTGCTGTACTATCAAAAATAGAAGTATGTGAATCTGTTGTAAAATCAGAAGAAACAACTGGGTCGGTTACATATTCAACAACTCCCTTCATTTCATTCTCAGATGCTTTTTTCATAGCTGCACAAATATCTTCATAAGTAGCTGGTTTCTCTAAATTACAAGTTAAATCAACAACAGAAACATCAACCGTTGGAACTCTAAATGCCATACCTGTTAATTTTCCATTTAATGCTGGAATAACTTTTCCAACCGCTTTTGCTGCACCTGTTGAAGAAGGTATAATATTAGCAGCAGCTGCTCTTCCACCTCTCCAATCTTTCTTAGAAGCTCCATCCACTGTCTTTTGAGTTGCTGTTGTAGCATGAACCGTTGTCATCAATCCATCTTTAATACCAAAATTGTCATTAATAACCTTAGCAAGTGGTGCTAAACAGTTTGTTGTACAAGATGCATTTGAAACAATATTCATACTTGGGTCATACTCAGTATGATTTACTCCCATAACAAACATTGGTGCATCCTTAGAAGGAGCACTAATAATAACCTTTTTAGCTCCTGCATCAATATGAGCTTGTGCTTTTTCAAGAGTTGTAAATACCCCTGAACACTCTAACACATAATCAACACCTAAATCTCCCCATGGAATATTATGAGGATCCATCTCATTAAACACTTTTATATCTTTTCCATTTACTGTTAAAACATTATCTTTTCCCTCTACTGTTCCTTCAAATTTTCCATGAACGGTATCATATTTTGTCATATATGCCATATAATCTGCTGTTATAAAAGGGTCATTAATAGCAACAACCTCTACTTCCTCTCTCTTTAACGCTGCTTGGAAAGACAAATTTCCAATTCTTCCAAATCCATTAATTCCAATCTTTACTGACATAAAATTTCCTCCTTCTTTCGATGCTTTAGAAAAACACAATCAATTCAAATTTATATTTGTTTATTTGTTTTTAAGCATCTTTTTTCATTATATAGTATTACCCAAATTCCTTGAGCAAATCCATTTTATACCAAAAAAGAATACATTGCAAGTACTTTTTTACTTTTTTAGATGACAAATTTAGAAGGATAATTAGAAAAATATCCAGTCGAATTCATTTTCAACTGGATATTCTAATTAATCATTCGTTCCTGTTCCATCAAATGGTATAAACTTATTAACAACACTTTCTGGTTTTATTTCTTCTGCTCTAAACATCATAAAAGATGTATTTATTTTATTGTCTATTAATTGTTCTACCTCATCTTGTGAAGCATGTTCTGCCAACACCAATTCACTCACTAATATTTGTTTCGCATTATTTAACATCTTCTTTTCACCAGTAGATAATCCCTTTTCTTTTTGTTTAAAACTTAAGTTTCTTACTACATCAGCTATTTCATAAATGTCTCCACTTTTCATTTTATCCATATTATCTCTATATCTCTTATTCCAGTTTTTATCCATTTCTGTTTCATCTTTTTCTAGTATCCCAATTACTTTATCTGCTGAACTTTTATCTATAATGTTTCTTACTCCTACTGTTTCTGCCTTTGCTGTTGGTATCATCACTTTTACCTCTCCTGGCATCTTCAATATGTAATAAGATTGTTTCTCTCCTAAAATATCCTTTTCTTCTATTGAATCTATTACCCCTGCTCCATGCATTGGGTATACAATTTTGTCTCCTACATTAAACATGTAAGCCAACTCCTTTCAGCATTTTTGATATATTCGGCGAAAAAAGATAATAAAGCTATGTAAATATTCATGGTATTTAATAACTTTACTGGATTTTTTAACCATATCTATTATACAACAAAAAAAGGTAAAAGTCAAAGCCCTTACCCTGATTTTTTTATGTATATTTTACCTCTATCCCTTTACTCTCTAAGCATAAATTTTTTTTAATTTTTTTATTTCGATTTTTATTGATTCGTAGAGCCAAATCCTCCTATTCTTTCTCCTTGTGCCTCATCATCATCTGCTACTAGGTACTTTTGGAACATAGCTTGTCCAATCGCCTCTCCTTTTTTTATTGTAATATCTTCTTCTTTGATATTATAAAAAGCAAACATGAAATGACCATCATTATCTGGATTTCCATAATAATCTTTATCAATCACTCCCACACTGTTAGCCATAATCAATCCCTTTTTCTTTGGATTAGAACTCCTGTTATACAACAACATAACCTCATCCTCTTGCATATAAGCCTTTAATCCTGTTTTTACTAAAGTAGGGTTCATACCTTTTTTGAAGCTTGGTATTACTACATCTTCTGCGGCTTCAATATCATATCCAGCTGAATATTTTGTTTTTCTTTCTGGTAAATTGATTTGTTTATCTTCAAATCCTTTTGCTACCTCAAATCCTCTTAATTTTTCCATTTTTTCCTCCTTGTTTTTTGGAATATTCCCTTTCCATTTTTCTTATTTTTTCATAAAATAAATCAATTGTCAAGAGGGACAATTGGGGACGCTTCCTTTTGCTCCTTTGGGGGAAGAAGCAGGGGGAGTATCTATTATTTTATAAAATGACGAATGTGCCAGTGAAATAATAATAGAACATCTTATAAAATCAATTAGGGAATCTCACAATCATGAGGGCGCTGATTGATTTTATTAGATATTCTTTGTTATGGAACAAACCGAGGAATGATATAAAATAATAGATACTCCCCCTGCTTCCTCCCCCAAAGGAGCAAAAGGAAACGTCCCCAATTGTCCCAAAAGTAACATTTATTTTTCGACAAAATATAATATATTAGGAGGCGTGAAGCGATATGAAACAACAAAAAAAACACTAAATGAATTGCCTTTAAATACAAAAGGAATAATCAAAAAATTAAATTGTGAAGGAAATATAAGAAGAAGATTATTAGATTTAGGATTTGTAAAAGGAGCATCCATTACTCCTGTTTTAATCAGTCCCTCCCAAGACCCTCGAGCTTTTTCCATTCGTGGCACTCTAATTGCCATTCGAAAAGAAGATGCCAATTTAATTACCATTTATTTTTAATGTAACTTTTCCCCATTTATTTCATACTATGTACTATAAAATATGAATTTTGGAGGTTATATATGGGACTTACCAAATCTTCTACAGGAAGTCGTTTATTAGTAGATGACTTAACCTTTTTAAAAGAAAACTGTGATTATGTCATTGCTTTAGCTGGCAATCCTAATGTCGGAAAATCTACTATTTTTAATCATTTAACAGGCATGCATCAACATACTGGTAATTGGCCCGGAAAGACAGTTAGTAATGCGACTGGTAATTGCATTTACCAAGATACTGACTTTCTTTTCGTGGACATTCCTGGTACTTATTCCATCATGTCTAACTCAGAAGAAGAAGAAATTGCACGAGATTATATTTGTTTTGGCAATCCAGATTGTACGGTCATTGTGGTAGATGCTACTTGTTTGGAACGAAATTTAAACCTTGTTTTTCAAACGATGGAAATCACAAACAAAATTGTTGTCTGTGTTAATTTACTCGATGAAGCCAAAAAGAAAAAAATACATATTGATTTAGAAAAATTATCTAATGAACTTGGCGTTCCTGTTGTTGGAACAACTGCCAGAAAAAAGAAAACTTTAGAGAACCTTATGAATACCATAAACCAAGTATGTACACGGTAACATCCAGCCAGCTCCTAAAAAGATTAATTATACCAAAGCCATTGAAGATGGTTTAGCTAAACTATCTAATACACTACAAAATGAATTCTCTCTTTCTGCTGATTTATCTCGTTGGATTAGTTTAAAAATCATAGATGGCGAAGAAACAATTTTGCAATCCATTGAAGAAAATGTTGGTATTGATTTACTAAATAATGAAGCCTTAGAAGATAGGAAAGATATTGTTCGTTTGGAACTACATAAAAATAATATCTTTGAAAATAATTTCAAGGATTCAATTGTATCTAGCATTATGCACCAATCAGAAACAATTTGTGGAAAAGTCTGTACTTTCGAAGATGAGAATTATTCTAACCGAGATAGAAAAATTGATAAAATCCTGACTTCTAAAAAATTCGGAATTCCCATTATGATTTTGTTTTTAGGTATTATTTTTTGGCTTACCATAGTTGGTGCCAATTATCCTTCGCAAGCTTTGTTTGCTATGTTTGCTTGGCTACAAGAAAAGCTATTTTCCCTTGCTGATTTTTTACATTGTCCAGAGTGGCTTTCTTCTATGCTGATTTCTGGTGTTTACCAGACTTTGACTTGGATTGTGTCTGTGATGCTCCCTCCTATGGCTATCTTCTTTCCTCTTTTTACGATTTTAGAGGATTTGGGCTATCTTCCTCGAATTGCTTTTAATATGGATGGTTTCTTTAAAAAATGCTGTTGTACTGGTAAACAGATGATTACCATGTGCATGGGATTTGGTTGTAATGCAGCAGGTTGTGTTGGATGTCGAATCATTGATTCTCCTAGAGAAAGACTCATTGCTATTTTGACCAATAATTTTGTACCTTGTAATCGGAAGATTCCCTTTTCTCATTGCCATTGCTACCATCTTTATAGCTGGCAGTATGCAAGGATTTGGTGCTTCCATCATTTCCACCATTGCCGTTATTTTTGTTATTTTGCTAGGCATTTTCTTTACCTTAATCATTTCAAAGCTATTATCAAAAACTGTCTTAAAAGGAATGCCTTCCTCTTTTGTATTAGAATTACCACCTTATCGAAAACCTCAATTTGGAAAAATTTTAATACGTTCCATTTTTGATAGGACTTTATTTGTGCTAGGAAGAGCCATTAGTGTTGCAGCACCTGCTGGACTAATCATTTGGTTGTTTGCTAATATCGGAATCAATGGTGAAAGCTTACTGACTGTAATTGCTAATTTCTTAAATCCATTTGCTCAATTAATGGGCTTAGATGGCTACATTTTGACTGCTTTTATTCTTGGTATTCCAGCCAATGAAATTGTCTTACCAATTATTTTGATGTGCTACTTGGGTGGCAACTCTTTAGTTAATTTAGAAGATACTTTGTCCATTGGTCAAATTCTGATTTCTCATGGTTGGACGATTTTGACTGCTATTAACGTGATGTTATTTACCGTTTTACATTATCCTTGTGCTACCACTCTTTTGACCATAAAAAAAGAAACTGGTAGCTGGAAATGGACGGCTCTTAGTTTTCTACTTCCTACTGCTTGTGGCATTGTGGTTTGTATGTTGACCAATTTGGTTTATCATATGTTTTTGATTTTATAAAAATTTAATGAGAAGAGGTTTTATTGCCTCTTCTTATGTTTTCACCTTATTTTTGTTAATATCTCTTTAAATAAATTTTGTCAATCATATAGTCGTTTTCCTAAATTCTAACTCTATTTACATCTTATGTTAATTATGTTATAATATAGCATAGAAACATTCAAATCGGTTCGCATTTCGTATCTTGAAATTGCGAACCAAATAATGATGAAGGAGTTGAAAATATGCCTCATGTAAACAAGCAAATGATTTCTTTCTTTTTAACTACACGTTGTAATCTACGATGTAGTTATTGCTACAACAGTAAAAAGAGGAAATCTACACCAATTCAAGATTTAGACTTGGATTTTGCAAAAACTGGTATTGATTATTTCTTCGGCAACTTTCAAAGTCGCCACATTCGGTTCTATGGTCCAGGTGAACCTACCCAAGCATTTTCTTTGATGAAACAAATTAAAGATTATGCATATTCAAAAGTAGGTGAAAACCTTAGTGTAGAGCTTCAGACAAATGGTGCATTTTCTCCAGCCATTCGAAACTGGATAGCTGAAAATGTCAATATTGTTTGGGTTTCCTCTGATGGACCACCTGACATCCACGATTATAATAGGCCTTTTCCATGCAAAAGACCATCTTCACCAGTGATTGAAGAGAATGTTAAATATCTAACATCTCATCTTCAAAAAGCTGGAACCGTTGGAATCCGTGTCACTATCACTGACGACAATATGCGTCGTCAAATCGAAATGATTGATTATTTTACCTCTTTAGGTGTAAAACATATATGGGCTGACCCTTTATTTCAAGAAATACAAAGCAAGCCTGTCTGTATGACGCCTAAACGACAAGAAGATTTTCATTTTGACATGGACACATTTGTGAACACCTATGTAAAGGCATATCAATATGCTAAAAGCATCGGAGTATTCTATGGCACCAATCTTATCTATAATTTTGATGGGTGTTCAGAATACAATTGTCGTGCTTGCATGCCTGTTCCACACCTTACAACAGATGGTTATGTATCCGCATGTGATATGGTAACCTTTGGCGAAAACGCCAATCACATGGAGCCATTAGTATATGGCAAGTGGGATGCAGAAAAGAAAATAATTCAATTTTATGAAGATAGAATTGAAACTCTGCGTTCACGCAAGGCATCTAATATGCCTGCATGTGCAAATTGTGAGGTGTCTGAAAAATGCGGTGGATACTGCTTAGGAGAAACACTCAACGAAACTGGCAACCTGTTTGGTTGCAATCCTAGAGTATGCCATGCCGTAAAAAGGCTCTACCAAGAGATAGGTTCCATTGAATACGAGTATTTTCACCCTTGATTCATAAATAGCTGCCCTTCGCCTGAAGAACAGCTATTTCTTTTTATATTTTAATTTTTTATATCTTTTACTAATTCCTCTACATCTTCCTTTTTAGTCGCCCAACTTGTACAAAATCTTACAGCATTATTTTTATCATCTATTTTCTCCCATAAACAAAATGAATACTTCTTAGACAACTTATCTAAAACTTCATTTGGTATGATTGGAAACTGTTGATTTGTATTGGAATCATATAAAAATTTATATCCTTCATCAGAAAACGCTTTTTTAATTTTCATTGCCATATCAACAGCATGTTTTGATAAATCAAAATATAAATTATTTTCAAATAGTATATCAAACTGCATTCCTAATAAACGACCTTTTGCTAACAATCCTCCCCTTTGTTTCATACAATATCTAAAATTCTCTTGCAAACTTTTATTGGTAATAACAACTGCTTCTCCAAATAAAGCTCCTACTTTAGTTCCACCAATATAAAAAGCATCACAATTTTTAGCCATATCAGAAATCGTCATATCAGCTTCTTCTGACATTAAACCATATCCTAACCTTGCACCATCAATATAAAGTGGTAAATTACATTCTTTACAAGTTTGATATAAGTCTTCCAATTCTTTCTTACTATATAATAATCCATTTTCTGTCGGATAAGATATATACACCATTCCCGGTTGTACCATATGCTCTTGATTTTCATCTTCATAATGGTTTTGGTAAAACTTTCTTATGTCTTTATCTGTTAATTTTCCATCTTTCGTATCAATCACCAACACTTTATGCCCTGTTGCCTCTATGGCTCCTGTTTCATGCACATTAATATGTCCAGTTTGAGCTGATAATACTCCTTGATATGTTTTTAATATAGAACTTATTACAATCATATTAGTTTGTGTTCCACCAACTAAAAATTGAACCTCTGCTTCTTCGCATTGGCATAATTTTTTTATTTTCTCTCTTGCTAAATCACAATAAATATCTTTTCCATACCCTTCTGTTTGCTCCCTATTAGTTTCTTCTAATTTTTTTATAATTTCTGGACAAGCTCCTTCTGCATAATCACATTCAAATCTTATCATATTATTTTTCCTCCTATTTCACCAATTGTATGATAACTTCTTTGTCTTAACAGATTATCTAATTTATTGATAGATTTGTCAATGTTTTATGAAGACTTTTCATAATATATTTGTTATGCTTATCTTTTTTCCTCCAAAAATTGTATCAAAGTTTTATTAAAATTCTCTTTATCATCATAAAAAGCTCCATGTCCAGAACGCTCAAAAGGAAATACCGTTGAATTCTGAATCTGTTTATGCATAATCTCTGCCATAGGAAAAGGACATATTTTGTCTTCTTTTCCATGAAAAATCCCAGTTGGCACAGAAATATATTTTAAATCATTAAATGTATTTTCATCTCTTAACTCAATTAATGAATTCATTTCTCCTAATCCAGAAGCACTATTATTCAAATTTTGCATCCAATCTTTAAAAGGTTTGGAAGGCTGTTTATAAAAAAATATACCTCCAAAATATTCATTCAGAGCTGGTCTATCTTTATATGCCAATTCTATTAACTGATTCGTCGCTTCTATCGTTTGACCATACGGATTATTCATGGATTTACAATAGGACGGAACAGCTGCATCACATAAACACAATTTCCTCACACCATAACCTCTATATAATTTCATATACCTAGTAACGATAGCGCCTCCCATAGAAAATCCCAATAAATCAAAATTCATTAGATTTAATGCATAAATAACATAATATAAATCTGTTGCAAATTGATTGTAATCATATCCATTGCTTGTTACATCGGAAGCACCAAATCCTCTTAAATCAATGCTTATTACTCTATATCCAGCTTGTATTAAATCTGGCAATTGATACTCAAACATCTTATGGGATAGTGGCCAACCATGCACTAATACTATTGTTTTATCGGCTCTTGGATTCAATTCATATACCGCTATATTAGCATTATCACTAGATGGAATATAAAACATAAAAATCACTTCCTTCTAAAATCATATACTATATCATATGATTTCACTTTATTCATATATGATTTTCTTATTAGTTTAAAAGGAGAAAGGCTCTACTTATCGCCCCTCTCCTTTTATTTTTATCAAATTCAGGTTATAGATTACAAAAATTCTCTAGACATTCGGTAACTGCTTTTGCCTTCATCAAACTCCAGTATATATCTAACATTAGAAAAAAACATATTATTAGGAGATAGATGACTTTCTCCTATATTTTCTAATATCTTTCTATATACCTCTGTATTTTTCCTTGTGTCCATGAGAATTCTATCTTTCCGAATTCCCAATTTTGCCAGCCATGATTGCTTTTTTGTACATATGTTGTACTGTTCTTCAATTGCACCTTTAACTACATGGTACATTGTCTCCAACTCTGTGGCTATCTTTCTTTCCCAGTATCGGTACTCATCTTTGTCATCGACAGCTGTTGCTTTCCAATACTCCAAGTGGTCTTTATAGTGCCGTGTAAAATACACAGCTATAAACTCAATCCACTTATTATAGTCTGAAAACTCTAGTTCACCTTCTTCCCAAAACCTGATAAGTTGGCTACTATATTCCTTCATTAGCCGTTCTATATTTTCTGTTCTAGTAGTCATTTCGTTACCTCCTTTATGTATGATAGTAATATTATATCCTCTTATTTTTATTATGTCAATCTATGGATTTAAATTCTCCAATTCTTGTAAAACAAATCTACCATCTTTTCTAACCAATACGCCATCAAAATAAATCTCTCCTCCGCCATGTTCAGGAGTTTGTATATTCACAATATCCCAATGAATGCTAGAACGATTGCCATTATCACTCTCTTCTAAACTATCACCTGGTGTAAAATGAAAGCTACCTTTAATCTTCTCATCAAATAACGTATCCCCTATTGGTTTTTCCATATATGGATTCAATCCCAAGGCAAACTCTCCAATATATCTTGCTCCCTCATCTACATCCAATATCTCATTTAATTCTTTTGTCTTATTAGAAGTTGCCTTTACAATTTTACCCTCTTTAAATTCAAACCTAATATTATGAAAAGTAATTCCATTATACGTTGTTTCTGTATTATAGGAAATATAGCCATTCACACTTGTCTTAACTGGTGCAGTTGCTACTTCGCCATCTGGAATATTAAATGTCCCCACATATTTCTCTGCTGGAATTCCTTTGATACTAAATGTTAAATCTGTTCCATCTCCTAAAATATGCACCTTATCTGTACGATTCATTAAATCTTTCAATGCCTCCATTGCTTTTGACATCTTAGCATAATCTATATTACATACTTTAAAATAAAAATCTTCCAATTCATCTTGATTCATTTTTGCCATTTGTGCCATGGAAGCATTTGGATATCTTAAAATACACCATCTTGTATTTTTCACTCTCTCTTCAAAATGAACGGGAACCGTATAGTACTTATTATATAATTCTATCCTATCTTTTGGTATTCCACTTAATTCACTACTATTTGAATTAGCTCTTATTCCTATATAGGCATCCATATCTTTCATTCTCATTTGGTCATGCTTGGCATATAATTTTATTTGTTCCTCTGTGGCTTTTTCTAACATCACTCGTAAAATTTCATAATTTACAATATTAAAATATGGTTTGGCTCCTAACTCTTCCGCTTTTTTTATCAATTCTTTTGCTAAAGGACTGCCATCTTCTCCCAATAATTCAATTAAAACATTTTCCCCTTGTTTTATCTGAATGGAATAGGTTAATAACTGATTCGCTAATTTTTCAATTCTTGTATCTTTCATAATACCTCTCTTTTCTTCTCAATTTATGAGACAACTAATACCTGTCCCCATTGTCTCATATTTTTATATTTTTTTCTATATTTTTGTGTAATCTTTTGAAAATAGTGGTATAATCTTTATAAATAAAAAACGGAGCTAAGATTTTCTAAGCCATAAAATGGTAAGAAAATCTAACCTTCGCATAATTTATTTCTATGTCAAGTGCATAAATGCACTTTCCTAGAACTAAGAAAAATGGAGATGATTAATTTGTCAAACAATACAACCAAAGACGAAGTAAATGTTACTAAATTATATGGGCAAGAAGCCACATTGCCCAAAGAAGATTTTATTAAAAAATACAAAGTAAAAGAAGAAGGACTTTCCTCTAGTGAAGCAGAAGAAAGGCTTCGTAATTTAGGATTGAATGAAATTAAGCAAGCCAAACCCAAAAAGTGGTATCACTATTTTTTAGAAAGCCTATTTACCCCTTTTAATTGTATTTTACTTGGGATTGTAGCTATTTTAATTTATACCGATATTTATTTGCCACCCACGCCAAGTTATGCCAATATTATTGTAATTGCTATCTTAGTCACAGCAAGCACTTTATTAGACTTTTTCGAGGAATATCGTTCTAATAAAGCAGCAGAAGAATTAAAACAGCTGGTAGCAACCACAACCACTGTGCTTCGTAATGGAGAAAAAATTGAAATTCCCATTCGTGAAATCACCTTAGGAGATGTCGTATTTCTTTCTGCTGGTAGTATGATTCCAGCTGACTTAAGAGTAATTGAGGCAAAAGATTTATATGTTGGACAATCCTCTTTAACTGGTGAATCCGATAGTGTTAAAAAGCTTGTGGAAACCGAAACATCGATAGAAAATTTAGATAGTATTGCAGACTTAGACACCATTTGTTTCATGGGAACTAATGTTATTTCAGGAAGTGCCAAAGGAATTGTCATCAAAACAGCTGACTCTACTTACTTTGGTAAAGTAGCTCACACCCTAACTCTTGGAAAACCTAAAACCGCTTTCCAAAAAGGAATTGAAAGCATTAGTAGATTGTTAATTCGTTTCATGTTAATCATGATTCCTATCGTCTTTTTACTAAACGCTTGGAAACATGATATCATTACAGCATTTACTTTTGCTGTGGCAATCGCCATTGGGATTACCCCTCTCCTATTACCTGTTATTTTGTCCTCTAGCTTGTCCAAAGGTGCTATCCGAATGTCTAAGAAAAAAACCATTGTGAAAAAGCTAGATTCCATTCAGAATTTTGGTGCTATGAACATCTTATGTACCGATAAAACAGGAACCTTAACAGAGGATAAAATTGTATTAGAAAAATATCTAGATGTTCAAGGAGAAGAAGATACTAGAGTTTTAAAACATGCCTTTTTAAATTCCTACTTTCAAACTGGATTAAAAGGAAATATTGATGAAGCTGTTATCCAAAGAGCTTTTGAAAATAACATGAAAGAGATTTCAGAAAAATATAAAAAAATAGATGAAATTCCTTTTGACTTTTCTCGTAGGCGTTTATCTGTTGTCGTAAGTGATGGTACAAAAAAGCAATTAATCACCAAAGGTGCTGTGGAAGAAATTCTAAGCATTTGTACCATGATTGATTATAAAGGAAAAGTTTCTCCTATCACGAAAGAAATCAAAGAAAATATCAGACAAATTAGCAAGAAATTAAATGAAGATGGACTAAGAGTCGTAGCTGTATGTCAAAAAAATGATATTACTAACATCGAAAACTTTTCAGTGGCTGACGAAAAAAATATGATATTATTAGGATTTATTGGATTTTTAGACCCTCCAAAGGAAAGTGCCAAAGAGTCCATCGAAAAATTAAATCGTGCTGGCATTCGTGTCATGGTTTTAACAGGAGATAATGCAGAAGTTACAAGATGTATTTGTAATAAAGTCGGTATTAACTCTAAAAATATTGTATTAGGAAGTAAACTGGATAAATTAACCGATGTTGCTGTTTTACGATTATTGAAGAAAACCAATATATTCGCCAAACTTTCTCCAATTCAAAAAGCTAGAATTGTAAGGCTTTTAAGAGAATCCGGAAATGTCGTAGGCTATATGGGAGATGGCATTAATGATAGCCCTTCCCTTACCAATTCCGATGTTGGAATTTCTGTTGATACCGCAGTTGATATTGCCAAAGAAGCTGCTGATATTATCTTATTAGAAAAAGACTTAAATGTATTACTAGATGGTGTCACAGAAGGAAGACGTACCTATGTGAATCTTATGAAATATATTAAATTAGCAACTAGTTTCAACTTTGGAGAAGTCGTTTCTGTCGTCATTGCTAGTGCTTTGCTACCTTTTTTACCAGAAACACCTATTCAATTATTAGTAGAAGGTTTATTATATGATTTTGGACAATTGACTTTACCTTTTGACCATGTAGACAAAGAATCTTTACAGAAGCCAAAAACATTTTCCATCAAGAGTCTAAAAGAATTTATGTTTTTTATGGGACCACTTAGCTCTGCCTTTGATATGCTTGTATTTGCCTCTCTTTGGTTCATTTTCCAAGTAAGAGATGTCGCTACTTTCCAAACCATTTGGTTTAGTTATAGCATCACCTCCAATTTAGTAGGCATGCATATCATTCGTACCGCTAAATTGCCATTTGTACAAAGTAATGCCCATAAAGCTGTTTATATTTCCTCTATTTCTTTAATTATTATTGGAATTTTGGTTCCTTTTACTGGTTTAGGAAATTTACTTGGATTTGTACCAATTGCTACAAAATATATTTTCTTGATTTTTGCAATTACTCTTCTTTATTGCTTTGTGGCCATTTTTGCTAAAAAGATTTATATGAAAAAATATGGTGAATGGATTTAGGACATGGAGGACATGGGGACGTACATTTTGTCCCCTATTTTCTTTTTTCTTTTAAAATTTTATTCACTTTGTTTTTATTAACACTTATCTTTTCTGCTATCTTTCTAATTGGCATTCCTGCCTTTTCATTTAAATCAACAATTATCTTTTCTAAAATTTCGTTTTGTTCCTTCAATTTTTTAATTGGTTGCTTGTAATTATTTTCATATTCTCTTAAGATTTGTTGGGCATCTATGTATTCTTTTATATCAAATATATCTGTAATATCTTCCATTCTATGTATTTTTATTAAATCATTATAATAATTATCTAATTTTAATTCTAACAATTTTATACTTTGTTCATCTATTATCTCTTTATCTTTAAAGAATTCGTGATAACTTGAAAACGGATAATCTTCCATTTTGGTTACTAAATTTGCCTTTATTGGATTTTTATGGATATAAACCAAACAATTATATAATTGTTTTAATGATAAAATATTTTGTGTATAATATCGTCCTTTAAAAACATATCCCTCTCTATCTTCATAAAAATTATAATATTTAGCATAGCTAGTATTGGTTTTTTGCATAAAACTAGCCATTTCAGTTTTTTCTTTTGTATATAATAATATATGGGCATGATTATTCATAATACAGTAAGCAAGTATATTGATTTGATGATTCTTTGCATTCTTTTTCAATAAATTCTTATATTTTTCCATATACTCTTTTTTTCTAAATATATATTCTGCATTTATTCCCTTAACAACAATATGAAAATATTGACTTATATGATTTTTTCTTGCTACTCTCGGTATGGCATTCACCTCCTCTTTTTGTTTTTTAATGATTGGATTTAGTTCATGATTAAAATTATTTGAATAAAACAACTTGATAAAATTATTAAAATGATTTTCGTATAATTATGGTATCACATTTCCCATAAAATTGCACGCTTTTTTGTGAATTTTTAAATATCCTATGTTTAAATATTTTGAAAAGCTTTGTTTAATAGCATAGTATAATAAGTGATAGAAATTACTACACTACAATGGTTTCATTTTACTTTCTCACAAATAAATGAAACCATTGCAGTGTAGCAATCTTATTTTATTTACATTTGCAAGTTTAATTCAAATCTTTCTATAAATCCTATCCATTCGCCTTTTTGATTTTTGACACCTTGCATATAAACTCTTTGATTTCTAGAATTTACAAATATAAATACATCTTTTTCAGTTTTTTTAATTTCTTCATAAGTGTTTTTTATTTTTCCAATAGATTTTTCATTATGACAATCAAATATGCTCTTTCCTATTAGATTTTTTCCCTTTTTGCGATAATGGTATTGTGCATTTTTATTCATAAATCTAATCCTATAATCATTATCTACAAAAACAATAGGATATGGATAACTATTCAAAATTCCTTCTAACATTTCAATTTTTTCCATAATCGTTTCCTCTTTCAAAATTCTTATCATTTATTACTTATTTCATTAACAAAAAATTTCACCTCAACACTATTTCTCATAATTTTTTATAGAAAAAGGCACAAATAGGGACATCATCTACGTCCCCATGTCCACATTTTCTTTTCCCAAAATATCTTCAAACACTCCTTGAATCTGCTCTGTCCAATAAATCTGTCCACATGGTTTTAGTTCTTCTTCTATCCTAATTTGCACATTCATATTATTTCTATCCCCATTAAAATATCGCAAAGCCCCTCTTAACTTTTCCTTTTGTTCGTCATTAGCATTTGTAATATCAAGGGTAAAAATCTTCTGTTTTTGATTGCCAAAATCTTTTAATTCATTAGCAATAATAGTAGTCGTATCATCTTCTCGAATGCTCAAACGACCATGGACCACAACAATATTTTCTTCCACTAAACTCTTACCTGCTGTTAAGTAAGCATTCTCAAATACAATGATTTCAGCTGTACCATATAAATCTTCTATCGTAACAAAAGCCATAATCTTATTATTTTTTGTATATTTCTTTTTAATCGAAGTAATAATTCCTATATATTTTATTTTTTGCCCATCCACAAATTTTGGTTTCTCATTTCTTACTCCTTCTTCCATTAACATTTGTGAACTCATCTGCTCATCTAACTCTCGTAATTGCATAGTATTAATAGTTGCTTGTGCATCAATTTGACTTCTCAATTTTTCCAATGGGTGACCAGAAATATAAATTCCCAGCATTTCTTTTTCAATGGACAACAACTCTTTATTTGACATTTCTTCTTGTTCATAAAACTTATATTTAACCTCATTCATTTCTTCTTTTTCTTGTTCAGAGCCTAAATCAAACATGGAAACTTGTCCCGCTAAACCTCTTTTCTTACTACTTTGAATCGAATCGATAATTCCTTCAAAAGAAGCTAATAAAGTACTTCTTGTCTGTTCAAATTCGTCAAAAGCCCCTGCTTTTATTAAACTTTCGATACATTTTTTATTAACCGCTTCATCTGCTATTCTCTCACAAAAATCGGTGAAACTCTTATAAGGTCCATTTTCTCTTCTTTCTTTGACAACGCTATTAACTGGCACAGTTCCCACATTTTTAATACTTCCTAAACCAAAACGAATCTTAGCTTTTGACTGTGATAATAATTCTGTGGTTGATTGTTTTTTGCTTATTGGCAACTTTGGGTCTGACTCGCCAAACTCGCCATCATATTCAGTGGTAAATTTAGCATCACTTTTGTTGATTTCTGGTTTCAATATTTCGATGCCAAGTAATTTGCATTCATCAATATATTGTGGTATTTTGTCTAAGTTTCCTAAAAAGCTATTTAGGGTAGCTGCCATGAATTCTGCTGGGTAATAAGCTTTTAAGTAAGCAGTTCGGTAAGCAATGACAGCATAACAAGCTGCATGTGATTTATTGAAGGCATATTTCGCAAATTCTGCCATTTCATCAAATATTTTATTGGCGGATGCTTCGTCAATTCCATTTCTAACACATCCTGGCACAACTACATTGCCTTCGTCGTCTACTTGTCCATGGATAAATACTTCTCTTTCTTTTGCCATGACGTCTAGCTTTTTCTTTCCCATGGCTCTTCTTACTAAGTCAGCTCTTCCTAGTGAATAGCCAGCTAAATCACGTACAATCTGCATAACTTGTTCTTGATAAACCATACAACCATAAGTTACATTTAGGATTGGCTCTAATCGTGGATGGGTATATTCATTGTGTCCCGGATTTAGTTTTCCTTTTACATATCTTGGAATTTGGTCCATTGGCCCTGGTCTGTATAGAGATACTCCTGCTATCAAGTCTTCTAAACAGTCTGGTTTTAGTTCCTTCATGAAATTTGTCATACCTTGTGACTCAAATTGGAATATGCCACAGGATTTTCCCTCTTGCCATAGTTTATATACCTTTGGGTCTGCCATTTCTTTGTCAAATTCGACATCAATTCCCCTATTTTCTTTCACTAAATCAATGGTATCTTGAATAACAGTCAAGGTTCTTAATCCTAAAAAGTCCATTTTTAATAAGCCCAATTCCTCTAAAGTTGTCATGATGTATTGGGTTGAAATTTGGTCATCTCGAACATACAATGGCACATAAGTATCAACTGGTTCTTTGGTGATGACCACTCCGCAAGCGTGTGTGGATGCCTGTCTTGGCATTCCTTCTAATGCCATCGCAATATCTAATACTTTTTTTACCGTTTCATCTGTTTCATATCGTTCTTTTAGTTCTTTATTTTGTTCTAATGCCTTTTGAATGGTAATATGCAATTCATTTGGTATCATTTTTGCCAAACTATCTGCTTCTGCATAAGCTACATCTAGCACCCTTGCTACATCTCGGATAACCATTTTAGCTGCCATCGTTCCAAATGTGATAATCTGAGACACATGGTCATGTCCATATTTTTCAGATACGTAGTCAATTACATCTTGTCTATGTTCATAACAAAAATCTACGTCAAAGTCAGGCATACTAATTCTTTCTGGATTTAAAAATCTTTCAAAAAGAAGACCATATTTCATAGGGTCAATATCTGTAATTTCAATAGCATAGGCAATAATGGAACCTGCTCCTGAACCTCTTCCTGGTCCTACTGGTATCCCATGTGTTTTGGCATAATGAATAAAGTCCCATACAATTAGGAAATAATCGACATATCCCATCTTTTGAATGACACCAAGTTCATATTCCATCCTATCTAATATTTCTTGAGAAGGATTTTCCCCATATCTATTTTTAATACCATCATCACATAATTTTTTAAAATAATCATAATGAGTTGGAAATTCTTCTGGCACATCGTAATTTGGCAAAATGGTATGACCAAATTCAAATTCCACATTACATTTTTCTGCAATTTTAACGGTATTCTCAATCGCATCTGGAAAGGATTTGAAATACTCTATCATTTCTTCTGGTGATTTCACATATAATTCATCTGTTTCAAAACGCATTCGGTCCATATCACTCATTCTTTTACCTGTTTGAATACAAAGTAAAACTTCGTGATTATAGGCATCTTCCCTTTTTAGATAATGGGCATCATTGGTGGCTACTAGTGGAATCTCTAATTTTCTAGCTAAAGCAATTAATTTTTGGTTAGCCAAAACTTGTTCTTTTATCCCATTGTTTTGAATTTCAATATAATAATCTTCTCCAAATACTTTTTTATGCCAAAGTGCAATTTCTTCTGCCTTTTCATTGTCTCCCTTTAATAAGGATTGATTGACAGAACCTGCTAAACAAGCACTTAAGCATATTAATCCTTCGTGGTATTTTTCTAATACCTCTATGTCGATACGAGGTTTATAATAATAACCATCTACAAATCCAATGGAGACTAGTTTACTCAAATTTTGATATCCTTGCTGATTTTTTGCCAATAAGATTAAGTGATTGTATCGATTATCGATATTTGGCTCTTTATCAAAACGGCTTCTTGGTGCTACATAGACCTCACATCCAATGATTGGCTTGATGCCTTCTTTTTTACAAGCTTTATAAAAATCAATGGCTCCATACATCGCTCCATGGTCAGTGATGGCTATGGCCTCCATTCCTAATTCTTTGGCTCGTACTGGTAAGTCTTTGATTCGATTGGCTCCATCTAGTAAACTGAATTCACTGTGGATATGTAAATGCACAAATTTTGACATGATTTTCTCCTCTCTTTTCTCGATTATATCACGTTTCTAATTAAATATCTATTATTTTTCAGATTTAAGTTTCAGTTTTACACGAAATCTTTTTTATGATATACTACAATATAGTAAAAATGAATAAAAATTGAAAGGATTTAATTACTATGAACTTTACTTTTGAAAGAAAAATTAATTATTACGAAACAGATAGAATGGGAGTTGTTCACCACTCCAATTATATTCGTTTTTTAGAAGAAGCTAGATGTGAAATGTTAGCTGCCCATAATATGCCTTATTCTGCTTTTGAGGCGCAAGGTGTTATGATTCCTGTTTTAGGTGTTAATTGTGATTATAAATCACATGTTACATTTGATGATTTGATAACAATTCAACCTTTTGTAAAAGAATTTAATGGCGTTCGTTTGACGATGGGTTATCATATAACAAATAAAAATACTGGTAATTTAATTTTAATAGGTGAAACCAAACATTGCTTTACAGATTTAAATTTAAGACCAATTCGTCTACAAAAACAAATTCCTGATTTTTATGATAAATTTGTTACTTTAAAATTAGATAAGTAAATTATAAAGTTATTTCGCTAAATTGAAATAACTTTTTCATATGCCGTTTATCTTTTATTCACTAATCGACAAAATCTGACATAGAATATAATATCTCATATTAAGAGGTGATAACATGAATCAAATTAAAAAAGGAGATATTGTAGCAAGAAAATCTTATGAAAAAGATATTTTATTTATGGTAAAAAATATTATCAATACACCCCCCAAAAAAATTGCCATCTTAAAAGGACTTGTTGACAGAATTGAAGTAGATAGTGATATAGAAGATTTAGAAATAGTTGACAAACAAACCGTAAATAGAAAGATAGAAACTTTCCATTCTAAAATGAACAGTAAAATAACAGAAACAAAAGAAAAAAGGAATACAGATGAATACAAAATCGGAATACTCAGTCAAAATAGTAGAAATAAAGAAAAAATCATAACAGGAAAAATACTACACTTAGATGGCGATAGAAAATATAGTCAAAAATCCTATTATTATTATAAAAAATTAGGCTTAAATGCCATTGTAAAAAACATACCCGAATATCGACAACCAAGAGTCATCTATCGTCTATTACAAAAATACAATCCTGATATACTTGTTATAACTGGACATGATGGCATGATAAAAAAAGGAAGAGACTATAACAATATCTACAATTATAGAAATTCCAAATATTTTATTCAAACTGTTAAAGAAGCAAGAAAATTTGACCAAGAAACTAACAATCATCTCGTTATCTTTGCTCGGTGCTTGTCAAAGTTATTTTGAAGCCATTATTTCAGCTGGAGCAAATTTTGCCTCTTCCCCTGCCAGAATATTAATTGATTTTCTAGATCCTTTAGTAATTGCAGAAAAAATTGCATTCACCGAAAAATATAAATATGTCACAATAGATGATATTGCCAAAGAACTAAGAGATGGAAAGAAAGGTGTAAGTGGAATAGGAGCCAATGGAAAGATGATAAAAGAATTAAATTAATTCAATTTATAAATAAATATAACCCAACTTAATGTTTCTGTAATATAATTGTAATATAACTGTAAATTACAAGTCTAAAAACGCTAAATCCCTTGAAATCAGTTAGATAAAGGTATTTGACAAAACTTTGTCTTTTTTGACAATTTGGGTAGAAAATGCTATAATCAAGCCATCTTAAGGGAGAGGTGATTACATGATTTGTCGTACAGATATAACAAATCTAAAAACAGACATCTTAGATAAAGTGGGTCAAAAGATAATCGTAAAAGGCTCTTTAGGAAGAAGTAAAGCCTTTGAAAAAGAAGCTACAATAGAAAAAGCCTATCCAAATATTTTCATTGTAAAATATGAAGAAAATGATAGAAATGTTACTTATAGTTATACAGATGTATTAACTAGAACCGTTGAAGTTGAGGTTTTTGATGGAGACTCCTATTCCCCATTAATTCCTCCAGCAGTGGAAAACAAAAGAAAAAAAACAGTTTTATAAAAACGAATTTAAGAATTTCTAAGCGGTGGCAACCGCAAAGAAATTCTATAAATTCCCATATTTATCTTGTACAGAAAGCCCTCCTACTAGGAGAACTTTCCTACAATATAAAAAACAGAGTTCTCTCTGTTTTTTTTTACTATAATAACCTTTTATCAATAATTTGAATGTGACAAAAAGGGACGCCCCTGTTGTCACAGATTTTTGTCATAAACTTATCTACCTCCTAATATACATGTTATAAAGAAAAAAAAAGGAGGTAAACCAAATGGTTTTAGAAACAGTAAACGAAAACTTATGTGTAAATAAATTAATCGCTTCTAAAAAGGACATCATAATGGTAGAAGGAGATATGATAGTTCCAGATTCTAAGCCAGATATTTTAAACACAATTTGTACAAGTGGGGTTGTATGTATCTATAAAAAAGACGTATTAGATGAAAAAGTCAGAATTGACGGAAATATTAATACCAATATTATGTATTTAGCAGATGACTCCCAAGACAAGGTTAGAGGAATTAATACCAGTCTAGACTTTTCAGAGATAATTCCTGTTTCCAATGCAGGAGAAGGAATGGAATCTGTCGTACAAACGAAATTAAAATCCATCGAATGTAAAGTAATCAATGGAAGAAAAATAGGAATCAAAGCCACTTTAGAAATAGACATCAAGATATATGCAAAAGAAGAGGTAGAAATTGTAAACAATATCCAAAATGCAGAAGGCATACAAATGTTAAAAGAGGATTTACGTGTTAATTCTTTGGTGGGAATGGGCGAAAATAAAATTTATACAAAAGACAATATTTCTATTGATACAATTGACAACTTAGCCGAGATATTAAAAACAGATATTGCGATTGTCGACAAAGATGTCAAAGTAAGTTACAACAAAATTTTAGCCAAAGCAGAAGCAAAAATAAAAATAATGTATTTAACAGAGGATAATAGAGTCAACTCTATTGATACCAAAATACCAATTGTTGGTTTTGTTGATATACCAAATGTAACAGAAGAAAATATCTGTGATTTAGATTATGAAATCAAAAATATGATTATCAAACCAAATGCACCTGAAGAACATTCCATTTATATTGAATTAGAAATGGGAGTTGTTGCTATTGTATATGAAGAAAAACAAATTAATCTCATTCAAGACCTATATAGTCCTTGCGAAAATCTTGAGTTCAACAAAAAGAAAATAACCACCATAACCAATAAGCAAACTCGTAAGGAAATGAAGCAAATCAGAGAAAAAGTAGAAATAGATGGCATAGAAAATAAAAATATAATTGACGTAGATGTTAATCCTATTATCGAAAAACAAGATAATTTAGCCAATCGAATTGTATATACTGGTACATTAGAAATTAACTTTATGCTATCCAATCAAGACCTACAAATGGAGATACGAAATTCAAAAATACCATTTGAATATACCCTTGATGGTGTAGAGGATTCTGAAAATATTAATTGCAAATTAGATGTAGAAGTTGCTAATCAAGATTTTATCCTTCAAGATGGCGGAATGGTTTCTAGCAACATAGATTTAATGATGCATACAGATATGTATCGAAATACCAATATGAATATTATGAATGAAATTCAAACAAATGGTGAAAGAGAAGCCGAAGATTATAGCCTAATTCTTTATCTTGTTAAAAAAGGAGATACCTTATGGCAAATTGCTAAAAGATATGGCAGTACTGTGGATGATATTGTAAGAACCAATGGTATTGAGGACGAAAACAGAATTGATATAGGGCAAAAACTATTTATTCCTCGCTATGTTAAAACAGGAATTACTTATGCATAAGATTTATTCTAGACCAAGAATTAGAATCCCTAAAATTATCGTACACTCTAGAAAAAAAATGCAAAGTGAAAAAGCTAAAAAGATGTCTACACTATTCATTATTTTAGTCATAGCTTTTGCTACCATGAAACTTATTTTGGATGCTGTATTACCTATTTTTGATACACTATGCGAAAATAGAGCAAAGTCAATAGCCACTATGGTATCTAACGAACAGGCAACTAATGTAATGAAACAGCATACTTATGATGAACTATTTTCAATTGATAAAGACAACAATGGCAATATTACGATGATAAGGTCAAATGTCATACCCATAAATGAAATTATTTCTGACGTGGCTAATAAAATTCAAGAAGAAATCGATCACAAAGGTAGAGAGCATATAGAGATTGCCATTCGGTAGTTTTACTGGTTTTAAAATGTTGGCAGGAAGAGGTCCTGGCGTCAAAATAACAATAACCTCTGTTGGCGATGTTGAAACAGATTTAAGAAGTGAATTTACAGCACAAGGAATCAATCAGACCTTACATAGAGTATATTTACAAGTAAAATGTAATGTGAATATCTTAACACCATTTGATAATATTTCACGAGAAATTACCAATCAAGTCTTATTAATGGAAAATGTAATTGTTGGCAATATTCCTAATACTTATTATAATTTAGAAGGTATCAATGGAAATAGTGATGCTTTAGAAATAATTGAATAAAATGATACATTTTGCTTGTATTTCTTGCTTTATTATGATATAGTTAGTTAAGTTTCAAAAAAGAAACTCATATGAATTTATTTTAAGTTATTTCCCTTCTCTTTAGATTGGTTAAGTAAAAAAATAATTCAAATCATTCTAAAAAGGAGGTTTATATAATGGAAACAAATTATGAAGATATTTCTCTTACTTGCAGAGATTGTGGTTCAGAATTTACTTTTACAGCTGGAGAACAACAATTTTATGCTGAAAAAGGTTTTGAAAATCAACCAGTAAGATGTGCAGATTGCAGAAGAGCTAGAAAACAACAAAGAAATAACAATTATTAATTTAAAGAGAACTCCTATAAAATTAGGAGTTTTTTCATTTTCCATTAAAACTTGCAATATTATGTAAAATGTTTTATAATATATGTATGGTAGCTTATAACAATTTTTTCAGAGCCTAGTAAAGGCAAGGAGGTAAAACATGAACACACAAATTAAATATCCTACATTAGAAGAAATCTTCAAGCAACTTACAACGCAGTTTCCTGAGGCACAGGTACATATGTCTGCTAAAGAACTCAAAAAGTTATCACGGAAATTGAGTGAAATTTTTGAGAATATGCAAGAGACAAAGTATCAGGGATATGCAAAGTTAGAGCAACCAGCACCATGTGTGCAACTTTATCGTTGGCAAAATGCCAACATAAGAGATGAAAGGAAGTACTATCCTGCAGACTATAGTTCCATAACTATATATGTGGAAAAATACGGGGAAATAGACATCCACATTGTTACTGTCTGGGGATGTAAACGTATTGAGCTTCATTTTGTTTCGCCCTTTACTGATGCGGAAAGGAAACAGTTAGAAATAAATTGCGAAGGACTAATGACTCGTATGAAAATCGACAAAAACGAAAGGGCAAATATAATGGCAGACGTGTTGTCGAAATTAATCTCAGACATCATCTGATACGAGCGAAAATCATGTTTAACCCAAAGTAAGAAAAGCGAGCACCTACAAGAAATTTCTAAAGTAGGTATTCGCTTTTTTTGTTATAGAAGAGATGCTTAACTCTTTATCTTTATATTTTTAATTGTAAAAAATTAAATAAAAGAATTGACAATTGCAAACAAATATTTTATGCTGTATATAGTTTAAAACAAGGATGTGAAAATTATGGAAAATAAAATAAAAAAATATGTTTTTACTAATATGGAATAACGATGCTAGCAGGATTGTTAAAAAGCGAAATTGCAGTTAATGCTAGTATAAGAATTGTAAATACTTTTATAGAAATGAGAAAATTCATATCTTCTAATAGGCAAATGTTTGAAAGACTTACTAATATGGAATATAAGATATTAGAACATGATAAAAAAATTCGATGAGATATTTAATCAATTACAACAAGAAGAAAATATAAAACAAAAAGTATTTTTTCAAGGACAAATATATGCTGCTTATAGTTTAATAGTTGATATTATCAAAAAAGCAAAAAAGAAAATTTTAATTATAAATAATTATATTGATGATAGCATTTTAAAAATGTTAGTAAAGAAAAATAAAAATGTAGCAGTTTCAATATTAACATCAGAAAAAAATAATATACAAAATATAGATATTAAAAAATTCAATAAAGAATATTCAACATTAAAGGTTGCTAAAACGGATAAATTTCATGATAGATTTATGATTATTGATAATAAAGAAATGTACCATTTAGGAGCTTCTATAAAAGATTTAGGAAAGAAATGTTTTGCAATTAATAAAATATAACTATATAACACTAATAAAAAACCTCGGAAATTTTGAACTTCTGAGGTTTTTTATAAATTCTATCTTTTTGAAAATTGTGGAGCTTTACGAGCTTTTTTAAGACCATATTTCTTTCTTTCTTTCATACGAGAATCTCTTGTTAAGAATCCATTTGATTTTAAAGCTGGTCTATATTCTGAATTAGCTTCATTTAAAGCTCTAGCTATACCATGACGAATCGCTCCTGCTTGACCTGTAAATCCGCCACCTTTAACAGTTGCAATCACATCATATTTTGCAGTTGTATTTGTAACAGTTAATGGTTGTCTAACGATAACTTTTAAAGTTTCTAATCCGAAAAATTCGTCAATATCTTTTCCATTAATTGTTATCTTTCCAGTTCCTTCAACTAGCCTTACTCTAGCAATAGAACTTTTTCTTCTACCTGTACCATAGAAAACTATATTTTCTTTTTTAGCCATTTTACTTTACCTCCCATACTTCTGGTTTTTGTGCTTGATTTTCATGTTCTGCTCCAGCATACACTCTTAATTTTTTAGCCTGTGCTCTTCCTAAAGAGTTATGAGGTAACATTCCTTTAACAGCTAAAGTCATTGCTTTTTCTGGATTTTTTTCAAGCATTACTTTGGCAGGAACTTCTTTCATTCCTCCAATATAACCTGAGTGATGTCTATAAATTTTTTGATTTAATTTGTTTCCTGTTAAAATAACATCCTTACAATTTAATATAATAACATGGTCACCTGTATCAATATTAGGTGTATATGTTGGTTTGTGTTTTCCTCTTAATAATTTTGCAGCTTCTGTTGCTACTCTACCAAGTGGTTTATTTGTTGCATCGATAATATACCACTTACTTTCAATTTCGCCACGTTTTGCACTATATGTAGTATTATTCATGGTAATACTTACCCTCCTATTTCTTTTTTGGTTTTTGTTTTTATGAATTCATTCTAAAACTACCGGGGAGAAGTTTAAGATTTATTCATAAGCGAAAGTATTATATTATAAAAAATCAGATTTGTCAACCGATTCCTAAAAAATCACCAAAATTTTTATGATAGGAAATTCTAGAACATTCTTATCCTATAATAAAAATCACATAAATTATATGTGATTCTTAATTATCGAGGATTACTAATTCATGAAATTTATAAATTAGTAATTTAAAAAATGCAAAAATTTTTACATTTAACTCTATCTCTATCATGATTTTTTTCTCCGAGCCTCTGCATAAGTTATCTGTAACTCAGCTTTGCTTCAAACAGCTACTCATCTCCAAAATCATGTTCAAAATCATTAAACAATATATTCAATCTTATTATTAGGAAAATACTTTTTCATTTGTTCTCGCAAAAACAATTCTGCATTGCTTCGTATATCGTTCTTATACCAATACTTACCACGCCCTCGACCTGTCATCATTTGCTTATCATACAAATTAATAGCATTTGGAAAAGCCTCCTCATTTATTTTCGTATGCACATAACTATAAGTCATAAAAATAATTTCAAAAAACGCATCTTTTTTTACTTTCTCAGACAATTCTTCATATAAGGTTTGAATTAACTGTAAATATAATTCTCTCCAATTTTCTACCAAAATAACAGGAGCAATCAAAATCCCAATGGGATACCCCGCTTCTTTTAGCTTATTAATTGCCTCTATTCTCCCCTTTAATCGAGAAGTTCCAAACTCTACTTTGTTAATGATTTCCTCTGGATTTACACTCATTCTAATAGTAACTTTTCCTTGATGATTGAGTGGTAAAATGGAATCTACCATATCAAATTTAGTTGGAAAGGTTAATTTTCCTTGTTTGGCATTTTGAAAATTTTCAATCGTCCAAACTAAATTATTCGTAATCGTATTTTCTAAAATCAAATCACTATTACTTCCAATTTCGAAAGTCAACTCTTTTTCTGCCTTTTCAGAGGTTTTGATGATTTTTTCTAGCATTTGTTCTCGATTCACAAACAAACGCAAATAAGCACATTTGTTGTAATTACACACCAAATAGCAATACATACATGCTGCTGTACAACCTGATGAAGTATAGGGTACTAAGTAATCTGATGTTTTATGATTTTCTACAAATTTATGTGTTTTTCTAACTCCTATAATTAGATTTTTTTTCATATTAGCAAATTCTTTGTTTGAATTTTTTCTCATTTCCTCAATATTGTTATGGTTCTCAATTTCCACTTTTGGGATGTCTTGATATTTTTCCATTAATTCTTTTCCTAATGGATAGTTTATGATTTCTTTTTCAAAATAAATAGCTTTTGGTTTGAACATCTTTTTATCCTCCCTTGATAAATTTATTCTAACCAAAAGCTTTTTTACTATTCTTTTTTATCTTTCTTTTTACTATTCTGTATGATTTCTGTAGTTAATGAATCGCACAGAAAATATTATTTCTTCTTATCTATTTTTTCATTACTATTTCAACTTTTTTCTCCATCGTTTGTAACTGATAATCATTTTCAAAAATCAAATCAAAATCATATGGTGCATAATCAATGCAACCTTCCTCTCGTTTCAGAAAATACTCTTCTGATATATGGTCTCTTTGCATTACTTTGTTCTTTCTTTCATCATCATTTGATTGCATTAATATTTTGATATCACATTTTTCCCAATATTTACTGATTGGCAATAAAGCCCATTCTAAGATAATCACATCTCCTGTCTCTTTTTCTAATATATCATCCATCATTACTTGCATATAATCCCAAGTCATATCCGTCAAAATAGCCATCTTTTCTTTACTCGAAAAAACAATATTTCCTAACTTTTTTCTATCAATATTGCCATCTTCCCCTAATATCTCATTGCCAAAAATAGCACACAATTTTTGGGCAATCTCTTGATTATTTGTTGCTTTATGTCCTATTTTGTCAATATTAACACTGTTACATTGCATTTCTTTTGACAGTAAATCTGTCAAAGTAGACTTTCCACTACCAGATTTCCCTGTTATGCCAATTATTTTCACTTTTCTATCAGTCCTTCCCCATGAACAAGATATTTGTTTGCTTGCAACATGTAGTTCTCTCTATTTTACTATTTTCTCATAGGTTACGTAGTCATAATCTAAATTATTTTTTTCATCTTTTGGACCTTTCTCTCTACTGGTTTCTTGCCAAATTTCTGTATTAATTCTTGGAAAAAAAGCATCTCCTTCAAATTCTTCCTCAATTTCTGTTACATACATTTTCGTTATATGTGGCATCAACAAATTATAAATCATGGCACCACCAATAACAAAATTCTCCTTTTCATCTTCTATATATTGTTGTATTTCTAACATCGAATGAACCACTTGTACATTTTCATCATTTACCTTAAAATCAGGATTTTGACTAAAAACAATATGTTTTCTATTGGGTAATACTCTTCCTAATGATTCAAACGTTTTTCTTCCCATAATGATAACATGTCCAGTTGTTAATTCTTTAAAATGTTGTAAATCTGCTGGTAATTTCCATACTAATTTATTTTCTCTTCCTATAATATTATTTTTTGCTTTTGCTACTACGATACTTAACATCTGTTACTTTCCTCCCTTTTTGAGACAATAGGGACAGGTTTCAATTGTCTCACTTTTTTTGTCACTTTTTGTGTCTTCTTCTTATTTTGACATTTTTCTACTTAATTTATGAGACAATTCAAACCTGTCCCCATTGTCTCATTTTATTCCGCTACTGGAATTTTTCCTAATTTAACTGTTTTATTATAAGCATATCCTTCTATTTCGAAATCCTCTACTTTAAAATCATAGAAATTTTTCGTTGGATTTTTTATGATTAGTTTTGGATGAGCGTCCATACTTTCTGCTTCTATTAATTTTTTTACTAAAGGTATATGTCTATCATAAATATGACAATCTCCTATATTGTGGGTTAAAGTTCCCATCTCTAATTCTGCTACTTGTGCGAACATATATTGTATTGCTGCATATTGCATGACATTCCAGCCATTTGCTGCTAGCATATCTTGTGAACGTTGATTTAAAATTAGGTGTAATTTTCCTTGTTTTACTAACCATTGTGTGCCATATACACATGGTTCTAAATTCATATCTTTTAATTCTGCATGATTAAATATGTTAGTCATAATTCTACGACTCGATGGGTCGTTTTTTAATAAATATAAGACATAATCTACTTGGTCCATTTCTTGGATTCCTTCTTTTGTCTTAAATTCGTACTTTTTTCCCATTTGATAACCATAGGCTTTTCCGATGGTTCCTTCACTATCTGCCCATTGGTCCCAGATATGTGAATTTAATTCTTCAATTTTATTGGATTTTTTTTGCCATATCCATAATACTTCATCAATTGCTCTTTTTACGGTATTGGTATTGTTTCTTAAAGTAATCATGGGAAATTCTTTTCCCACATCGTATTGATTGGACACTCCTAAGATGGATACATAATTTGCTTCGGTTCCATCTTCCCATCTAGTACGTACATTGGTTCCTTCTGATGAATAACCATTTTCAATAATTTCTTTACAGGTTTCTATAAAATGCTTGTCTGCTTGTGTCACTTTTATTCCTCCCTTTATTTGCTGTTTTTCAAAGTATATCATATTATGATTTAAATTTCTACTTTTTTCGTTCTGTTTTTACAATTTTATTTAATAGAGACTCTTGTAATACTTGTGAAAAATTAATTCCTATTTTCTCCGCTCTTTTATTTAGCCATTCTGGAATTGTCAATGTTTTCTTAATCGATTTTTTTGTTCCATATTTTTCGGTATATTGGTCAATATCTAATAAAAGTAATGTCTTAAATCCATTTCCTTCTAATTTGATTTGTTCTATTTGTGATGGTTTTGGTATTTCTTCTTCTGCTTCAATAGCTGTTAATATCCATCCTAATGCCGCATCTTGTGCCATTTCCATAGCTTCTTCTAAATTTTCTCCTTGTGTTACACACCCTAATAAATCTGGTATTTCTACACTATATCCTCCATCTTCTTCATAATAAAAATTTGCTGGATAAACTAATTTCATATTTTACACTCCTTCACTTTATCTTTTAAGCCTACTTGCTTTAATTTTATATAGATACCAACCATCTTTTAATAAGAGTTTTTCTATTTGTTTAAATTTCAATGAATCGCCTTCTTTCTTATTTTACTACGTATGATACGTATTGTCAATTATTTTTACACTTTTTTGATTTTTATTTCGATTTAAAGTTCCAGTCTGTTCTAACTACAAAAACAAATTCTTATAAAAGTTACTATGACTGAACTACAACGATTTAAAATTTGACATAAAAAAGGGAATCATGCTTCTACTAAAGCTTAAAAACCCCCTAATTGATAAAACTTATTTCTATTATACAAACAATTATCTCCAACTGCAAGCAAATTCAATTTATTTTCATCGCAATTTTCGACATTACTTATCAAATTCCCATTTTGGCACATATTCCTCCTCATGTTCTCCCAGTTCTTGCACATAACCATTATCAATTCCTAATTCTTCTATGTACTCTTGTATTTCTTGCCATTCCTGTTTTGATAATTTTCGATTTAGCTTTTTCACTTTTTTAGCCTGATAAGTTGGAAAATATTGAGCCATAATGCTAACATATATTTTACTTGGCAAATCTTCTTTTATCCATTTTAAAACTTTTTTACTGTTTTCAAGATAATTGGGCAGAACTAAATGCCTAACCATAACGCCTTTTTGCATGATACCCTTTTCATTCAATTTTGGTATTCCCACTTGTCGAATCATTTCTTGAATTGCTTCTGTCGCTATCTCAAAATAATCATTTATGTTAGAATATTCCACTCCTAAACTGTCTTCTGCATATTTTAAATCCGGTAAATAAATATCGATATATCCTTCTAATAATTTTAGTGTTTCGACTTTCTCGTAAGCATTTGTATTGTATACAATAGGGATAATCAATCCTTTTCGTTTTGCTATTTTTATTGCTTCTATGATTTGCAACACATAACTAGTAGGTGTTACCAAATTAATATTTTCTACTCCATTTTCTTGTTGCTTTAAAAAAATATCAGCTAATTCTTCTATGGTAATATCTTTTCCTTTACCTAATTGACTGATTTCATAATTTTGACAATAAATACAATTCAAATTGCAATTTGAAAAAAAGACTGTCCCAGAGCCTTTTTCTCCACTAATACATGGTTCCTCAAAATCATGTGTACTATATAAAGCAATTCGTACTTTGTCTGTTGCTCTACATCTTCCCACCTTCTCCTTATTTCGATTGACTTGACATTCATGTGGGCATATTTTGCATTTTTCTAATCCTTGTAACATTCCATCTCCCATCATGATTTTTTCCTCCGTCCCCAAAATCATTCTATTTCATAAACTTTCTCTACCTGTAACTTTTCATTCTCTAATTTTAAAACTATCTTTTTTTTACTCAATTTATCTATATGATTCTTAACCATTTCTTTTACTTTTTCTTCCTCTGTACTATTAACTCTCCCAATTTCTTCTTCCTTTATATTTCTAATAATAACAAAATCATCTTCTTCATTTAATGTCTGTGAATAGTCTTCTAAATACTCAATGATTTCCACCTCGTATCCATTTGGTGTTTTTTGAATTTCATTTAATAAAAACAAATCCTCTAATTGGTCTAATCCCATTCCCACGGCATAATATTTATCGTTTTTTTCATCATAGATAATATATTCGGTTCCTTCTTTTGGAAATTCCTTTGTCAATCTTTCTCCAAATAGGTCTTTTGCTTTTTCTTGTATCTCTTCGTAAAAAAATTCATAATCTTCTAAGTTTTTTTTGACTACTTCCCATATCCATACATCTTCTGCTTGATTAATATCCTCAAAGTTTGGTAGTGCTTGTCCTGTTATTTCTTTCCACATATAAATTTTGGTTATATAAGTTTCTATTTGGCTGATTTCTTGTATACTAATGTTATTGCTAGTATTGATAGCAACGTTTTTGTATACAACCATACCCACAAAAATGATTACTAAAATTATGATAATGGCAATTAATTTTTTCATGGTTTATTTCATTCCTTCCTAGTCACAAATCTGGTCGGAAAAGAATTATTTTAGCATCTACTCTTTTACCATTTTTTATTCTATCATACTTTTGTTTTTTCTTTCAAGGTTTTTGGATTATTATTATCAAATTGGTCAAAATAATTTTATATCATGTCACCATTCCATAACCACCTTAAACAAATCCCCATCAATATGAATCATAAACTTGCCATCTTGTAATTCTGTCAAACTCTTAGCAATAGATAATCCCAAACCACTACCCTCTGTATATCTTGACTTATCACCTCTCACAAATCTTTGCATTAACTCATCACTACTAATATTTAACTTATCTTTTGAAATATTTTTCATACTAACTTCTATCTTGTTTTTTTCCTTTTTCAAATCAATATACACTCTGGAACCATCTAATGCATATTTGGTAATATTACTCAATAAATTCTCAATCACACGATACATATAACGATTATCGGCTTGTATTTTAATATCTTCCTCTGGCATACTGATTTCTATTTGTAAATCTTTTGCTTCCAATCGGTCTTTGAACTCCCCGATGCTTTGATGAATCAGTTCTTTTAAATTAATTTCTTCGATATTTAATTTCACATTACCAGAAGATACCTTAGAGGCTTCTACTAAATCTTCTGTTAGTTTCTTTAATCGGTAAGATTTCTTATCTAAAATGTCAATGTATTCTTTTACTTTTTCGTTTGGAATCTCTTCCTTTTTCAATAAATCCACATAGTTAATAATAGACGTTAATGGTGTTTTGATATCATGTGATACATTGGTAATCAATTCGGTTTTTAATCTTTCTGATTGCAAGCTTTCTTCAATTGCATTTGAGAAACCACCTGCTATATCATTGATATAGACTGTCATTTCTTTTAAAATACCTTCCATTTCTTCCTTATCTAAATAAATATCGGTTTTTCCTTCATAAATTTTTTCTAAAGCTTCTTTTATTTCCCCTTGCTGTCTGTTATATCTTCTTAGTCGATAAAATACCCAAAGCCAAAATCCTCCTAATAAAATCAGACTGATGCCAGTTCCTATCATAGTAGCTAAAACAACACTAATAACAACAAATCCCCAATAATACCAGAAAACTTTTTTACTAGAAGATGTTTTTTGTTCCATTTCACTGATACATTTCTTTATCTTTTGATAAAGCCACTTTATCACCTTATAACTTATAAAACTTTTCCAAAATGTTTTTGCTTTGATTCTTTTTATGGTGGTAATTCCCCATATAGCACATGCTAGATATCCGATTACATAAGCTATTAGATAAAAGATTGCCACTACGTAATACGTATATATATCAAAAGCATTTACAAGAACGGTAATTGCTATCGCTAAAACATTAAAACTGATGATACAAATTATTTCATAAGGTACTTTGTCAATAGAATTTAAACTAATTCCTTTTTCTCCTTTTTGATACCCAATTGCCCAAAAAAGATAAATCGCTATAACAATCAATCCTATAACACTTATCAAGCAACTAAAAATTGGTAATTGATTATGCTGTAACATAAAATCATACACATTTTTATTGAATAAAAAATTAGTTGCTTGTAGTGTTTTATCTTCTTGATAAGAACTATAAATATCATAATCTCCGAATTCTTTGGTTTTTTGTGAATGGTTACTACCATAACTAGAATTACGATAATTATAATTATATTTGATGTTATCTTCATTGATATAAGTTAAATTTGTTTCTATTTTATGATTGACACAATTCCAATATATCTCTTGATGTTTCATGTTGTTTTTTACTTCTTCATAATTATTACTCTTTATGTTGGTAAACATTTTTCCGCGTCTGTCTATCAATAATTACATAATTAATATAAGCATCTATTCCATTATAATAGTTAAAATTTCTTTGATTATTCAAATAATAAAAGGTATTGCCTTGTGAGTCTTCTAAGTTCAAAAAATTACTATATTGTTCTACCTCATCATCTAATTGTTCTACATTTTGACACTGTTGTATTTTATTGATAAAAAAATACAAATAATTATTAGCAAAATTTTCTGTTTCTGAATACTGCGTTTGTCCTTCTGTAATTTCAAATTCACTTAAAAATGTCATATGCAATATACTAAGCCCTAATATTGCTACTAATATTGGGATAAGAATATAACACAAAATTTTTAATACACTGGATTCTCTCGCTTTTTCCATTACTACCTCCTTTGGGACATGGGGACGTAGATAATGTCCCACATTTCCTAAATATTTTCTATTTTATAGCCAACTCCCCAAATCACCTTTAGATATTTCGGGTCTTTGGGATTAATTTCTATCTTTTCTCGAATATGTCTAATATGAACTGCAATAATATTTTCTGCTCCAAAACCTTCTTCTTTCCACACATTTTCATAAATTTCTGGTATCGAATATACTTTGCCTTTGTTTTCCAATAAAAATTTTAAAATATTAAATTCGGTTGCTGTCAATTTAACTTCTTTTCCATCTACTGTTACGATTTTAGTTTCATCATTGATGATTAATTCACCAGTTTGATAAATTTTGCTACTATCTCTTTTTTCTAGCGAACCTAAACTGACATATCTCCTTAAATGGGAATTGACTCTGGCAATTAATTCTAATGGATTAAATGGTTTCGTAATATAATCATCTGCTCCTGAATTCAATCCTCCTATTTTGTCATAATCTTCTGATTTGGCAGATAACAAAATAACTGGTATGCTTTTATCTTTTCTGATTTCTTCTAATGTTTCAATTCCATCTTTTTCTGGCATCATGATATCTAATATAACAAGATGAATTTCATTTTCTTGTATGACTTTTAGTGCTTGCTTTCCATTGTATGCTTTTAATATGTTATATCCTTCTTTTTTTAAGTAAATTTCAATGGCTCCTACAATTTCTTTATCATCATCTACAACTAATATATTATACATTTTTCATTTCCCCTTTGTTGTCTTAAGTATATCACAAACTTTATGAATAAAAAATAGAGAAAATATTAATTTTCTCTTAAACACCTATTTTTTCAATATGGAGCCATCTAATTTTTTGGAAATTGTACTCTGCTATTGGTTTATCAAAACTATCTAATGTATGAGAAGCAATTTTAATACCTTGTAATGTAAACTTATTTTGAATAGCAACAATGACTAAAGTATGACCAAATTGTTCTCCTTCAAATAATAATTGTGCAATGTCTCCTATTTCTATTTTATTTTGAGCGGTTTCAATTGCTTGCGGTCCAATCCCTTTATTGTTTATTAAAAATTGATGTAAGTATTCAACTCCACTCCAGGATGGCGATTTGTTATTGCCATTGATGTAATACCAACCGAAATCTTTTGTGTAATTCATTTTTTGACTTCCTGCATAAATGCATTGGGAAGCAAAACTGGTGCAGTCTCCTCCTACATTGTCAAAATTATAGTATTTAGGATTTCGTGAAAAGGCCCATTTTTGTGCATAGTTTACGACTGCTGGTCTGTTGTATGGAATATATTTCATGGTGGATTCCTCCTTTGATTTAATATATTCTGTTTTATCTAATTTAGATAACTTCTTTTTATCTTTTTGTAATTTATTTATGTATTCGCATCTTCATAATCGCTAGAAAATGGATTTGTATCTACACCTATTTCATCTTGATGAGAATATTCTTCTGTATTCTCTTTCATTTTTTCTAATTCCGCTAAAATCAAAAATAGTTGGTAAGAGAAAAAGACTCCATACATTTGTATGTAGCCTTTTCTCATGTTTGCAATAAATTTACCAAATTAAGGAAAAGTATTGGTGTTGAGTCGTATCATCTAAATTTCTCAAGTCGATGATATATGTCCCTCGTTCGCATAATTTAAATTGCCATATTCTAAAACCTGTACCAGGACCATGATCCCATTCGAGTTTGACGGGTTTAATTATCTGCTCTTCACCATTAGGTGAAATGGCGACAAACTGATAATTCTCATAAAAACCAAGAAGTTCATTTGTAAAACGAAATTTAATCTCTGAAGGAACCTCTTCTGATGTATATAGCAAATTTTTTCTTTTTTTTGCTTCATACACATTGTCAGATGGATTTATATTAAGTGTACCATACTCCGTTGTGAAATAATCATACTTAGGTATTCCTCTTTTCTCATCTTCCTCGTCATTGGCATAGTGAATTAGTTCACAGTAACAGTCTGCTCTTATAGTGTCATTCCTTACTTGTAACAATGCACTTGTATTTTCTTGTATTAATGCATTGTTATTTTTCAATTGCTGATTGATACATTCCATTTTGCACGTAAGTACAAATAATACAAGTAAAATCACCCCAAAACTTATATTTGTGACAATCCGCCACTTGTTTGATGTTACTTTCTTTGATGTTTTATCCATTTTTCTACCTCACTTTCTAGTGTTGTTAGTTTTTAAGATATACCTATTATATCATTTGTTTTACATAATGTCAAATCATTCTTTTTTTTGAACAAGAATTTTTATATACAAAAAACAGCCTTACGCTGTTTCTTTTTCATCCTGTTTATCTGGCACTTGTCTTTTCTTTTTCACCATTGGTTTACGAACCGTTTTTTCTTTATTAATAACCGTTTCTGGTCCTTTTCGATTTAAAACCGTATCCTTTGTTATAGTACACTTCTCAATATTTGGATTAGAAGGTATTTCATACATAATATCTCTCATAATCTCCTCTATGATTGAACGAAGTCCCCTTGCTCCTGTCTTTCTTTCAATTGCCTTTTCTACAATTGCTTCAATGGCTTCTTGCTCAAAGTTTAATTCCACATCATCAATTTGGAATAACTTTTGATATTGTTTTACTAATGCATTTTTAGGTTCTACCAATATTTTAACCAAAGCCTCTTTATCCAATTCTTTTAATGTTGCAATAATTGGTAATCTTCCTATAAACTCTGGTATCAAACCAAATTTCAATAAATCTTGTGGCAATAATTCTTGGAAAATTTCATATTGTTTGATTTCTTTTTTACTCTTAATTTGGCTTCCAAATCCAATCGCTTTTTCTCCTGTTCTATCTTTTATGATGTCTTCTAATCCTTCAAAAGCTCCTCCACAAATAATTAATATATTTTCTGTATTAATTTGAAGCAATTCTTGATTCGGATGTTTTCTTCCCCCTTGTGGTGGAACAGATGCAACGGTTCCTTCAATAATTTTTAATAGTGCTTGCTGCACCCCCTCTCCGCTGACATCCCTAGTAATCGATGGATTTTCAGATTTTCTTGTTATTTTATCAATTTCATCAATATAAATAATTCCTTTTTCCGCTTTTTCAATGTCACCATCCGCTGCTTGAATCAACTTTAATAAGATGTTTTCTACATCTTCTCCCACATACCCTGCTTCTGTTAGGGTAGTCGCATCTGCTATAGCAAATGGTACATTTAAGATTTTAGCCAAAGTTCTTGCCAATAAAGTCTTTCCACAACCAGTTGGTCCCAAAAGCAAAATATTACTTTTCTGAATTTCCACATCATCTTTAGCAGCATTTTCCTCATGAGCAACCCTTTTATAATGATTATACACAGCTACTGACAACGTCTTTTTCGCCTCTTCTTGCCCTATTACATAATCATCCAATACTTGTTTAATCTCCTTAGGACTAGGAATATCATTCAATTCATTTAATGTATATCCTGCTTTTTCGTCATCATATAATTCTGTTTCTATAATACTGGTACAAAGTTCTACACATTCATCACAAATATATACGCCTGGTCCAGCGACTATTTTTCTAACATTTTCTTGTGCTTTTCCACAAAAAGAGCATCTCACACTTTTTGGTGTATCATTTTTCGCCATTTTCTATTTTTCCTTTCTCCTTTGAGACAATAGGGACAGGTTTCTTTTGTCTCACATTTTTTGTCGTTTTTTATCATTTTCTTTATTCGACATTTTTCTATCCAAATTTATGAGACAAAAGAAATCTGTCCCTCTTGTCTCATTTTTCTTTCTATTTTCTCTTATCCATAATACCATCTATCAAGCCATACTTTAAGGCTTCTTCTGCTGTCATATAGTTATCTCTTTCTGTATCTTTTTGGATCGTTTCTATAGTTTGACCTGTTCTATCACTTAAGAATTTATTTAATTTATCTCTGGTTTTTACTAAGTGGTCTGCATGAATTTTTACTTCAGTTGTTTGCCCTGAAATTCCACCACCACCAATTAATGGTTGATGAATTAGAATTTCAGCATTTGGTGTGGCAAATCTCTTTCCTTTTTCCCCAGCTGCTAAAAGCGCTGCTCCCATACTGGCCGCCATTCCTACACATATCGTAGAAACTGGACATTTGATATAATTCATCGTGTCTATAATTCCCATTCCATCTGTAATAGAACCTCCTGGTGAATTAATATATAAATTAATGTCTTTGTCTGGGTCTTCTGATTCCAAAAATAATAATTGTGCAATGATTAAACTAGATGTAGTTGGATTTACATCTTCTCCTAAAAATATAATTCTGTCTTTTAATAATCTTGAGAAAATATCATAAGACCTCTCTCCTTTACTTGTTTGCTCAATTACATAAGGTACTAAACTATTTTTTTCTAACATAATTTTCCTCCTTGTTTTTTGTATCAATCCATTAAGATACATTTTAATGATAAAAAAGCATAAAATCCAAAAAGCTGGGATTAAAATTTAACCTCTTAATTTATACCCCAACCTTTCATCTTATTACTTGTAATATTTTTTGTAAAATTTATTATATTTTTATGTAGTAACAATTCGGGGGGACCGACAAATTATAGACTGTACAAAATTTTTAGAAATTTTGTTTACAGTCTGTTATGCAGTTGGGAGTTACAAATAAAAATATAATAAACTTTTATAAAATTATTAATTAGTTATTTTATTTTTGCATTTTCCACTAAGAAATCAATTGCTTTTTCTGATGCTAATCCTTGTTTCAAATAATTTCTTACATTTTCATTTTTCAAGAATTCTTCATCATTTTCTTTTCCGTAGTTCTTAGCCATTTCTTTTAATTTTTCATCTATTTCTTCATCTGTTGCCTCTATTTTTTCAGCTTTAATAACTGCCTCTAAAGCCAATCTTGATTTAATTCCTTCTATTGCTTGAGGTTCATATTCTTTTTTCATCTCTTCTTCGGTTTTACCCATCATTTGAAGATATTGTTCTAATTTCAAACCTTGATAAAACAATCTTTGTTCAATGTCTTTTAACATATTATCAATTTCTGATTCTACCATTCCAGATGGAATTTCTACTTGAATATCTTCACAAACAGCTTTTATAATCGCTTCTTGTGTTTCGTATTTTGCTTTTTCGTCATTTTGTTTTTGTTGTTTTTCTTTGATACTTTCTTTTAATTCTTTTAAGGTATCAAATTCACTCACGTCTTTCGCAAATTCATCATCTAATTCTGGTAATTCTTTTTTCTTAATTTCATGAACTTTTACTTTAAAGATTGCATCTTTTCCCGCTAAATCTTTTGAAAAATATTCCTCTGGGAATTTTACTTGGATGTCTTTTTCTTCTTCAATTTTCATTCCAATCACTTGGTCTTCAAATCCTGGAATGAAACTATTGCTTCCAATTTCTAATTCATGACCTTCTGCTTTTCCACCTTCAAATGCTTTCCCATCTGCAAATCCCTCGAAATCGATGGTTGCAATATCTCCACTTTCTACTGGTCTATCTTCGATTGAGATAAGTCTTGAATTGTGTTCTTGCATATGTCCTAATTCATGTTCAATGTCTTCATCCGTTACATTATACTCAACTTTTTTAATTTCTATACCTTTATATTTTCCAAGCTTAATTTCTGGCTTCGTTTGCATGATTGCTTCAAAAATTAAGTCTTTTCCCTTTTCAATTTGTGTTACCTCTATGTCAGGTCTACTAACGATTTCTAATTTATTTTCTTCCACTGCTTCTTCTAAAGCATCTTGTACTATTTCATTAAAGGCATCCTCGTAGAAGATTTCTTTTCCATAATATTTTTCTACGATTTGCATTGGCGCCTTTCCTTTTCTAAATCCTGGTATGTTGAAATATTTTGCACTTTTAAAATATACTTTTTTAATGGCTTCATCAAATTTTTCAGCTTCCACTGTTATTTCTAATTTTACTTCATTTGCGTTTTTTGTTTTTTCTACTTTACAATTCATCCTTTTCAATCCTTTCTTTTATCAGTTGATTGATTGCTCCGCTCTTTCATTCTATTTTTAATGTAATTGAGCAATAACAACTTATTTATTATACCACATTTTTCCTATTTTGCAAGGAATTTTTGATATTTTTCAAAAAATACTTGTTTTTTCTGAAAATTTGTGTTAAACTTGTTACTAGTCAATTTATTAAGAAGATTTAGGAGGTGCAATTAAGAATGGCAGTATGTGAACTTTGTCAAAAGACAGCAAGTCATGGAAATAAACTTAGCATCACTCGTTCTCATATCAGTAAAAGGTCTCCTCGTACTTGGAAACCTAATTTAAGAAGAGTGAAAGCTGAGATAAATGGTCAAACAAAAAGAATTTATGTATGTGCAAAATGTTTGAAAGATGGTAAAGTAAAAAGAGCCTAAAGCTCTTTTTTTGTTTGTAACGAAAGCTGATTTTTATTAATCTTTAATCCCAAATATAAATTTAACAAATCCCCTTAAAAACTTAGGAACTTTTTTTACAACTACTGTCATATGTATACCTCCTTTTTTACTTAACATGCTAGCCACATAAAACCAACACAAATTACAGCAACTCCAATGATAAATAGCCAACCTGTTATCGGAAGTAATAATACTAATAAAATTCCTAATCCTAAACCAATTAAACAAATAGCTAATGTTTTCCTAAATAATCTTACCATACGATTATTACCTCCCTTGTTTTTGTATATTATATTATTTTTTCTCTTTATTTGTTCCTCTTTATGTAGAATTAGAAAATGTCCCCACTGGTTCCGGGTTTAAATGGGATGCATTAATTTTTATAAAAAAGTTTATTCTAGTTTTTATTTGTAACTCCCAGCATCGCACAGTCTGTAAATCTTTAACAGACTGTACGCTTGCTGGTCCCCCCGAATTGTTACTGTATAAAAAATAGAATAAACTTTTAATTTAAAATATAATTACAATTGCATCCCCATTTAAACCCGGAACCAGTGGGGACATTGAAGAATTCTCTTTTATTTTGTAAAATACATACGAGGAGATGATGTTATGAAAAAACAAGATGCCATTACTTTAATTAAGCAATTAAAAGAAAGATACCCAGATGCCACTTGTAGTCTAGATTTCAAAACGCCTTTCGAATTAGTCGTTGCCGTCATGCTTTCTGCCCAATGTACAGATGAAAGAGTCAACCTAACAACACCTGCTCTCTTCTCACGTTGTCAAACCATTCAAGACTTTGCAGACATTGACATTCATGAATTAGAGCAACTCATCCATCCCTGTGGATTTTATAAAAACAAAGCGAAAAACATCAAATTATGTGCCAAACAAGTTCTAGAAAATTTTGATGGTCAAGTTCCTCATACGATGGATGAATTAACCAGTTTAGCTGGTGTTGGAAGAAAAAGTGCCAATGTTATTTTATTGGAAGTGTTTGGGATAGCAGAAGGAATTGCAGTAGATACGCACGCAAAAAGAATAGCAAATCTAATTGGTTTATCCAAAGAAAAACAACCTGAAAAGGTAGAACAGGATTTATTAAAAATTTTCCCAAAAGAATATTTAAAAGATATCAATCATATTTTTGTATGGCATGGAAGAAATACTTGTAGCGCACGAAAGCCAAAATGTGATACTTGTGTTGTCAATCAACTTTGCAAGTTTTATCAAGCTAAAAAATAATTGTAATTTCAAGTTTCGACTTTTTGCAAGTGAGGGTGGTCATATATCATTTTTTTACACTTTGTGTGTCGCAACTTCCAAAATAAAATATACTAGTCTGTACGTTGCTCCAATCGCACTCGTTTCGCTCGTTTTGCTGTCCACTGTTAAAGCTTGCTTATTACAGTGGCAGTATGCGTTAGCTGGTCGCTTACGCAGTGTTGCAAAAATGATATATGACCACCCTCACTTGCAAAAAGTCGAAACTTAAAATTGTAATCCATTGACAAAAAGACAATAAAGATATATATTTTTTACATATCATATATAAAATTTTAAGGAGGAATTTACATGTTAAAAAACAAATTTAAAATAATTGCTATTTTAATGGTAATTATGGTAGCCCTTACTTTTCCTATTGTAAGAGCAGAAAATGAAACTGCTGATGATACAGCAACCCCAAATGAAGCAACTCAACCCGTGGATTTGACCAACAACAATTCTGAACTTGATGCCACTGATACAAGTGATGAAAATTTTAAAAGGTCTGATGTTTACCTAACTGGCGACGATGTCACCATTGATTATATTATTGATGGAAATTTATTTGTCGTAGCAAATCACGTTACTATTAAATCACAAGTTGGCGGAGATGCTTTTATCTGTGCTAATACAGTTACTATTGAAGAAGATGGCTATATTTTTAGTAACTTATTTACTTTCTCTAAAAATGTTACTATAACAGGAGCTGTTTATGATTTATATGCAGCATCTGAAAACACTACCATTAACGGAGAGGTGTATAGAGACATTCGAGTAGGCTCTAATACTGTTAATATCTTCGGTACAATTGGAAGAAATGCTTATGTAGATTGTGAAAACGTTAATTTTTCACAAGATACTGATACACAAGGTGTTATTAATGGTAATTTAACCTATTCAGTAAAGCAAGAGATTTCTATTCCAGAAGGAGTCGTTGCAGGAGAAACTACCTTTGAAAAAGAAATGTCTTTTGATAATAATACTTTTCAAAAGCAAATTATGTCTTTAGGAACTTTCCTTGTTACTGTCATCGTTATTTGGCTATTATGCTTATGGCGTGCACCTAAATTCTTGGAAAATACCGTTTCTTTATTAACAACCAAGAAAATCTTACCTGTTATTGGATTTGGAATCTTAACACCAATTGCTAGTATTATAGTGGCTATTCTATTATTTATGTTAGGATTAACTTCTAAGCTAGCATTATTACTACTTGTAACATTAGTTATTTTAATGATGATTAGTAGTTCCATCTTTATCCTTGCGATAAACAATATCGTTTGTCAACAATTAAAGATTGAAAAAAGAAATGTTAGGTTTGGTATATTAGTTCTAGCAAGTCTTATCTTATGGGCTATTAACCTAATTCCTTTTGTTGGTTCTCTTGTTGGATTTGTAGCCAATGTCTTAGGATTAGGAATGATAGTTTCTAATATTGTTTTAAAAGAAAAAAAGGCAGAATAACTATTTTTATAGAACAAAAAAATGATAAATTTAAAAATTTATCATTTTTTTGTTGTTTTTAATTCATCTATAATCACTTTAAAATCTCTTGCCATAACAATGGCCGTTCCTGCTACCAAAACATTAGCACCTGCGTTTTTCACATCTGGAGCCGTCTTTAAATTAATACCTCCATCTGCTTGTATATCCAATTCCAAATTTTGTTCTTCTTCATACTTTTTCAAAGTGGCTATCTTAATTAATGTATCTGGCAATAAACTTTGTCCTCCCTTTCCAGGCTCTACTGTCATAATCAAACACATATGAATATAAGGTAAAAACTCATACACTTCTTCTATTTTAGTATTTGGTTTTATGGCAATTCCTACTTTACCATTATTTTCTTTTATATAGCGAATCATTTCAAAGACCTCTTCTTTATTTTTACAAGCCTCTAAATGAAAGGTAATAATATTAGGTTCTACTGCTAAAAAGTCATCTATTGCTGTTTTTATATCCTCTACCATTAGATGTACATCTAGTGGCAAATTAGAAATCCTTTTAATATAAGATGCATGATTTAACATTTTTTCATAGGTATTTTTTTCCACAAATTTCCCGTCCATAACATCAATATGAAAATAATCTGTTTTTGCTGCCTCCAATTGAAAAAAACTTTCTGCTTCTTTTCCCTCTTGAATGGATAATATAGATGTTGAAATTTCTACCATTTCTTTTTTTCCTCTCTTTCTTTTAATTGTTGTTGTATTTTACAAAATCTTTCATATCTTGCTGGATAAATTTCTCCATTTTGTATTGCTTTTTTGATACCACAATTCTCCTCTTTAATATGAGTACAACCCACAAACTCACAATTTGCAATCTTACTTTTAAATTCCACAAAGTAATTGGCTAATTCTTTCCTTTTAATTTCTTCCATAGAAAATGTTGAAAATCCAGGTGTATCAGCAATATAAGTATTATCATCTATTTGATATAACTTAATAGCTGTTGTTGTATTTTTTCCTCTTTTATTCCTTTGACTAATTTCTCCCTCTAATGTCATATCTTGTCCAAAAATACCATTTATCAAAGTAGATTTTCCCACTCCTGAATTGCCAGAAAATGCGTTGACATTATTTTTTAATTTATGTTTTAGTTGGTCAATTCCCTTTTGATTTTTTGCTTCTGTTTCTATAACATCATAGCCTATGTTCTCATATATTTCTCGAATTGCTTTAAATTCTTTTTTACTATCTAAATCTGTTTTATTTAATACAATTAATGATTTAATTCCCAAGAACTCAGCAAATGCTAATTGTTTATCTAACATCAATAAATCTGGCTTAGGGTCTTTGCTAGAAACAACAAATACAATTTGTGTAATATTAGCAAGTTTAGGTCTTTTTACATACACTTTTCTATCTAATATTTGGTTGATAACTGCCTTTTTGTTTACCTCATCTGTGATTTCAAATTCAACAAAGTCCCCTACAACAGGTGAGATTTCTTCTTTTTTGAATTTTCCTCTCGCCGTTGCTTCATAGATTTTGTCCCCACTGGTTCCGGGAGTAAGTGGGGAAACTCGATATAAATTAGCGATATTTTCTATGATAATTCCTTGCATGAACCCTCCTTTTGATTAAAGCAATTCTATTATACTATTTTATATATAAAAAGTCCAATTAGTAATTATCTAACTGGAACTTTTTTCTACTTTTTATTTTTTACTAAATGATATTGAATCTTGTTTTCCAAAAGTCACTTTTCTTTCCGAACTATGTATTACATTTCCATCTGGTTCAGTAATCACAACTTTTACTGTAATTTCTTCCTCTTCTTTTCCTGATAAAGTAATGGAAAAATTTGATTCATTTTTACTAATTCCCGTTCTAGTTTCATTATTTACTTTAACAGTTACCGTCTTACTTTTTTTACTTGTCGTTGTTGTATTTCCATTTTCATTTTTCTTCTCATCTTCTGTATATCCTCCTGTAATAGCCTTTACATTGATATTAACAGATAAATCTTTTGTTTGCTTTACATTATTAATTGTTAAAGTTATCGCACTTCCTTTTTCTACTGTCTTCCCAGCATCTAAACTTTGTTTTAACACAACATCTTTCGCTTTTGAACTATCTTCTGAATTGGTTACACTTACCACAAAGCCTTGTGCTTCCAATGCTTTTTTTGCTTCTGCTTGTGTCTTTCCCACAACATCTGGAACAGTTGCCTTTTCTACGCCTGTACTAACATGAATGATAACTGTATCTCCTGCAAAAACCTCTGCATCTGGGTCTGTTTCCTGGCTAATCACATATCCTTCTTTTACTGTCTTACTATTTTCCTCTACTACCTCTGCTTTTAACTTAGCATCTTCTATTAGTTTAATTGCTTCTTCTTTTTCTTTTCCTTTTACATTTGGTACTTTTGCTTTTTCTTGTCCTTTACTAATAATAACACTTACTATACTCTTCTCTTTTACTTTATTAAATCTTTCCATATAAGTTGGGTCTTGTGAAATAACATATCCCTCTGGTACATCTTTATTGTATTCTTCTTTTTCTATCTCAAATACCAATTTAGCTGCCTCAATCTGTTTTTGTGCTTCTTCTTTGGATAATCCAACTACATTTGGCATTTCTACTTCAGCAGGATTGGTTACATTTAATACTGCTAATGTCCCACCTAAACTCAATGCAAACAATACAATTAATCCTACTACTACACTAATGGCTTTATGATTTTTAATAAATTGTTTGAATTTACCTTCTTTTTTTCCTTTTTTATTTCTGCTATTTGGTCTATCATCTATCTCACCATACATATCTGTATTAATTTTCTGTGTTCTAGCGGTGGCATCGTATTCTAATTCTTCGACAAAATCTCCATCTGGATTTTTTAAAGACCTTTTCAAATCCGCTAACATTTCTGATGCTGATTGATATCTTAAAGTCGCATCTTTTTGTAATGCTTTCATTATCATTTTATTAATAGCAGTTGGTACATTAGGATTGATAACAATTGGTTCTTCTGGTTCTTCTTGCATATGCTTCAAAGCTACTGATACTGGCGTATCAGCATCAAATGGAACTTTCCCTGTTACCATTTCATACATAACAACACCTAACGAATATAAATCAGATTTTGCATCCGTAAATCCACCTCTCGCATGTTCTGGCGAGAAATAATGGACAGAACCTATGGTAGTTCCAAACGCTGTAATTGTAGAATTAGAAACTGCTTTTGCTATTCCAAAATCCGTAACTTTTCCAATACCATCTTCCGTAATAATGATATTATGTGGTTTAATATCTCTATGAACAATATTGTTTCTGTGGGCTGTTTCCAAAGCGGAAGCAATCTGAATGGCTATATTAACAGACCATTTCCAAGGTAGTGGTCCTCTTTCTTCTATAATAATTTCTTTCAATGTCTTTCCTTGAATTAACTCCATTACGATATAATATAAATTGCCCTCTGCTCCTACATCATAAATAGAAACAATATTAGGATGTGTTAATCTTGCTGCCGATTGTGCTTCTGCTTCAAATCTCTTGATAAATTCCTCATCGGTTGTGAACTCATCTCTTAATATTTTAACGGCTACATCCCTTTTTAAAACTTTATCTGTCGCTTTATATACAGTAGACATCCCACCATTTCCGATTTTCTCTACTAATTCATATCGACTTCCTAATAGTTTTCCTTCTAAATTCATATTTATCTCTCCTTAAATCATGTTTGTGTGTAGACTGTCTATATATTTTTTATAATAACAACTGTTATATTGTCATATCCACCATTTTGATTTGCCATTTCTACCAATTCTTTTGGTGCTTGTTCTATATCTTTTTTAGCTAAACGAAAAATTTCTTCTTGTGGAACCATATTGGTTAATCCATCTGACCCCATTACAATAATATCATCTTTTAAAAATCCCTTTACCATAACATCAGGCTCTACAAATGCATTACATCCTAAGGCTTTCATTAACATGTTTTTTTGTGGATGATGAATTGCCTCTTCTTGTGTAATGGTTCCATCTTTTACTAACTTTTGAACATAACTATGGTCTTGTGTTAATTTTCTCATAAATCCTTTTCGAATTCTGTAAATTCTACTATCCCCTATATGTCCGATAAATGCTCTGTTATTATATATTAAACAAATTTCTAAAGTAGTACCCATTCCTTCTAATTCTTTACTTTCTTTTGACTTTTCATATACCACCATATTAGCATATTCCATACTACTGGCAACTAGTTGAATAATACTATCTTTATCTTTGCTTACTTCTTCGAAATTATTCTCAATATAACTCTTTGCCGTCTGTATGGCTAATTCACTAGCAATTTCTCCGCCATTATATCCTCCCATTCCATCTGCTAACATGTATAACTGTACTTTGTCTAATGAATCAGATAGATAATAGTAATCTTGATTCACTTCTCTTATTCTGCCTACATCTGATTTTGCATATGCCTTTATCATTTTTTCACCTCATTTTCCTGATGTTTTTCTTTCTATCTTTTCTCTGTTTCCTTTATATCATAAGTTCGTCTTTTTTGCAAGTGCATAATTAATAGGTTGTGACAAGAGGGGCGCCCTTTTTTGTCACATTTCTTTTATTTCTCACAAAGGTTATTATATTTTTTATGAAGCAACAATTCGCGGGGACCAACGAACTACAGTCTGTTAAAAATTTACAGACTGTGTGATGTTGGGAGTTGCAAATAAAAAATCATAATAACCTTTTTTGAATTATTTTATGTGACAAAAAAGGACTCCCCTCTTGTCACATTTCCTTTATTTCTCACAAAGGTTATTATATTTTTTATGAAGCAACAATTCGTGGGGACCGACGAACTACAGTCTGTTAAAAATTTACAGACTGTGTGATGTTGGGAGTTGCAAATAAAAAATCATAATAACCTTTTTTGAATTATTTTGTGTGACAAAAAAGGGCGCCCCTCTTGTCACAAACCTGTTAATTGACATTGACTATTATCAGAAATCTAGGTATAATACTACTATCAATTTTTAGGAGATGAATCATGAATACAAACTTTTTAGAAAAATTAGAATTTTATAAAATCGTAGAAATGGTAAGCAATTTTTGTATTACCAAACAAGGAAAACAACTTGCTTCTACCCTAGTACCTAGCATTGAAAAAGCAAAAGTTGAACAGCTGTTACAAGAAACGCGGTGAAGCTGTTAATTTATCCTACCGTAATACCACTCCTTCCTTTTTTGAAATTGCTGACATTACCATAGCATTAAAAAAAATAGAGAGCCATCATCCTTTATCTGCTAAATCTCTTTTAAATCTAGCTCATATTTTTCAGCTATCACAAGAATTAAAAGATTATTTTAAGAAAGATTTTTTAGATAACTCGGACTACCCCATTTTGGCTAATCTGTTTTCAAAACTATATACTAATAAAAGTATAACAGATAGAATATCAAAATGCATTTTGGATGAAGATACCATCGATGACAGAGCCTCCAAAACATTACAATCCTTACGAAAAAAACAAAAAAAATTAGAACAAGACATTCGAGCGAAACTAAATGACATGCTTCACTCATCTACTTATTCAAAATATATCCAAGAAAATATTGTTACCCTTCGAAATGACAGATTTGTCATTCCTATAAAAGAGGAATATCGTTCTCAAATAAAAGGGTTTATTCATGATATTTCTAATGCTGGTTCTACTGTTTTTATCGAGCCTATTTCTGTTTTTGAAATGAATAATGAATTAAATGGTTTGAAAAAAGAAGAAACATTAGAAATAGAAAAAATTCTGCAAGAATTAACAGAATTATTTTCTCCTTATCGTGAAGAATTAGAATTAGATGTTACTTTAATTGCCCAATTAGACTTTATCTTTGCCAAAGCAAAATTCTCAAACTCGCTAAAAGCTACTACACCAATCATTACTACCAAAAAAGAAATCCATTTTAAAAATGCTAGGCATCCTTTTATTGATAAAGAAAAAGTAGTTCCTATTTCAATCGATTTAGGCAATGATTTTTCTGTATTATTAATCACAGGTCCCAACACAGGTGGTAAAACGGTTACGCTAAAAACCGTCGGTCTTTTAACTTGTATGGCATGCTGTGGTCTTAATATTCCCTGTGATGAAAATTCTAGCGTTTATGTTTTTGACCAAATTTTTGCTGATATTGGAGATGACCAAAGTATTCTTGATTCTTTGAGCACTTTTTCTTCTCATATGCTAAATATCGTAGAAATTACAAAACAAGCTACTGAAAATTCCTTAATTTTAGTAGATGAATTGGGTTCTGGTACTGACCCTTTAGAAGGAGCTAATCTTGCTATTAGTTTATTAGACTATTTTAAAGAAATGGGAAGCTTGACAATTGCTACCACTCATTATCAGGAATTAAAACAATATGCTTTAGTAACAGATGGTTTTGAAAATGCTTCTGTTGAATTTAATCTTTCCACACTAAGCCCTACTTATAAACTACTAGTTGGTATTCCTGGAAAAAGTAATGCTTTTGCCATTAGTCGAAAATTGGGATTAGATGAAGCTATTGTTGCAAAAGCCCAATCTTTTATGACATCGAATCAAATTGATATCGAAAACTTATTAAAAAATATTTATGATAACAAATCTTCCCTAGAAAAAGAAAAATTACAAATTTCGCAGGAGTTAGAACGTATTTCTAATTTAAGAAAATCTTTAGAAAAAGAAAATAAAGAATTAAAACAACAAGAACAAGATATCATCCAACATGCTAAAATAGAAGCTAGGAATATTTTGATACAAGCAAAAGAAGATGCCAATCACATGATAAAAGAAATGTCTTCTTCTACAAATAGAAAAGATTTAGAAAATGCTAGGAATACATTAAATGTTAAGATTAAAGAGATTCCTCTCACTGCTATGACAAATACTATCCATCCTTTAACCAATTCAAAAAATGCTTTAGAAGCAAAGGATATTAAACCAAATATGGAAGTATTTATAACAAGTTTTGGTCAAAATGGTATCGTGCTTTCTCATGTTTCTAAATCCAATGAGGTTCAAGTACAAGTGGGAAATTTAAAAATGAATGTGTCAGTTGCATTCCTAACATTACCCCATAAAACGAATAAAAATACCAGTTCTTCTGCTGTAAATAATACGAGTGTTTCTTCTATTTCAAAAACCAGAATGATAAAATCAGAAATAAATGTGATTGGATTACATGTGGAAGAATCTATTTTTGTGATTGATAAATTTTTAGATGATGCTTCTCTTAGTAAGCTTCAAACAGTCAGAATTGTTCATGGTAAGGGTACTGGAAAATTAAGAAATCGGTATTCATCAATTTTTAAAAGGAAATCCTCATGTTAAATCTTTCCGCTTGGGAACTTTTGGCGAGGGAGAAACTGGTGTTACCGTTGTAGAATTAAAATAATTTAGTGATAAAAAGCCTATTTTGGTACAGTGTATAAAATAGGCTTTTAGGTCTTGTTTTTTTGTTCTATTCCAAAAATCTTATATCCTTGCATTTCTATGATTTTTTCGTCTTTTTCAAATCTCTTGCTGTATTCCTCTAATCTTTCTCCATGTCCTGTTATGACGTCCAATATCAAGTCTATTTTGGTTCCATGCTCATATTCTATTTTTGCTACTGTATTTCCAAGTCTTGTTAATTCTTCTTTCATTTCTTTTTGATTGTTAGATAAGTCTTCTTGCCCTTTAACTAATTCTTTCTGCCCTTTAAATAATTCTTCTTGTCTTTTATATAATTCCTCTTGTCCATTTACTATCTTAATTAACAGTTCATCTCTTTCTTCTTGCTTCATATTTCTACCTCCTTTCGTTCTACAATTTTCATGTATTATCTACAGCTAATACCCAGATTATATATCCCATAAAAACATTTGTCAAGAAAATTTCATCGTATTTTTTCGACAATATACAATTCCATTTTACACATATTTTTCAACTATGACAACCGTTCTTCCACTTCTCGTTGTGCCAGCAAATTCTTGTATCATGAACCTACCTTTTCCCCTAATGGTAATCACATCCTTTAATTTTAATGGTTTCGAAGCTTTTGTCTCATTTTGTCCATTTATAAAAACTCTTTCTTGGTCAATGATTTGACAAGCTTTACTCCTAGAGGTTTTTGCTAAATCCGATACAAAATTATCCAATCTTAAAGAAGGAACTATAATTTTTACTTGTTCCACTTTTATTTCTCTTTGCCTCAATTGGGAAATTTCTTCTATGGTTACACAACTATTTTCAAATCTTGTCAGTGATGGCAATTGTTGTTTTAATATATCTGCAAAATCTTCTACTGTAATTATATCTGCCCCTTGTTGACTGACTATAATATCTCCTACCTTTTCTCTCTTTAACCCTAGTTTAACAATGCCTCCTAAATAGTTTCTATGAGAATATTTTCCTTGTTCCTCTTCTGGCAGCTCAATTCTTACTATTTTTACCATTTTATGATAATTTTTTTCCAACATCTTTTTATCATATTTATCTGGGAAAACAATGAAAATTTTTCTTTCTGCTTCCTCATATCCCCCATATAACTGATAATTTTCAAATTTGATTTTTCGTAAGAAATTTTCTACCAAAGAAATTTGATACATGTCTAAAAAATCAGTATATTCTATTTTTCCTCTCATTTTAGAAAATTCTATCTTATCTAATATTTGCGATAAGCACATTTTATCTTCTTGTTTTTTATAATCTTTTAATAGTTGCTGTTTATCCATCTTTTTCCTGTTTCCTTTCTTTATTATATCCAGATTAACACATCTGACTAGTATTACTATTCATTATCAATTTTCTGATAAAAAGTACTAAGAACTAAACAGTAACTTCTTCGAATTGTTTCCTAAAATTCCTTATGACTGTTTCTTCATCCATTCCATAAATCTTTTCTAATTCCTCTACACTACCATGTTCAATATACTGGTCAGGATATGCATAATGTTTCATTTTGACTCCTTGTAATTTTTCTTCCTGTATAATTTCTTCTACAGCTGTAGCTAGTCCATTCATAATAGTTCCATCTTCCATCGTTATCACATTTTTCGTTTTCTTAATTGACTGTTTGATTGTTTCTTTATCAATCGGTTTCAAAAATCTAGTATTAATGACCTCAACTGAAATGCCCTTTTGTTCTTTTTCAATTTTTTCTGCTACTTTCATAGCTCTTGCTACTGTCTTTCCGATGGCTATGATGGTTACATCTTTTCCTTCTTTTAATATCTCTGCTTTTCCAAAATTTAATTTTTCCAGTTTTTCCATTTTATATTCATCTTCTCCACCTCTTGGGTATCGAATAACAACTGGTTTATTTAAGTCAATCGCAAATTCTAACATTTTTTCTAATTCTCTAAAATTCTTTGGTGCCATAATGGTCAAATTAGGAACTAATCGAAAAAATGACATATCTAATGTTCCTTGATGGGTTTCTCCATCTGCTCCTATTACGCCTGCTCGATCAACACACATCACGACTGGCAAATCTTGCATTGCCACATCATGGATTACTTGGTCATAAGCTCTTTGGTAAAAAGAAGCATAAATTGGCACAACTGGTATAGTTCCTTCTTTTGCCATACCCGCCGCTACTCCAACGGCATGTTGTTCTGCAATTCCGATATCAAAAAACCTATCTGGAAACTCTTTAGCAAATTCAGTAAGACCTGTCCCATCTTTCATAGAAGCTGTAATAGCAACAATTTTATCATTTTTTTTAGCTAACTCTACTAATTTTTCTCCTAATACTTTTGAATAATCTTTTTTCTTTTCTTTTTTACTTTTTCCTGTTTCTAAATCAAATGGTCCAGTAGCATGGAATCTGTCTGGATTCTTTTCTGCAATTGAATAGCCTTTTCCTTTTTTCGTCAAAACATGAAGCAAAACTGGTTCATTTAATCGCTTACTAATCTTCAACATTCTTTCTAATTCTGCTATATCATGCCCATCCACTGGTCCTAAATAGCGAAAACCAATATCTTCAAAAAACATCTTTGGAATCACCAATTGTTTAATACTTCTTTTCACTCTGATAACTATTTTGACAATAGCATCTCCTATTTTTGGAATCTTCAAAATCATCTTTTTAACGGCATCACTGGATTTGTTGTAAGACCTCTTGGTTCGTAATTTACTAAGCAACATACTCATACCACCAATATTTTTAGAGATACTCATCTCATTATCATTTAAGATAACTGTCATCTTTGTCTTACTCCATCCAGTATCATTAAGAGCTTCTAAAGCCATGCCTCCTGTTAATGCGCCATCTCCTATAACAGCTAATACGGAGTTGTCCTCTCCTTTGATATCCCTTGCCCTTGCCATGCCAAGAGCAGCAGAAATAGAGGTACTACTGTGTCCTGTATTAAAACAATCCGCATCTGATTCTTTACTTTTTGGAAACCCTGCCAATCCATTTAATTTTCTTAAGGTTTTTAGTTCTTCTCTTCTTCCTGTTATGATTTTGTGTACATATGTCTGGTGTCCTACATCCCATACGATTTTGTCTTTTGGCACGTCAAATACACTGTGTAGTGCAATCGTCAATTCTACCACACCTAAGTTAGAAGCTAGATGTCCTCCATTTTCGGATACAATTTCTAATATGTATTTTCTCATCTCTTCTGCTAATTGTTTCTTTTGTTCTATGTTTAGCTTTTTTATATCTTTTGACGAGTTTATCTTTTCTAACATGTTTGTCACCCATTTTTTATTTTTTTGTAGTCCTATTATATCATGTTTTTTGGGTTTTGCAACCTTATGTATATTTTTAAGATAACTTTTGTATCAATAAATCATCTAAAAACACCGAAACTTAAATTTACGTATTTTAAGTTTTCGGTGTTTTCGTTAAATATATTTTCTGTTGCAATCTTTTTGTAATGTTGCTTTTTACAAAATTTGTTTTCTCTAAATTTTTTCTGTTTCTATCTCTTCTTGAAAGAATAATTGGTCACAATCGCTACTACTTAATTGAAATATCGTTTTTATTTTCATCATTTCATCAATATAAAATTCTTCTTTACCATCTAATTTGTTTTTTAAATCTGTTACATTTAATTTCATTTTATCAGCTAGTTGTTCTACCTCTATTTCATTTTTTTCCATTAGTTGCCTAATTCTTTTTCCTACTATTTCTGGTTCCATCATTTTTCCTCCTTTTCGTTTGTTATTAGAAAACATTTTACTACATCTTTCGTCTTTTGTCAATCTTTAGATGATTTTTTTGTCTCATTTTTTGTGATACCTGATATAAAAATCTTTTTCTTATATTCTTTGTAATTAATAAAAAATAATGTGATTGAAATATAATAATCATAATCTTACAGAAAACAAATGAACAAACCTTTTTATAAACCGAATAAAATCCAATAGTAATATCCTTTTATCCTTTTTTTCGACTTTTTATTTACAAAAATAAAAATAAATGTTATAATTTTACTATGATGAATTATGGAGGTTTTTATATTGGATGAAATTTTTATTGAAAGATTAAAAGATTTAATAAAAGAATCTAAACTTACTTATAATCAAATGGCTGAAGGTTTAGGTTTTAAATCAAAAAGTACTATTTTTAAATATGCAAATGGGCAAATTACCAAAATTGGTCCAACTGGTATTCGTAAATTGGCTAATTTCTTTGGGGTTTCTCCTGCATGGTTAGCTGGTTTTTCGGATGAAAAATAATAAAATGATTTAGATTTGAAAAAATGCAAATACAATTAAACTGTATTTGCATTTTATAATATTTTTCTTTGAATTTCAAGCTTTTTTTGATACTTTTCATCGCATAAATTGCTCTTTTGTGACTCTATTGTTTTCTTTTCCTTTTTTTTCGCTATTAGTTGCTTTTTTGCAACAATTCTTACGAACCTCTCTATTCCTTAAATTATTAACTATTTTCGCTGTTTGATTTTTATGTAAATATATGTTATTATGATAATGAATCAACTGTTGGTAGCATTTGCCAGTTCTTCTGGCAGAAAGGAGCAACTTATGTTTAAAGAAAAATGGACATCCATTCCTTCCACTACATTTGTTAATAGCGATGAAGCCGAAGGAAAAGAATTGCTTCTTATTGACACCAAGTACTTGCGGATACGCTTACAACGTTTCCGTGTAGGCAGCATTGTGAAATATCACGATCATCCGCATGAACTGGAAATTGTTCTCAGATTAGGATGGGGAATTTTATTAGCAATTTATCCCCCTAAAATGAGACACTATCTTTTTGGTCCTACAGGCCATAAGAATAGTTGGTGGAGCATTCTGTCCATCAAAATCGGGAAGAGACCTTGATATGAGGTCTCCCCTTTTTTTACTTTTTCACAACAACTTTTTCTTCTTTTACACCAACCTTAGCTAGTTTATTCTTCTTCAAATTACCATCCAAAATCTCCTCTGCCAACTTATCCTCTAGCAAACTTTGAATCGTTCTTCTAAGAGGTCTTGCTCCAAAATTTTTATCAATTCCTTTACTAGCAATCAGTTCTTTTACTTCTGGTTCTAGTTCAATCTTTATCTTCTGTAATGCCAATCGATTGGTTACCTCTTTTAGCATAATATCAATAATATCACTAATTTCTGTATCGGTTAACTTATGGAACACAATAATCTCATCAATACGATTAATAAACTCTGGTCTTAATTCTCTCTTTAAGGTATCCATTACTTCTCTTTTCGTTTCTTCGTATTCCTTTTTCGCATCTTCTTCTGCACTTCTAACTTGACTAAAACCTAATGCTTTTTTATCGGTAATTAGTCTAGCTCCAATATTAGAAGTCATAATGATAACTGTATTTTTAAAGTTTACCGTTCTTCCTTGACTATCGGTTAAACGTCCATCTTCTAAAATTTGTAATAACATATTCATGACATCTGGATGTGCTTTTTCTATTTCGTCAAATAGAATGACAGAATACGGTTTTCTTCTTATTTTCTCGGTTAATTGACCGCCTTCATCAAAACCAACATAGCCAGGAGGTGAACCTATTAATTTGGATACCGAATGTGGTTCCATAAATTCTGACATATCGACTCTTATCATAGCATTTTCATCACCAAATAAGCTTTCTGCTAAGGCTTTGGATAATTCCGTTTTTCCCACACCTGTTGGTCCTAAAAATAGGAAGGAACCGATTGGTCTTTTCGGGTCTTTTAAGCCAACTCTTCCTCTACGAATGGCTTTCGCTACTGCTTCCACTGCTTCATTTTGACCAATTACCCTTTCATGTAGATTTTTTTCCAAGTTTTTTAATCTAACATTTTCATCTTCTGTGATTTTGCTAGCTGGAATTCCTGTCCAATTGCTGATAACCTCTGCTATGTTTTCCTCTGCTATGTCGGTTACTTGTTTGGTATTTTTATTTTTCCATTTCTTTTGTTCTTTTTCATATTTTTCTTTTAATTCTTTTTCTTTGTCTCTTAAAGTTGCCGCCTTTTCAAATTTTTGTGTTCTAACGGCTTCTTCTTTATCTTTCTGGGCTTCTTCTATTTTTTCTTCTAATTCCTTTAAACTATCTGGCTCTGTAAAAGTTTTTAATTTTGCTTTTGATGCTGCCTCATCAATTAAATCAATGGCTTTGTCTGGTAAAAATCTATCATTGATATAACGAACTGACATCGTTACTGCTGCTTCAATGGCATCGTCTGTAATCTTTACACCATGATGAGCTTCGTATTTATCTCGAATTCCTTTTAATATTTGCATACTATCTTTTTCACTTGGCTCATTGACATTAACGGGACTAAATCTTCTTTCTAAAGCAGCATCTTTTTCAATATATTTTCGATATTCATTTAACGTAGTGGCTCCTACTAGCTGAATTTCTCCTCTTGCTAACATTGGTTTTAAGATATTAGCGGCATCAATTGCTCCTTCTGCTGCTCCTGCCCCAACAATGGTATGCATTTCATCAATAAATAAGATAATATCTCCTGCCTTTTTTACTTCTGCCAATGCTTTTTTGATTCTTTCCTCAAAATCACCTCTATATTTTGCTCCTGCTACCATACCTGAAATGTCCATACTAACAACTCTTTTGTCTTTTAGAATTTCTGGCACATCGCCTGCTATAATTTTTTGAGCCAATCCTTCTACTACTGCTGTTTTTCCAACACCTGGCTCACCAATGAGACAAGGATTATTTTTGGTTCTTCTAGATAAAATTTGAATGACTCTTTCAATTTCTTCTTTTCTTCCTATGATAGGGTCTAATTTGCCTTCTGTTGCTTTTTTGGTTAAGTCTTCTCCAAATTGATTTAAAGTAGTGGTTTGGTTATAGCTTCCCGTTTTTCTTTCGACATTTCCGTCTCTTTCTTCTCCTTGTAAGTCTTCCCCTTCATTGATGACTTTGACAATTTCATTGTATAGTCTTGGAATATTCACATTTAGTTCTAATAAAATTCTGGCTGCAATACAGTCTCCTTCTCTTAAAATCCCGATTAATAAATGTTCTGTTCCAATATAGTTATAGCCTAATTTTCTTGCTTCGATAAAAGCATTTTCAATGACTCTCTTGGTTCTTGGGGTAAAACCTAAAGTTTCTGTGATTGGCTCTTCTTGTCCAATTAATTCTACAATTTTATCAATTACCCCATCTGGTGTCACCTCTTGATTTCCTAATACTTTGGAAGCCACTCCGCTTCCTTCTTTTGTTAGACCATATAGAACATGTTCTGTTCCTATATAGTTGTGTCCTAATTCAATGGCTGCTTCGTTTGCCAATTCGATTGCCTTTTTGGCTCTGTTGGTAAATTTATATGTCATTTTTTATCACTCCTTTCGTGTTTCTGACAATATTTGATTTTTTATGTTAATTTTGGTATAATATAAGTATAGCTTTTAGCTATAGTAACTAATAACAGAGGCTGTGCCTCTCAACTCACCTTTTTAGGTGAAGACTTACAAGGAGGTATAACTATTATGAAGAAACTGAAATTTTTTAATAAGAAACTGTGGAATATCATGCCACTACTAATATTTATAGTAGGTCTTGGACTCTTCCATGATCAATTTGTGGTTTCTAATGATACGTATTGTATCTGTTTATGCATTATGTTTTCCACTCTTTCGATTTCTTTGTTTGTATCAGATTTATCTAATGAACGGAACGACTAGAAATCTTGAAATAACTACCAATACCAACGAACCTCCTTGTGAGGTTCGTTTATTTTTCCCTCAAAATCTCTTGAACTACCTCTGCCCTCTTAATATCACGTTCAATTGGTTCATACTGTTCACCCACAAACTTTTGCAAATTAGCAGGCTTTGTATACAAATACAATTTTTGTACCTTTAAATCCGTCAATTCTTTCAAAATTCCCAAATCGGTACCTAACTTAATATTAGACAACAGTGACCTCATCTCCTCAGAAGAAATCTTTTTGCAATTACTTAAAATTCCATAACTACGATAAATCAAATCCTCTAAAGCAATATCATCTTTTGCCAAAATTTTTCTTGCTTGTCTCTCTTGTTTGATAATCTTATCCACAATCACCTTCAGATTTTGCACAATTTCTTTTTCTGTCATTCCTAATGTCTGTTTATTTGAAATTTGATACATATCTCCTGTACTCTCTGTATTTTCGCCATATACTCCTCTAATATTAACACCAAAACTATTAATGGCTTCTAGCACTTTTTTGGTATTCTTTGTTTTGGAAAGAGCTGGTAAATGTACCATAACAGAAGCCCTTAAACCAGTTCCCACATTATTGGGACAAGCTGTCAAATAACCATATTTTTTACTAATCGCATATCCCAATAGTTCTTCTATTTTCTCATCTAATTCAATGGCTAAATTCAAAGTATTTTCTAAATCCATTCCACAACTAAATACCTGTATTTCCAAATGGTCTTCATTTCCTACCATAATGCAGATATTTTCTTCGTCATTGATTAAAATACTACCTGTCTCATTCTTTTTTAAAACAAAATTGGGACTAATCAGATTCTTTTCCACTAAACTCATTTTTGTAATATCATCCATATCTTGTAATCGAAAAAATTGTAAGCCATATCCTATGTTATATAGATTTTCTTTTACTTTATTTTCTAAGGCTTGTATCTCTTCTTTTTTGGTTAGATTAAACCTAACATCATGTAAATTTCTAGCGAACCTTACTCTTGTACTTTGGGCTACATCTGAATTTTCATTACTTTGCAAATACCAATTCATTCTCCTACCTCCTTTTTGGATTAAATGTTATTCATTTTGGCAATTTTTTAATTTTCTTTTTCTATTTTTTTAATTTCATCCCTTATTTTAGCTGCCTCTTCATATTTTTCCTCTTTAATCACTTGTTTCAGCTGTTCTTGTAATTTTTCTAACTGTTTTTCTTTCTTACTTTCCTTTGGCTGGTTTGCCTTTTCCTCTTTTACATTCGTTTCTTTCGCCATTTTTTCCTCTATTTTACTATCAATCACTTTTCCAACTCTTCCCACATGTCGATTGGCTCCTTGTATTCTTCGAATAATTGGGTCTAATCTTTCTTCAAACACATCATAACAATTACCACATCCTAATTTTCCTGTATTAGCTATATCTTCAAAAGTTGAACCACATTGATTACATTTTAATGCTTTTATCTCATGAAGCAATGGCATGAATTCTGGTGTTGCAAAATCCTCTAAAAATTCCCCAAAAAAACTAGAAAAATCAATTGGCATATTAAAATCCATATGGTTAATTCCTAATTTTTTACTACATTCTTCGCATAAATTTAATTCTTTTCTTCTTCCGTTTATATTTTCTGAATATCTCACATTTGCTTCTCTTTTTCCACAATTATCACATAACATTTTGAATTCCTCCTTCTTTTCCATTCATTTACGGTTTACAATCTCTTTTCATTCGATTGCATAAGTTATCTGTAACTCACTTCGTTCGAACAGCTAACTTAGATTTAGTAGCATATTCTTAAAGATTCTTGCTCTTACGCTATCTTTTGTATCTTTGTCTAATTGTAAGACATTGTCACTGGTTGCTACTTTTATCAGTTTCGCTTCTTTGGCTTCTATGACATCATAAGTTAGAAAATCACTAATCAATATATCTATTTCATTGGATGTTATTTCATTTCCTATATTATTTATAATATGCATGATATAGTCAGATTTTGTGTTGTTTACTTTTTTAATAGTGATATGACCTCCTCCACCTCTTCTACTTTCTACATAGTACCCCTGTGATGGTTTAAATCTCGTTGCTATCACATAGTTGATTTGCGATGGTACACATTTGAATTGTTCTGCTAGTTCATTTCTTTGTATTTCTATGCTATCTTCTGCATCAAAAAGTTCTTTGATGAATTCTTCTATCATATCTGACATTCTCAACTTTCTCATCTCCCATTTTTCCTAGTTTTGTCTTATTTTTTATTTTTAAACTGACTTTGACTTTCTTTGACCTATAATCTATATTATACTCCTCCTATTTATTTTTGCAAGACTATTTTCTGACCTTCTTTGACCTTTTTCTTTCTTTTTATTTTATTTTCAATTTCTTTTCTTATTTTTTCTCTCTTTTTCGCTATGTTTTAATTATTTTTCAGTCTCATCTTGTTTTTGTTTGGTAATATCTTGTAATTCCTCTACCTTTTCTTTTTGTTCTGGTAACGATACCCAAGCAAAGTAGGAAGATATAAATTCTCCATATTTAGTGGCATCCTCCCCTACTTCTGCAATCCCATATTCTACTTGTTTCTCTTTTTCTTGTTTTTTTGTTTTATCTTCCATAAAAAATGCACTCTCTTTCTATCTGTTATTTATCTTTTTATTGTTATGTACATTTTTTTGGGTTTTATTCACTTATCAAATAATTGTTTTTAACATTCTTTTTATTCTTCCTAATTCTTCTTTGTTGATACCGATATATTTCATAATTTTTTCTTCGTCTTCTCCAAATTGTAACATATTTTTAACCGCTCGTTTTAAAATTTCTATTTCTCCTTCTATTTTCCCTTCTACTTTTCCTTTTTTTATTAATCTTTCATTTTCTTTCCTAATCACTTCTAAAACCATATCTTTCTTTCCTCCTTCTAATTTTTTTAATAATTTTTCTCTATTTTCTAAACTTAACTTTTCATCTAAAATAAAAGCAATAATTCTTTTTAAAATAGCTTTATTTCTCTCGTCATTTTCCTTCTCAATCGCAGTATTTAACATATGATATATTTCCTCTCCTGTTTTTAATTTTTCTAGCAACAACATTTTAGACAAAAACAAATTATCTTTCTCCAATTCTTCCTTTGTATAATTATTAACATCTAATACATAATACTCTCCTAACCTCACGCAATCTGCCTTTGATAATATCTCTTGACACTCTTCTATATATTTCTCGACATTCCATTTCCCACTACCAGTATAGATAACAATTGGTATGACTCTTGGTAACTTATGTTCTTGTTTTGTCATCTTCTTTCCTCTCGTTGCTTGTTTTATAATTTCTACTTCATACTCTAAAATTCTTTTTGGCATATCATAGTCAATTTTTTGTTGATGTTCAATTAAAAAAAATATTTCTTTTTCCTTCATTTTATAAACGATATCTGATACACTACCTTCAAACATATAACTGATATGTTCATTATTAAATATTTCTATCTCTTCTTCCTTTAATTTTGTTTTCAACTCTAATACTCTATTTATTAATTCCACCATTTCCCTTTTTTCATTTAGCACTGTTTTAAAAATTTTATCATGTGGTTGATGTACATGATATTTCTCCTCTGGTTCTCGTAATTCATACAGACTATTGTTTTCTTTAGCTTTCAATTTTTGATACTTTAAATAATCTTGATAATTAAATTCTTTCATCTATCACTTCTCCTTTATTATAATTTATTTTTATTGATATGTCAATATTTATCAAAAAGTAAATTGATGTATATGATTTAGATACCAAACTCTTCTTTTTTATTTTTTAATTTTGGGATTTTCTTGATTGGCAAACTAATGCAAACTGCATTATATTAGAATTTTAAATTATCTGAATAAATTTATAAAACTATGATAATATGGTTATCCATAAAAGTCAATACTTTTTCCATGAATTTCCCAAAATTAACATAAAAGTATTCCCTTTTTTACCAATATATGCTATAATAGTAACAGTTATCATCAAAGGAGGAATTTTTCATGTGGCAAATCTGGTTAATTATAGCAGGTATCTGTCTAATCATTGAAATCATGACAGTAGGATTTCTAATTTTTTGGTTTGCAATAGGAGCCTTATTAGCTATGGTTGTTAGTTTCTTTACTAACAATATAATCATGCAAACCTCTGTGTTCGTCATATCTTCCACCATTTTAATTTTTGCAACCAAACCATTTGTCAAAAAATTTGCCAACAATAAAAATGCCATTCAAACCAATGTATATTCTACGGTTGGGAAAATAGGAATTGTGACAAAAGACATTGATTCTCTTCAATCTCTTGGCCAAGTGAAAGTTGGTGGAGAAATTTGGTCTGCCATTGGACTAGATGATATGAATATTCCTCAAGGTACAGAAGTAGAAATTAAGGAAATAAAAGGTGTCAAAGCAATTGTTGCACCCCTTCAAAAACTAAATTAACAGAAGATAATTAATTTGATATAAATTTGATAAGGAGGAAAATTTATGTGGTTTTTATTAGTTTTACTTGTTATTATTCTAGTAATAGCATTTATGTCTATCAAAATCGTTAAACAATCTGAGGTGTATATTATTGAAAGGTTAGGTAAGTTCTACAAAGTAGCAGATGCTGGTCTTACCATTATCATTCCATTTTTTGACCATGTAAGAAGTGTGGTTAGTTTAAAACAACAAACGATGGACATTCCACCTCAAGGCGTTATTACAAAAGATAATGTTACCATTACAATTGATACGGTTGTATTCTACCAAATAACAGACCCTGCGAAAGCAGTGTATGAAATTCAAAGTTTAAAGAAAGGTATTGAATACTTAGCAATTACAACGATTCGTGATATTATCGGTAAAATGGATTTAGATGAAACTTTCAGTTCAAGAGATGGTATTAATAATCAATTAAGAGTGGTTCTTGATGAGGCAACCGATCGATGGGGTTGTAAAATCGACCGAGTAGAAATTAAAGATATTACGCCACCTGCTGATATTAGAGATGCCATGGAAAAAGAAATGAATGCCGAAAGAAATAAAAGAGCTTTGATTCTAGAATCAGAAGCCCAAAGACAATCAGCAATTACCATTGCTGAAGGTAAAAAACAAGCTGCTATTTTAGAGGCTGAAGCAGATAAAGAAGCTAGAATTAGAAGAGCTGCCGGTGAAGCACAGGCAATTAGAGAAGTGGCTGATGCAAAAGCAAAAGAAATTCAAATGGTTTATGATGCTATGAAAAAGGCAGACCCAAATGATAAACTAGTTCAACTAAAATCTTTAGAGGCTTTAGAAGAAGTGGCTAAAGGCGATGCTAATAAAGTATTTATTCCTTTTGAAGCAACCAATGCTTTAAGTTCACTAGGTGCCATGAAGGAAATTGTAAAAGATGATAAAAAATGAGACAAGAGGGACAGCTCTTAATTGTCTCAAAATATAAAAGAATGTCAAGTATAATTGTATATTACTTGACATTTTTTATATTGTATTATCCCTCTTATCTCATTTATACAAATATTCTCGGAACCCTATTCGAAATGGTACTTATTATCTCATAATTAATGGTATTACATCTATGAGCCACCTCATCTAAAGTTATGTGTTCATTATCCCAAATCCACACATCATCTCCTACCTCTACCTCTTCCAAATCGGTTACATCTGCCATAAATCCATCCATACAAATTTTGCCAACAATAGGAACCTTGTGTCCACGAATAACTACATGCCCATTGTTAGACAAGGTTCGTCGAAAACCATCTGCATATCCAATTGGAATCGTTGCTATTTTACTTTCTCTTGCCGTCATAAAGCTTCTACCATAACCAATGCTAGTTCCTTTTTCTACTGTTTTTAATAGCGTTATTTTTGATTTTAATTTGGCAACTGGTTTTAATGTTATTTTTTCTTGTATTCCTTCTCCTGACTCATAACCATACATTATCATACCTGGTCTTACTAAATTATACTGTGCTTCTGGATAATTGATAATTGCATTTGAGGCAGCTGCATGAATATATTTTACATCTCCTAATATATCTTTCGTATCTTTTACAGCATGATTAAATGAGTCTAATTGTTTTTTAGTATATTCATCATCTATATCAGCTACCGAAAGATGAGTATAAATTCCTTTAACAGATACATTTTTAGGTAGTTTTTTTAAATAATTACCAACTCTATAAGGATGTACTCCTGTTCTTCCCATACCTGTTCCTATTTCAATATGAACATTTATATTTTCATTTCTTTCTCCAATTGCTTCTATAAATCTATTCGATGATAAACCGATGACTAAATCATTTTCTATAATTTTATTCATTTCACTGATTGCTGGTTGATTTAAAATAAAAATATCCTTTTGATAGCCAAGCTTTCTTATTTGAACTCCCTCATCTACGGTTGCTACACCTACTATTTCAAACTCTTTGATAACATCTAATCTGGTATTGATATAGGTTCCATAGGCATTGGCTTTGATGATTGGCATAATAGTAGTATTCGGACTTAGTCTCTTTTTGATTTGTTCTATATTGTATCTAAAATTATCTATGCTAATTTCCATTACGGTTGGTCTTGTGATTTCATTTTCGTTCATTTTAAAATTTCCTCCTATCATTACAATTGATATTCTTTTATATGTGCATTTTCTAGTCCTAATAATAATTTACCATCCTCTGGAATTCCCTCAAAATAGGCATGGAATGCCCTAGAAATTCCTTTGTGAGCAACCACTAATACTTTATCATAATCCTTCTTTTTTAATTCCTTTAGAAAATCGTTTACTCTTTCAAATAAGCTCTGAACCGTTTCTTCTGTTCCATATCTAACATTAGTAGGATAGCTCCAGTAAATCTCTCGTTCCGTGCATTCAATTGGTTTTCCTTCAAGATTTCCATGTTTTCTTTCTTCTAATCTATCATCTATTATGATTTCCTTATTCTTTGAATTTATTATTTCTGCTGTATGTCTAGCTCTTAATAATGGGGAACAATAAATGATGTCAAAATCCATATCTTTGATTTTTTCTCTTAGGTCTTCGGCCTGTTGTATTCCTTTCTGATTGATATCTTCCCCTCTAAAATTATATAAATTATTTATGTTGGTATCTGTCTGTCCATGTCTTACCAAAAATACTTTCATAATCGTCTCCTTTGTTCCTCTATTAATTTATATTGTTCTTTATACCAAGCAGGCGTGCAAGGCATTGCAATTGTACAATAGGCCTCCCAATAAAAAGCTTCTCCCTTGTCTATCAATATAACATCGCCCTTTTGAAACTCGACTTTTTCTTCTCTTTTGTTTAATGTTCCTTTTCCCTCTATCACATAGACTAATTCTTACACTCTTGATTTACACAATAGCCACTATCTGGGTATCTTCCTTTTAAATTTGCTATTGCTATATCAATCTCTTCATCTCCTAATGGATACTCTAAAACTTCACATTTATCACTATTTTGAACTTTTCGTGCTTGACACTCTTTTACTAATTTCATGATTTTTCTCCTTTAACCATTTTCAATGATTTCAACTAAAATTCCATCTGGGTCAGCTATAAAAAAGTAAGGTTTTCCTAATCTACCTACTTTTAGCTCAACATCGTTACAAATATTATTTTCTATTACAAATTTTTTAGCTTCTTCTATATCTTCTACGCCAAGTGCAAAATGTTTAGTTCCGATTACTGGTAAATCGGTTGCTATCTTTTTAGCTGTTTCTGGTAATTTTGTATGTTCTTGATAACAGAATATTTCTAATACAGTATTTTCTAGCTTTAACATTTCTATTTTTATACTTCCATCTTCTGCTTCCTATGATTTAAATTCTTGAAATCCAAATTTTTTGTAAAATTCTACACTTGCTTTTTTATTGCTTACACTAATAGCAATATGATTGATATTGAACATATCCCTATTCTCCTTTCCTATTTCTCCCATATCTTTCTAATAAAATTTAAAGATATAGTAGATAATGTAAAACCAATAACTGGCACCAAAGAACTTAAAAATATATTATTAATTTTATTAATTAAATACGAATAGATAATAACTACCATATAAGTTAATATACAAATACATATTTTCCTTGTTCCACTTGTCTCCCATTTTTTATCTAATTCTACTTTTTGATTTCTTTGTTTGATTTGTTCAATTTCTTTCTCTAACTCTTTATTTTCCATTTTCTATCTCTCCTCCTACTATATTTTAATTAGTATAATACTAATGATAATCAAAATAGCTGAAATAATCTTTCTCCATAAATTATCCTTTTCCTTCAAAAATAAATATCCTACAAGAACATTTAACATGACTGACAAGGCACATAGGGGAGCAACAATGGTTACATTTCCTAATTGATAAGCTCTTAACTGGGTAATAATAGCAATTGGCCAAGTAATAGCCGTTATCAGGATTGCTTTTTTATTTCCATTTACAAATTCATCCTTTATTTCAGATGGTTTAATTCTTTCAAAAATCATAATTAGAATAGCTGGTACTATTAAAGTAATAGAAACATACATGGGTAAATTAAAATGTTCCGATATATTGACATCTAAGAATAAGGCAATGGTAAACACTAAATTTGATATAATTCCTAGTAATACATATTGATTAAATTGAATTTTTCCTTTTTGATAGAAAACTAATATATTACTAAATATGATTAACATGGCACCTATAAATTTAGCTAAAATAAATTCTTCTTTAAAAATGATTAACCCTGCCAATATCATAAAAGTGGTTGATAATTGCTGAAGTATATTAAAAGTAGAAGCCTCTATTCCACTCAAAACTTTCGTATCTAATCTGTCTTTTATGGTATAACAAATGATAGAAATTCCAAGTAAGATGTAAATTTTAATATCGGTTGGAAATCTAATTTCAAAAAATAGGCATAAGATGAAAGCTATTAAACCTCCTATTATTTGTATTAATACAGTTAATGCTCCCGTTTTTTGTATTTTTTTGTGGCTTGTTTATAAAACTGTGTAAATAAAGTTATCATGATTAAATATAAGATTACATATAATAACCAATTGTTTACTAATTCCATTTTTTATTTCCCCCTTATTTTTCATAAGTAACTACTTTGATATTGCATAATTCTCTTAGTCCAAATTCACTATTATTTTTTCCTATCCCTGACTTTTTATATCCGCCAAATGGATTGCAAGGTCTCAAATAATATAAATTGTTTAAAGCTACCATTCCAGTCTTTAATTTTTTAACAACTGTGTCAAATGTTGAGTGATTTGAAGTATATACATAACCACCTAGACCATATTGTGTATCATTTGCTATTGTAATTGCTTCTTCTAAAGTTTTAAATTTAATAATTGGTATGACAGGTCCAAATACTTCTTCTCTATAAACTCTCATATCCTTGTTTATATTCGTCAATACTGTTGGTAGATAATAATTACCATTGTCTAATTCTAATCGTTTTCCACCACATATAACTTTTGCCCCTTTTTGAATGGCATCGCATACTTGTTCTTCTAATTTTTTTAATTGAATAGTTGATACAAGAGGTCCAATTTCAACATTTTCGTCTAATGGATTACCTATTTTTCTATTTTCAATATACTGTTTTAGTTTTTTACATACCTCATCAAACTTACTCTCGTGCACTATTAATCGTTTTTGTCCATCACATATTTGTCCGGTATTAGCAAATTTGTTGATGTACATTGATTCTATTACATCATCTATATTCGCATCCTCAAAGACAATTCCTGGAGCAGAACCACCACATTCAAGAGTAACAGGAATAAATTTTTCACTTGCCATTTGGTATAGTTTCTTTCCCGTTTTTGTACTACCTGTAAAACAAATCATATCAATATCTTGACTTACTAAATTTTCTCCAACTCCACCATCACCATATACAACACTATATACATTTTCAGGAAGAATACTAGAAACTAAATTAAAAATATATTTACTACATAAAGGAACATATTCTGAATGTTTAATGACTACTGTATTACCAATCATTAAATTCGATACTGCTTGCCATACAAAACTTGAAAAAGGAAAATTCCAAGCTATAATAACAGCTACCACTCCTTTGGGTTCAAAAATGACTTTATCTATTTCTTTTTCATCTTCATATGTTACCTTTTCCCCTATTATCTGTTCAACATGATCCATATACCATTTGATATGTTCTAATCCACTATCGATATCAAATAATGATTCTGATATTGGCATTCCCATTTCATTTGTTAAAATTTCTGCAAACTCCTCTTTTGTAGACTTTATCTTATGATATAATTTATCTATATAAGATATTCTTTCCTTTAAAGTTAAGTAGCCCCAATATTCAAAAGCGATTCTACTATTCTCTACTATTTTTTCTATTTCAGAAATAGATGTTGATTCAATTTGTCCTATTAATTCATTATTAGCTGGATTATATGACTTTATTATCATTAATTTTTATCTCCTTTATCTTCATGATAACTAAATAATCATTTCATTTGCTCCAATACTGGAAATTCTCTTCTGTACTTTCTTTGTTCCTCTAAATTAAGTTCTTGTGTTATTATTCCTTCTTCTGTTTCTATATTGGACATTATTTTACCATCATAAGAAATCACTTGAGTATTGCCACAATTTCCTTCTCCTGTTTGATTACAAGCACAAAAATAGACTTGATTTTCAATTGCCCTTGCTCTCGTTAATACATTCCATGCGATTTCTCCTGTCGCTTTTCTAAAATGAGATGGTAAAAATATTACCTCTGCTCCCTCTTTTATTAATTGTCTAAAATATTCTGGATATCTTAAATCAAAACATATACCTACTCCCATTTTTACACCATCTAATTCAAACAATCCATTTGTTTTTCCAGCAATTGTTCTTTGTGTTTCATCTATCATCAAATTTTCTTTTTTTACTTGATACATATATTTTTTATCATATCGATGTACGATATTTCCTTCTCTATTAATAACAAAGCATGTATTAGTTGTTTTATTAGATTTTTCATCTAATAAATTAATGCTCCCAAGTACTATATTTACATGATTTTCTTCAGCAAAATTTTGGTATTTCTCTATATCTTTTAGGGTACAACATCTTTGCTCATATTCTTTTCCCCAATACACAAATGATTCTGATAAACAAATAATATCTGTTTTTGCTAATACTGCTTGCCTCATATATTTTAATGCTTTTTGTTCATTTTCTTCTCTTGTTTCAGTGGAATCCATTTGAATTAATGTAACTTTCATCATCTACCCTCTTCCTTTTTTATTTTTTCAAGTATATCATAATTCTATTTTCATTACAATAAATGATACATAAAATAATGTAAACTAAAATATAGACAAAGGGGCACTCTCTAATGAGTACCCCTGCTAAGATTGAAAAATGCCAAATCCAAACGTTATCAACAAACGATTGCACTTGATATTTTTCGACTTAATTTTTGAGACAAATGAAATCTGTCCCCATTATTTCATAGCTTCTTCTACTGCAACAGCAACAGCTACCGATGCACCAACCATTGGGTTATTACCCATTCCGATTAATCCCATCATTTCAACATGTGCTGGTACAGAAGATGAACCTGCAAATTGTGCATCGGAATGCATTCTTCCCATCGTATCTGTCATTCCATAAGAAGCTGGTCCAGCTGCCATATTATCTGGGTGAAGAGTTCTTCCTGTTCCTCCACCTGATGCAACTGAGAAATACTTTCTATCTTGTGCTAATCTTTCTTTTTTGTAGGTACCTGCTACTGGATGTTGAAATCTTGTTGGATTGGTTGAGTTACCTGTAATAGAAACGTCTACATCTTCCATCCACATGATAGCTACACCTTCTCTTACATCATTTGCTCCATAACATCTAACTTTGCTTCTTTCTCCATCAGAATATGGAATTTCTTCCTCAACTTTTACTTTTCCTGTGAAGAAATCAAAATCGGTTTTTACATAGGTAAATCCATTGATTCTTGAAATCACTTGTGCTGCGTCTTTTCCCAATCCATTTAAGATAACTCTTAACGGTTCTTTTCTAACTTTGTTAGCTGATTTTGCAATTCCAATTGCCCCTTCTGCGGCTGCAAAAGACTCATGTCCTGCTAAGAAAGCAAAACATTTTGTGTCTTCTGATAATAGCATAGAAGCCAAATTTCCATGTCCTAATCCAACTTTTCTGTCATCTGCCACAGAACCTGGAATACAAAATGCTTGTAATCCCTCTCCTATTGCTTTTGCTGCATCTGCTGCTTTCGTGCATCCTTTTTTGATTGCAATTGCTGCACCTAATGTATAGGCCCATGCTGCATTTTCAAAACAAATTGGTTGTACTCCTTTTACGATTTCATATGGATTAAATCCTTTTTCTTTGCATATTTCTAATGCATCTTCAAAATCTTTGATTCCGTATTTTTCCATTACTGGTTTGATTTGGTCAATTCTTCTTTCATAACTTTCAAATGTTACTGCCATTTTTATTCCTCCTTATTTTTCATCTATTCTCATATTTAAAACTAATTAAAATTAGTAAGATGTGCATTATTATAAAAATAGGCAAGCTGAAGGCGTACGTTGGTACGTCGAAGTTTGGATATTTTTATAATACTGTGCAGATTGCTGATTTTAATTAGTTTTCCCTTGGGTCAATCTTCTTAACAGCCTCATCAAATCTTCCATATGTACCAGAAGCCTTTTTAATTGCCTCATTTGGTTCGATTCCAGCCTTAATATTATCCATCATTTTACCTAAATGAACATATTTATAACCAATAATCTGGTCATTTTTATCTAGACCAATCTCTACGATGTATCCCTCTGCCAAATTCAAATATCTAGGTCCTTTTAAAGAACTTGAATAAATCGTACCAACTTGGCTTGTATGACCTTTTCCTAAATCTTCTAATCCCGCTCCTACTGGAAGACCTCCTTCAGAGAAAGCTGTTTGCGTTCTACCATATACAATTTGTAAAAATAACTCTCTCATGGCAGTATTAATAGCATCACATACTAAATCTGTATTTAAAGCTTCCAATAAAGTCTTTCCTGTCAAAATTTCTCCTGCCATAGCAGCTGAATGGGTCATTCCTGAACATCCAATTGTTTCAATTAAAGCTTCTTGAATAATTCCTTCTTTCACATTTAAAGTTAATTTACATGCTCCTTGTTGTGGTGCACACCATCCAATACCATGTGTTAGACCTGAAATATCCTTAATCTCTTTTGCCTTTACCCACTTTCCTTCTTCTGGAATTGGTGCTGGTCCATGGTCTACTCCTTTTGCTACTGAACACATTTCTTCTAATTCTTTTGCATAAATCATTTTTAATTGCTCCTTTCATTTCTACATTTATTTTATAATTATATATATGTTGTTTCTGCTCTTTCTTCAATACTTATCTTTTAAAGTTTATTATATTTTTTATGTAGTAACAATTCGTGGGGACCGACAAATTATAGACTGTTTCCTAATTTTTAAGTTTTGAATAACTTAAAAATTAGGTTTACAGTCTGTTATGTAGTTGGGAATTACAAGTAAAAAATATCATAAACTTTACTATAATAACATTGATAATTAGAATAAACATATATAAAAACAATAACACTATTTATCCTTCATTTTTTCTATTTCCTCTTTTGATAATAATAGCTGATTTCTCAACTTTTTCTCTGTCGTTTCCACAATTTCTTCCACATCTGGTGTACTCGCATTTTTATTACTATAAGCAATCACATTTTCTATATCTCGGATGTAGATACCAGAATCATAATGCTCTTTTCTCGCTAATGTCTTGGCACCTAACATATAACGTCTCAAAATATCCCTATCTTCTTTACTTACTTGTTCTTCACCAATTCCTAAATTTTGATAACGCCATATAACATGTCTTTCATAGCTTGAAAAATCACTATGATTTAAATCGGTATAATCATATTCCACCTTAAACTTTAAACTTTGAATTGACATCGTTAAATTCGTCCAAATTTCTTTTGCTTCCAATCTTTGAAATTCGTGTCTTAATTCTTTTATTTTACCATATAAAATTTGAACTAATCTTAAATATTGATTTTCATCTAAATTAAATTTAGATGGTATTTCATATACATTAACTGGTTTCTTTTTAAAGATACCTTTGGGAATGTAATAAAAGAATAATTCTCCTGTCTTTCCTTCTCTGTCTGGTTCATCCAAGATAGAACTATAAAGATATAACTTTTCCCATTTTTCTGGTATCATGTAAAATAATTTTCGTTGTATGTCTTCATATATTTCTTGTATTTTTTTTGTATGGTTTAACATATCCCTTTTATTCCTTTTATCCTCTATCTAATAAACTCTCTCCTGTCATTTCCTCTGGTTTTTTAAGATTCATTAAATCCAACATCGTTGGCGCTAAATCTGCTAGTTTTCCTCCTGTTTTTAACTTTAAGGCCTCATCTGATGTTACTAAGATTAATGGTACTGGATTGGTTGTGTGTGCTGTATGTGGCTCTCCTGTGCTATAATCTATCATTTGTTCTGCATTTCCATGGTCTGCTGTAATTAATATATTTCCTTGTTTTTCTTCTACCAATTCTACCACTTTTCCAACACATTCATCTACTGTCTCTACTGCTTTCATAGCTGCTTCCAAACTTCCCGTATGTCCTACCATATCAGTATTGGCATAATTCAGTATAATACAATCGTATTTATCATTTTTGATTGCTTCTAAAACTTTTTCTGTTACTTCATAAGCACTCATTTCTGGTTTTAAATCATAAGTTTCTACTTTGGGAGATGGCACTAATATTCTGTCTTCTCCTTGATATTGTTTTTCTTCTCCACCATTGAAGAAGAATGTTACATGAGCATATTTTTCTGTTTCTGCAATACGTAATTGAGTATATCCATTTTTACTTACATATTCTCCAAAAGTATTGTGTAATGCTTCTTTTTCAAAAGCAATGTGTACATTTGGCATGGATTCATCATAATTCGTAAAACATACATAATATAAATCTAAATCTTTTTTATTTTCAAATCCATCAAAATTGGAGTCTACTAATGCTCTCGTGATTTCTCTAGCCCTATCTGGTCTAAAATTAAAGAAAATAACAGAATCATGTTTTCCAATGGTTGCCACTGGTTCTTCTCCATTACAGATTAAAGTTGGCTCTACAAACTCATCAAATACTTCTTTTTGATAAGAATCTTCAATGGCTTTGACAGCATTACCAGCTTTATTTCCTTCCCCTTTTACTAGAGCATCATAACATTTTTTAACTCTTTCCCATCTTTTATCTCTGTCCATCGCATAAAATCTTCCTGAAATACTTGCAATTTTTCCAATTTCTTTTTCTGCCATTTTGTCTTGTAATTGGATAATATAGCCTTCTGCTGATGCTGGTGGTGTATCTCTTCCGTCTAGAAAACAATGCACATAAACATCTTCAAAATCTCTTCTTTTTGCCATTTCTAATAATCCATATAAATGTCGATTATGACTATGGACTCCACCATCTGATAACAAGCCTAAAATGTGTAATTTAGAATTATGTTTTTTACAATTCTCAATCGCTGCTATAAATTCTGAATTAGTAAAGAAATCACCATCTTCAATTGATTTGGTAATTCTTGTTAATTCTTGGTATACAATTCTACCTGCTCCAATATTGGTATGTCCTACTTCGGAATTTCCCATTTGTCCTTCTGGTAATCCCACTGCTAAACCACTTGTATGGATTTCTGTATTCGTATATTTTTTCATTAGTTTGTCAATATTAGGCGTTTGAGCTAATTGGATGGCATTGCCATCTCCATTTGGATTATCTCCAAATCCGTCTAATATCATTAGCATTGTTAGTTTGTCTTTCATTTTCTACCTTCCTTTTCTTTTTTGAGACAAGGGGGACAGGTTTCATTTGTCTCATCTTTTTTGTGACTTTTTGTCAATTTATATTGATAAGTTATTTCGACATTGTTCGATTCAATTTATGAGACAATGAAACCTGTCCCTTTTGTCTCACCTGTTGTTTCAATTTGAAAAAGAATAGTTATATTGCTAGGCAAATTTAATTCAAAACACCGGAGATGTACGTTTGTACTTCGAGGATTTTTGAATTAAATTTAACGAAGCAAGATGGCTATTATTTTTCAAATTTAACTATTTTACTAAATTCCTCTGCCTTAAGACTAGCTCCTCCCACTAAGCCTCCATCTATATCAGACATTTCAAATAATTCTTTTGCATTTGTACTTTTTACACTTCCGCCATACTGTATTATAACCTCATCTGCTACCATTTGTCCATAGATTTCGACAATTTTATTTCTAATTGCCTTAATACTGTTATTGGCATCTTCTTTTGTTGCTGTCTTTCCTGTTCCGATTGCCCAAATTGGTTCATACGCTATTATGGTATTTTTAACTTGTTCTTCTGTCAATCCTTTTAGTGCTAGTTCTGTTTGTTTCGTTATTATTTCTTCCGTCTTTCCTGCTTCTCTTTGCTCTAATGTTTCTCCTACACATACAATTGGTTTTAATCCATATTGAAAAGCCGCTTTTATTTTTTTGTTGACGGTTTCATCTGTCTCATTAAAATATTGTCTTCTTTCTGAATGTCCAATCATGACATATTCTACATGAATGGATTTTAGCATTTTGCCAGATACTTCTCCTGTATAAGCTCCACTTTCTTCAAAATGCATGTTTTGTGCTCCAATTTTGATATTGGTATTTTGTGCTGTTAATAAAGCATAGAATAAATCTGTGTATGGCACACATAAAATCACTTCATTTTTTGTGTCTTTTACTAATGGTACTAATTCCTCAATAAAACGAATAGCTTCATTTGGAAGCATGTTCATTTTCCAGTTTCCTGCAATTACTTTTCTTCTCATAATATCTCTCCTTTTTTATATATTTTTCTTTAAATAATGAATCACATCTTCAATATATTCCTCTCTCCAAAATAGATAATTCTCATCTTTGTTTTCTACGATATGTTCCAACTCTTGAATGCTAATATATTTTAACTCACTTACCTCTCGTTTTTCAAGTATAAAATCTTGCAATTGTTTTTCCGTTCGATAAAAATATAGATAGCGAAAAACATTATTATCTCCTCTATACGAACGATGCTTAGCAATTAATATTAGGTCTAACTTTTCTTTTTTACAATCCAGTCCTATTTCTTCTTTTATTTCTCTAGCCATTGCCTCTTTTACATCTTCACCACTTTTTACATGCCCTCCTGTTGTCACCCATTTGTTAGGTGCTTGTTTCTTAGTTGCTGCTCTTTTTTGAATTAGAATTTCTCCTTGCTCATTTACAATCCAAGCATCCACTTCTTTATGCCATAATGCTTTTTCATGTATCACATCTTTGTCTTCCACTTTTCCTGTCATATTTCCTTCTTTATCTAATACATCTAATAGTTCCATTTTTACTCTTCTTACTAAAACTCTTTTATTTATAAACAAATAAAAATTAGTATATTGTGCATTTTCGTTAGATTGTTCGAGCTGAAGGTGTACGTTGGTACATCGAAGCTTGAACAATCCAACAAAAATGTGCAAGATGCTGATTTTTATTTGTTTAGAAGGCATTCAATACCAGGTAAAGCCTTACCCTCTAAAAATTCTAACGAAGCTCCTCCACCTGTTGAAATATGAGTCATCTTATCTTCTAATCCTATCTTCTTAACAGCTGCTGATGAATCTCCCCCACCAATAATCGTAGTAGCATTAATTTCAGCCAATGCCTTTGCAATACGATTTGTTCCAACAGCAAACTGGTTAAACTCAAATAAACCTAATGGACCATTCCACACCACTGTTTTAGCCTTTTTCAATTCTTCTATATATTGTTTAATTGTTTCTTCTCCTATATCAAAACCTTCCCAGCCTTTTGGAATCTCTGTCCATGCTACTATTTTACTTTCCGTATCTGGTTTAAACTCTTTACCTATCTTAGTATCTACTGGTAGCATTAACTTAACGCCCTTCTCTTTTGCTTTTTTCATTAAATCTTTGGCCAAATCTAATTTATCCAATTCACAGATGGAATCTCCTACTTCGTAACCTTGTGCCTTAAAGAATGTATATGCCATTCCTCCCCCAATCATTAATGTATCGACCTTTTCTAACAAGCTATCAATAACCCCTATTTTATCAGAAACTTTTGCTCCCCCTAAAATAGCAACAAAAGGTCTTTCTGGATTGGAAATTGCATTGCCTAGAAATTGTAACTCTTTTTCAATTAAAAATCCGGATACAGCTGGTAAGAATTCAGCAACTCCTGCTGTAGAAGCATGTGCCCTATGAGTAGAACCAAAGGCATCACTTACATAAATTTCTGCCATACTAGCTAACTCTTTTGCAAATGCTGAGTCATTGTCGGTTTCTTCTTTATGAAATCTTACATTTTCTAATAGCAAAATTTGTCCTTGTTTTAATTTAGAAGCTTTTGCTTTGGCATCTTCTCCAATCACATCCTTTGCCATGATAACTTCTTTTTCCAATAAATTCGTTAATTCTTTGGCTACTGGCTTTAACGAAAACTCTGGCTTAAATTCCCCTTTTGGTCTTCCTAAGTGTGAACACAAAATAATAGCACAATTATTTTCTAACAAATACTTTATAGTTGGTATTGCCGCTACTATTCTTGTATTGTCTGTTATCTTTTGATTTTCGTCCATTGGTACATTAAAATCACAACGAACTAATACTTTCTTTCCTTTTAAATCAATGTCCTTTACTGTTTTTTTATTCATTTTTCATCTTCCTTCCCTAAGGCTTACCTATAGTTGAAAAGAAATTGGATATTTGGTTTACTTGAACAGCTTTAATAAAATGCCAATTATTTTTCAACTTTTATTCCCTTATTCTTTTTAATCTTACTTTTATAGTATTGCCTTTTTTCTCAAGCCAAAACCATTTTATACCAAAAAAGAATACTTTTCAAGTATTCTTTTGGTATATTTTATACTTGTTTTTTATTTTGTCCAATTCTTTTTGTGTGGTTTCTGTCATCTTTCTAATCATTTCTTCATCCATATTATTTTTTAGCATTTTTAAGATAATCTCTATTTTGTATTCTTTCTTTCCTTTGGCCATACCTTTCTCAAGGCCTTTCTTCATACCTTGTTGCATTCCTTGCTGCATTCCTTGCTGCATTCCCTGCTGCATTCCCTGTTGCATTCCCTGTTGCATTCCTTTTTCCAATCCTTGCTTTAATCCTTGTTCCATTTTTTCATCAAACTTTCTATCCCAATACCTTTCCAATGCAGTTAATCCCATATGATTACCTCCTTCTTTACTTTTTATTTTTTGAATAAACTCTTTTATCTTTTTTTCATCCATTTTTCTCTTCAAAGAACCATACATCATTTGTATTATGATATTAATTTCTTTATCTGTAAAATTTTCATGTTCTATCCTAGCAAAATATTTTTCTATTTCCCCCTCCTTTTCCACTTTTTCTAATAATAACATTTTGGATAAAAAATTATTTTGTTCCCATAATTCTTCTTGTGTTAAACAATTAATATCGATTAAATTGTAAGAAGCAAATGTTGTCCTTTCTACACCTCTTAATCTCATCTGACATCCTTCAAAATATTTTTGAGCATTCCATTTTCTTTTGCCTGTATACAATACAATTGGATAAACAATTGGCATTTTATAACTTTTATTTTTTAATTTATCTTTATCAACCGTATTTCTGATAATTTCTAAACAATAATTCAATATTCGATAAGCCATAGAATAATCGATTTGTGACTGTTGTTCAATTAGGAAAAATATATCTTCTCCTTTTTTCTTGTAAACTAAATCTGATTCTTTTGATTTGAAATTTTGTGTTATAAAACTACTATTGTATTTCTCAATTTCCTCTTTTTGGATTTCATATTCAGTATTTTCTATTTTCAACACTTTATTGATGAATTGAACAGCCTCTGTTTTATCATCTAAAATCATTTTATATCCTTTATCTTTATATTGATGTATCTTTTGAAGATTATATGCTGTACTGTCTTCTGCCACCCTAAAATAGTGATATTTTTCTTTTGTATATTTTAAATAATCTTGATAGGTAAATTTCTCCATATTCTTTTCCTTTCTTAATTTTAACTTGTTTTTATTTTTTGGTCAATTTTTATTTAACAGTAAATATTGCCATATTTCTTTTTCTATGGCTATTTCCTTTTATTATCTTATTTTTTCTTGTTTTTCTATTGAATTTGATTTTTCGATATAATGTATGAAAAAAAATTTCTGAATTTAATATAAATGAAAAAACAGATTATGTTTATAATATAATCTGTTTCTTAGTTTTTGTCAATCCTTTTTTGGAAAATTTTGTTAAATCACTCATCAATCGTTGAAATTCCAAGTGTAATCTCCTCTAGTACATCTAATAAAACTCTTACCGTATCCAAGGCTGTAAAAATCGGAATATTATTATCAACCGCACATCTTCGAATCAAAGCACCATCTGTCTCTTGGTCAATCGAATCAATATTTCTCGTATTAATCACATAACTCACATAACCTTTTCTCATAGAATCCAATATTTCTTCACTGCCTTCACTAATCTTCTTTTTAATTCTTGTTCGAATCCCCTGTTCTTTTAAAAATTTAGCTGTTCCTTCGGTTGCCTCTATATTAAATCCTAAATTATAAAATCTTTGAATCAAAGGAAGTGCTTCCTCCTTATCCTTATTGGCAATCGTCACAAAAATGGTTCCATAATTGGCTAAACGCATACCAGAAGATTGTAATGCTTTATACAAGGCTCTTGTTAATTTCTTATCATAACCAATTGCTTCCCCTGTTGATTTCATTTCTGGTGAAAGGCAAGCATCTAAGCCATTCAATTTAGAGAACGAAAAGGCTGGTGCTTTCACATACCATTTTTCTTTTTCTTTTGGATACACTTCTGTGATTCCTTGTTCTTTCAAACTTTTTCCTAGCATGACTAAAGTTCCTATGTCTGCTAAAGAATAGCCTGTTGATTTCGAAATAAATGGAACGGTTCTAGAAGACCTTGGATTTACCTCAATTACATACACGTCTTCTTTTTCATCTACGATAAATTGAATATTATATAATCCTACAATTCCTATTCCTATTCCTAGTTTTACCGTATAATCTAAAATGGTTTGTTTTGCTTTTTCACTCACACTAAAAGTCGGATAGATACTGATGCTATCACCTGAATGGATGCCTGTTTTTTCAACATGTTCCATAATTCCTGGTACAAATACATCTTTTCCATCACATACCGCATCCACTTCTAGTTCTTTTCCTATGATATATTTATCCACTAAAACGGGTTGCTTGGTATTAACCTCTACTGCTGTTTTTAAGTATTTTTCTAAAGCCTGTTTGTTGGAAACAATTTGCATGGCTCTTCCACCTAATACATAACTTGGTCTCACTAAAACAGGATAGCCAATTTCTTCTGCTACTTGGATACCATCTTCTATTTTAGTTACCGCTTGTCCCTTTGGTTGTAGCAATTTTAATTCTTCCATTACCTTTTCAAAAGCATCTCTGTTTTCTGCTTTTTCAATGGCTATTACATCTGTTCCAATAATTTTAACTCCTAATTTAGAAAGTGGCTCTGCTAAGTTAATGGCTGTTTGCCCTCCTAATGCTGCAATTACCCCTTCTGGTTTTTCTAGGTCAATAATATTCATCACATCTTCTACTGTTAATGGTTCAAAATATAACTTGTCACTTGTCGTATAATCCGTTGAAACGGTTTCTGGATTATTATTGATGATAATGGCTTCATAACCTGCTTCTTTAATTGTTTTAATCGCATGAACTGTAGAATAATCAAACTCTACCCCTTGTCCGATTCTAATTGGTCCTGCACCTAGTACAATCATTTTCTTTTTGCTACTGATGATAGATTCATTTTCTTCTTCATAAGTTGAATAGAAATATGGCACATAGCTTTCAAACTCACTGCTACAAGTATCAATCATTTTGTAAACAGGATAAATATTCTCTTTCTTTCTTAGTAAATAAATTTCCTCCTCTGTTTTATCCCATACCTTAGCAATGTACTTATCACTAAATCCCATTTTCTTAACTTGTTTGAAAACAGCAATATCTCCTTTGTTCTCTGCCAGTATCCTTTCTTTTTTGATAATATTTTTGATTTTATCTAAGAAAAACATATCAATTTTAGTAATATTATAAATTAAGCCTAAATCCACATCTCTTCTCATTAATTCGGCTATCGCATAAATTCTATCATCAGTTCCCTCTTTGATATAAGTCATTAATTCTTCTGTTTCGATTTCGTTAAATTTATCCATTTGAATATGACAAACACCAATCTCCAAAGAACGAATGGCTTTTAACAAACTCTCCTCTAACGTTCTTCCTACACTCATTACCTCTCCTGTTGCTTTCATTTGGGTGCTTAACTTATTGGAAGCCAGTGTAAATTTGTCAAATGGAAATCTGGCTACTTTTGATACCACATAATCTAAAGCTGGTTCAAAACTAGCTGGTGTGTTGGCTAACATGATTTCGTCTAATCTCATACCAATGGCAATTTTGCTAGATACTCTAGCAATTGGATATCCACTTGCTTTAGAAGCCAATGCTGAGGAACGAGATACTCTTGGGTTTACCTCAATTAGATAATAATTAAAAGAATGTGGGTCTAATGCAAATTGTACATTACATCCTCCTTCGATTTTCAAAGCTCTAATGATTTTCAACGCACTATCTCTTAATAACTGATACTCTTTATTGGTCAAAGTTTGGCTTGGTGCCACAACAATGGAATCTCCTGTATGTATTCCTACTGGGTCTAAATTTTCCATATTACATACCGTAATGGCAGTATCATTTTTATCGCGAATTACCTCATACTCTATCTCTTTATAACCTTTGATGCTTTTTTCCACTAAAACTTGTCCTACTGGGGAAAGTTTTAGTGCATGTTTCATAATTTCTTTTAATTCTTCTTCGTTATCAGCAAAACCTCCACCTGTACCTCCTAAGGTAAAAGCAGGTCTTAAAACAACAGGATAACCTATTTTATTAGCTGCCTCGATTCCTTCTTCCATCGATGTTGCAATAATAGATTCTAATACTGGTTCTCCTAACTCTTCACATAGTTGTTTGAATTTTTCTCTATCTTCTGCCTTTTCAATACTTTCACTACTCGTTCCTAAAAGTTCTACTTGACATTCTTGCAAAATTCCTTTTTGATATAATTGCATTGCTATATTTAAACCTGTTTGTCCTCCAATTCCTGGAAGAATGGCATCTGGTCTTTCATATCGAATAATTTTAGCAACATATTCTAAGGTTAGAGGCTCCATATAAACTTTATCTGCAATCGTTGTGTCTGTCATGATGGTTGCTGGATTAGAATTTACTAATATAACTTTATATCCTTCTTCTTTTAAGGCTAGACAAGCTTGTGTTCCCGCATAATCAAATTCTGCTGCTTGTCCTATTACAATTGGTCCTGAACCAATTACTAATACGGTTTTAATATCTTTTCTTTTTGGCATTTTTCTTCCCCTTTCTTTATTTAATTTATAAGTTATTTCCCTATTATTTTACAGAAATTAATATATTTTTTATGAAGTAACAATTCGTGGGGACCAACAAATTATAGAATGTTACCAAATTTTTAAACTTAAAAATTTGGTTTACAGTCTATTATGCAGTTGGGAGTTACAAATAAAAAATATATTAACTTTGGTATAACTATTTTTTCAATAATGTAATAAATTTATCAAATAAGTACCCACTATCTTGTGGACCTGGCGCACTCTCTGGGTGATACTGCACACTAAACACCTTATCTTTCTTACATTCTACCCCTTCAATGGTATGGTCCAAAATATTTTTATGAGTTGCCATTAGTTCTGTCTTTTTTAAAGATTCATCATCCACAGCATAACTATGATTTTGGCTTGTTATCTCTATTTTTCCATTTTCCAGATTGATAACTGGGTGATTTCCACCTCTATGACCAAATTTCAATTTATACGTTTTCGCACCATAGGCTAGACTTATCATTTGATGTCCTAAACAAATTCCAAAAATAGGATATCTGCCTTTTAGTTCTTTTACTAGTTGTATGACTTCTGTTACATCTTCTGGGTCACCTGGTCCATTGGATAAAAATATACCATCTGGCTTTAAATTTATAATTTCTTCTGCTGTCGTATGATAAGGAACTACCGTTACATTACATCCTCTTGCGTTTAGGCTTCTTACGATATTCAATTTAATACCACAATCAATTGCTACTACATTGTATTTTGCATTAGCGGTTCTAGAATACCACTTTTTCTTGCAACTCACTTTTGCTACCGCATCTCTTGGTATGTCAGTTTGTTGTAATTTTTTCAAAGCTTCTTGTTTGCTCGTTTGAATATCTGTTATAATTACCTTTCTACTTCCTTTTTCTCGAATACTTCTTGTTAATTTTCTGGTATCAATGCCTGCTATTCCTGGTATATCATTTTCCTCTAAGTATTCAGACAAAGTTTTTGTATAGCGAAAATTACTTGGTAAATCATTATATTCTCTTACTACCATTCCTCCTATGGTTGGTTGTTTGGTCTCATAATCATCATCTGTTATTCCATAATTTCCAATTAATGGATAGGTCATAACTACCATTTGATAGGTGTAAGATGGGTCTGATACAATTTCTTGGTATCCTACCATAGAGGTATTAAAAACGATTTCACAGATGGCTTCTTTGTCTGCTCCAAAGCCATAACCATAATATTCTTCTCCATCTTCTAATACAATTTTTTTGTTGAATTCTTTCATATGTTATTCCTTCCTTTCATGGTATTTATCTAGTACATAAAAAAAATAAGGAACGTTAACCCCTTATTTATCATGTCAATAAAAATAAAACAACGATTAAGAAAACATTTGCCATTGTTATTAATTTTGTTCTCCTTACTCCGTTTTCCATTTTTATTAACATCCTTCCTCTTTAAGTTAGCTGTTCAAGCTTTGCTTGTTACAGATAACTTATGCAAAATGCTTTAGCATTTTGTATTCCTTTATTATTATATCTTTCATATTATAACAAATTTTGACTATAAATTGCAATAGTTTTCGATTCATTTTTTCAAAAAACCAGCCGATTAAGTTACTATTCAGCGTTATTAATATTCCTTTTTATAGTGAAAAAATAATATATTAAACTTTCACATAAGAAAATAAATCATGAATCTGAACAGTAACCAGATTAAATCTCTACTGGTTTTTTTGATAATTTTATTTTTTTATTTAAACTGATTATCAATTTCCTTTAAAATTACATCATGTGCTCCACCTTCTGTGATACTAATATCAGAAACCAGGGTTAATCTTGCTTTTTCATGAAATTCTGGAATAGAAACACAACCACAATTACACATAGTCGACTTAATTTTAGCAATGGTAATCGCTAAGTTATCTTTTAATCTACCAGCATAAGGAATATACGAATCCACGCCTTCTTCAAAAGAAAGCTTTTTCGCTCCTCCCATATCATATCTTTGCCAATTTCTTGCTCGATTAGAACCTTCTCCCCAGTATTCTTTTACAAAAGCATTTCCTTTTTTAATCACTCTTGTTGGACTTTCGTCAAATCTCGCAAAATATCTTCCCATCATAACAAAGTCTGCTCCTAAAGCCAAAGCAATTGTGATATGATAATCATGTACAATTCCGCCATCAATACAGATTGGTATATAAATTCCTGTTTCTTCAAAATATTCATCACGTGCTGCTGCTACATCAATTAAGGCAGAAGCATTTCCACGTCCGATTCCTTTTGTCTCACGAGTGATACAAATAGAACCTCCTCCTACACCGATTTTGATAAAATCTGCTCCAGCTTTTGCTAGATACATGAATCCATCTCTATCTACTACATTTCCAGCTCCTATTTTGACATCTTCCCCGTATTTTTCTCTTACAAAATCTATTGTATTTTTTTGCCAAACAGAATAACCATCTGATGAATCCATACAAATTAAGTCTACTCCTGCTTCTACTAAAGCTGGTATTCTTTCCTCATAATCTCTTGTATTAATGCCAGCTCCTACAATATATCTTTTATTTTCATCTAATAATGAATTTGGATTATTTTTTCTTTCTTCATAATCTCTTCTAAATACTAAATATTTTAATCTTTCTTCATCATCTAAAATTGGTAAACATGCAATTTTGTTCTCCCAAATCATATCATTTGCTTCTGATAAACTAATTCCTACATGTGCCCATACAACCTTGTCCTTTGGTGTCATAAATTTATCAATTGGTTCTTCGAAACTATCTCTTGAAACTCTGTAATCTTTATCTGTTACTAATCCTATAAATTTCCCTCTTGCTGTTCCATCATCTGTGATGATTACGGTAGAATGTCCAGTTTCTTCTACTAAATTAATAACTTCTCTTAAAGATGTTCCTGATTTCACATTAGAATCACTTACTACAAATCCAGCTTTGTGTTTTTTAACATGTCTCACCATTCTTGCTTGTGATTCAATGGATTGTGAACCATAAATAAAAGCAACTCCTCCTTCTCTTGCTAGTGCAATTCCCATTTCTTCTCCTGATACCGCTTGCATAATTGCTGATACCATTGGTACATTGGCATAATATTTTGCTTCTTCCCCTCTTTTGTATTTTACAAGTGGTGTCTTTAATGATACATTTGTTGGTATACATCTTTCATCAGTCAAATTTGGTAGTAATAAATATTCATTAAATGTTCTCGAAATATCTTCCAATACTTTTGCCATTTGATTTGCTCCTTTCTTTTTCCACTTTTTGTTTTTATTTCATAAAATTATACTATATGTTCTTATATTTGTAAATAGTTGAAAACAAAAAAGTGATTTTGGGGACGGAGGAAAAAATCATGGTTTATTCCAACAAACATAATTAAAATGCTGTTTTCCTATAACCATGATTTTTTCCTCCGTCCCCAAAATCATTTTTTTGTTTCATTATTGTTCTACTGGGTAAACACTTACTTGTTTTTTATCTCTACCTTTTCTTTCAAATTTTACTGTTCCATCTACTAATGCATATAATGTATCATCACTACCTTTTCCTACATTAGTTCCTGGATGCATTTTGGTTCCTCTTTGTCTTACTAAAATATTTCCTGCTAAAACAAATTGACCATCTGCTCTTTTGACACCAAGACGTTTAGATTCACTCTCTCTACCGTTATGGCTACTACCTTGACCTTTTTTATGAGCCATGCTTTCTCACTCCCTTCAGTTTTCCTTTTATATTCGTTTCATTTCTAAAATCTGATTTAGTTTTAAGCCTCTACTTTTTCAGTCGCTTTTTTTGTTTCTGCTTTTTTAGTAGCTGTTTTAATTGATGTAATTTCTACTTTTGTATATGGTTGTCTATGTCCTTGTTTTCTTCTATAATTCTTTTTTGCCTTCATTTTGAAAACAATGATTTTTTTTGCTTTACCATGAGAAACTACTTTTCCTT
>CAOKPI010000001.1 GCA_948470605.1 uncultured Clostridium sp. | reverse complement strand
TTTATTTTCAATGGAGCGGGTGGCGGGAATCGAACCCGCGCTATCAGGTCGGAAGTATGGGATGGATAGGAGATGAATATTCTTATTTAGATGATACAGAGGAAAATATAAATACTGATATAAATACAGAAATTGATAAAAACAGTACAAATAATGAAGATATAAAAACTGATAATAAATCAAATTCAAGTACCAATACATCATCAAGTAATAACAATAATAATAGTTATACTACTAATAATAGTAATAATACAAACCAGTCTGAAACAGAAACAACAGAAAATACTGCTCATGAGGTAACTGTTAGTGCAAATCTAGGATATTTATGCGAACTAGCAAATCTAGGATATGCAAGTGATTATGAAGAAATAAATATTTCAATGAAAATTAATGATGTTAGTGTATGTAATAGAAAAGTAAATACAGAAATACCTGCTGATGGAATTAATTTAACTTATCTTGGAGATTATACAGGAAAAGATGATAGTTTTAAATTTGATATAACTATTGAAGGTAAAAAAATAACACAAGAAGTAAAATATAGATATAATAATGGATTTTTAGAAATTACAGATTCTCCTAGTGTGTAAAAAGAATACCAAGCAATAATTAAAAACCACTAGAAATCAATTCTCGTTGCAAATCTAACTAAATAAATTGATAATATAAGAATGAGCTTCTAAATATAGGAGCTTATTTTTATTGCTTTGACAATTATTGATTAATGTTGTATAGCTATTAATAGCCATAATCAAAGGGAGTGGTTAATATGGATAGAGTTACAAATGCAGAAATCAAAGAGGAATCTATTGAAGAAAAACAGACAACTAAACAGATATTAAAAGCATTAGATGGGTGTTTAGGAATTACAACAAGAACAAAAGAAGTAATCAAAATGTATGCAGATTATATTAAGTTATATGAGAAGGATAAAATCAAAGTAGGAAACTTAAACATGATTTTATACTGCGACAATAACAACTATACTAATGTAGTTAATATAATAAATAAATTACTATACAAAGAAGGAATAACAAGATTTTCAAATTATGAATTATTAACAGAATTAGGTTACAATAGAAAAAAAATAGGAGAAAATGATTTATGTGTAATCTATGATGATAATTTGAAAGAGTATAAAATAAATAAATTATTCAGAGATTATCCAAAAACAATATTTATAGTTATATGCAATGATAGTAATAGAAAAATAATAGATAATATAAGAGGATATTTCACATGGGAAATCAAAATTGATGAACCTACAGAACAGGAAAAAGCAAAATATATAAAAGATACTATAAAACAACATGGACTAATCCCTAAAGTAACATCATCAGAATTAGAAGCATTAACTGGATATGATATAGAAACAATAGACAGTTGCTTGATAGGTGCAATATTAAGAGCCAATAAAAAGAAATTAGATTATATAGGAAAAGAAGAATTACATATAATAAAAAATCCACATCATAAAGAAGGTATGCAGAAATTAAATAAATTAGTTGGACTAGATGAAGTAAAACAACAGGTACAACAAATTATAAATTATATCCAAGTACATAAACAAAGAGGAACAATGCCTAATCTACACATGATGTTTAAAGGAAATCCTCGGAACAGGTAAAACAGAAGTTGCAAGAATAATTGGAGAGATATTTTCAGATTATGGAATACTAGAAGGAAACTTTACAGAAGTATCAAGAGCAGATTTAGTAGCAGGGTATGTAGGACAGACAGCAATAAAAACTCAAAAGGTTATAGACCAAGCAATGGGTGGAGTATTATTCATAGATGAGGCTTATTCTATTAATAGTGAGGATAATTACAGTAGAGAGTGCATATCCACCTTAATTAAAACTATGGAAGATCACCGAGATAATTTATGTGTTATTCTTGCAGGTTATCCTCAAGAGATGGAAGAATTGTTGAAAAGTAACTCTGGATTTGAGAGTAGAATTGCATTTAAAATTGACTTCCCTTCTTATAAAGAAGCGGAACTATATCAGATATTTACAAATATGTTAAAAGATGAAGGATTTAAACTAAACAGAAATTGTAAGGCAATAGTAGAAGATTACTTTAGAAATGAAATAAATAATAATAAGGATAATTTCAGTAATGGTAGGTTAGTAAGAAATTTAACAGAGAAAATAAAGATGGAACAGGCAAACAGAATTATAAAAGAGAAATCAAACAACCTAGATTTAATAATAGCAGATGATATAACAGCAGTAGTAGAAAAGATTAAAACTAAACCATGCAAAACTACAATAGGATTTATAGTATAAAGAAAAGAGGTAGTAAATGAAACAAGAAATTAAAATATTAGATTTTAATAATACAGATTTACTAGAAACTTTTTTTGACTGGACTGCAATGTTAAGTATAAGAAGAACAGGTTTAAAAGTAAATATTTGGAGTAAATGGGATTTTACCAAAATATCAAAAGAAAAACCTAATATAATAATTGGCAGAGCTGAATATTGGAATAGATATATTGTAGTAGTAACAATTTCTCCTAATCCTAAAATTATAGCAAAAACTCCTAATATAATAGATGAACAGAAGCAAGAATTAGAAGAAGGAATAAAGTATGTAGCAAGAAATTATGACTTATTCTTAAAACATTATAATAATGATGGAAATAATGGAGCAGGATTTGATGATGAAGATTTGATAAATGCACTAAAAGAAAAAGGAGAATATAAAAGGTATAAGTAATTTGAATTTATAATTTAGATAAAGGAGCAAAAGAAAATGAGTAATTTAGAGGATATACAAGATTTGTTGGATAGGGCAAATAAATTTAGACAGAAATTACAGCCTATTCCTAAAATAAATAAGGAAGAATATTTTACAAATACTTTTCAAATAAACGATATAGATGGTGGCAGAGGAATAGAAATAGTAACATCAGGAAATATACAAGAAAAATATTATATTACTAGAGATGAAGCAATAACTGGTTGTACTAAAACATTAACATATACAAAATTAAACAGATTTCATAAAGAGATAGAAACAAATATACAATTTAATATTCCATCAGGCATAAAGAACGGACAAGATATTGTGTTAGAAGGAAAAGGCAACTATATGAAGGATAGATATAGTGATTTAATAATTAAGATAATAATAAGATGATGATATAGGTCTATTTTAATAACTGTATTGAATAATATATAATTTAATGATAAAATTTATTTATTAATAAACAGTTTAAGGAGGTGCTATAAAAATGAAGACATTAAAAGATTTAGAAAATATGAAATTAACTAAATGTGTACCCTTCAATAATTCCTATGAGTTTTTATTTCAATATTTGGAAGATAGTTATATCTCAAAAGTTGATGGACTTTCAAGAATAAAATGTAAGCTCGAGGAATGGGATTTAGAAGCTCAAAAAGTAATTATACAAGAATTATCTGAAAGATTAAGAAAATCTGGTATAAATTTTGATAAAAATGAACTGTTATAAAGAGATAAATTATAAGAATAGTAGATACAGGAGATGTACCTACTATTTTTTATTTGGAATCTACATCTCCCCTATTCCCTATTTTAAAGCAAAATGTAATAAAATAACACATGTATTACATTTTCTAAAATTGATTAATTCTGCTCGTGTCAGTATCTTCATCAAAAAGCACCATCTCCCCTATGAAAAAAATGTACTATATCGGCTTGACACATTACAATTAATGTACTACAATTCACAGCTAAGCTAGTATTTAGAAGGAATTGGAGATGATTTAAAATGAAATTAGTACAGCCAATAAGAGATAAAAATAAAATAGAAGAAATGAAGGAACAACTAAAGAAAAATGGAACAAGAGATTTTATGTTGTTTTATACAGGAATTAATACAGGGCTTAGAATATCAGATTTAGTAAAACTTAATAGAGATGATGTGAGAAATAAAGATGGTAGCATGAAAACCCATATTACTATAATAGAAAAGAAAACTAAAAAGATTAAGAAGTTCCCAATAATGAATTTATTATTAGTAGAAATGGAAAAGTACACGAAAAATATGCAAGAAGGAGAATATTTATTTAAGAGCCAAAAAGGAAATAATAAACCTATTACTACAACACAGGCATACAGAATTATAGTATCAGCAGGAGAAAATATTGGACTAACAGAAATAGGAACTCATACTATGAGAAAAACATTTCGGATATTGGCATTATCAACAATATCATGATGTTGCCATGTTGCAAAAGTTGTTTAATCATAGTAGCCCATCTACTACTTTAGCCTACATAGGAATTGAACAAGATGAGATAGATAAAAGCTATGCAGGTTTTTGTTTATAATAAATTAGTATATCAAAAAATAGCTACTATTTATATAAGAAAGAATTAAAAAAGATGGTGGCATAATGGAAATGTAAAAAACAGTAAGTTTAATGAATTTACTGTTTTTTTCATAATTAATATTTTGGTTTGGGTACTTTAAATATTGGTGGAGAATTTTTTTGATTTTTTCTTACATCTTTTATAAATTTTTCATATATTTCTAAATACTTATACTTATCATCTTTTTTACTTTTTCTTATAAGAAGGTTTAAATCCTTTGCTACTTTAATAAAAACTTGTTTGTTCCTTTTTATCATTTCTTTTTTTCTAGTAATGTTTGTTCTTGAAATATTGTCTGTAAAAAATTGAACACTATTCTTTCTGTCACGTTCTAAATTTTCTATTTTTATCTGCCAGTCTGAATTTCCTATTTTTCTTCTACTAGTTACTTGTTTACATGTTAAGGAAGGATAATCAGGACAAGAATTACTACAATAAACATATCTGTTATCAAGAGCAATAAAAAATTTTTCACAATATTGACATTGTTTTATAATATATTTATGGTTGCATAATATATAAAATGAAACAGATAATAAGTCATTTAGAGTACATACATTATATGTATATTTATATTCTTTACTACCATCTAGAATTGAAATCATAGAACATGATGGTATTCTTATATTTTTAAAAGATAAATTGTTAATTGACCTATCTTCAAATGTAGTAATAGAGTTTATAATACTATCTAAAATAATTTCTATATTCTTCATATAAAAATTATAGTGCTTTTCTATTTTATCTAATCTTTTTGTCATTTGAGATTCTATACCTAACTTGTTGAATTTATTATATAAAATTATAAAATATTTATTTATATTTACTAATTTATTATATATTAAATCAATTATTTTTTTTATATCTAACAATTTAACTTTATTAGTATATTTGTTTATATATGTTTCTGTAAATTCTTGTTTCAAGAGAATTACTTTACTTTTGCTATTCAGAATAGAGCAAAAACAAGTTCCAATAATATTTATATCAGAAACTGTTTCTTCCTTTTTTTTATATACCTTTAAAATTTTTTCGGAATTTTTTGCATATAGAAAACGATATGAAATAGCACTATATCTAATCATAATTATTCCCCCAATTTCTGTTAAAGTTATCATCAAAATAATTTGACAGCTAGAAGATTATATATTCATGTTACAATACAAATATATCACAGAGATGTGATAAAGTAAATTATTTGTTGCAACAATAATTTAAAAATAAGAAATAAATTATAGGAGGTAAATATAAATGGCAGATTTATTTAAGACTATGGATAGTGTAAAAGAAAACGAACCATCTAATAAAACAGAAGAAAGTAAAGTTGAAGCAACAGCTAATCAACAAAATATAAAAGTAGAGGACAAAGTACAAAAACAGGAAATTGTAGAGCAAAAAGAAGAAAGCACTATAAAGAAACAAACAGTAATAAACACAGATACAGTAAACACACAAAACACAGAAAACACAATAACAGAAGATGAGGTACAAAAAAAACAAATAATGCAAGAAGAAATAAAAACGGTAGATAAACCACCAACAGAAAATAAAGAAAGTGCTATGAATAATAAAGAAGCAACAGAAACAGAACAAGAAAATATAAAGGAAGAACATAATTCAACTGAAAATAATACACAAATTATTATAACAGAAAGTGAAACTGCTAAAGAGGGAGAAGTAATTGATACAAGAGAAGTTGACAGATATATAAATGCACTTAGAGAACATGCATATTTATTTGATGTATTTCAAATAAGTGAAGGTTCAAACAAAGCTCTTTTATGCAAAACTAGTCCTAACGGCAAAGTTATAACTCGTTTAACAAATGTACTTCCTGTTATTACAAAAAGAATAGAACATACAAATGGATTAGATACAAAATTTGAATATGAATTAATAGTGTTTCTATTAGATGATAATGACAAAAAACTGGGTTCTTGCAAAATTACAGATAAAGAGCTTTCAAAATTAACAAGTACAATATGCAGTAAATTTATAGGACAAGTAATTAACTATGAAGCTAACAGTGATAAAAAAATGAGAGAAGTTGTAGAAGCTATTGGTAGAGAAAGTGTAGAAGCAAAAACAGTTTATGCACATACAGGTTTTATTGAACAAGACGGAAAAAAGATTTTTCTATATCATGGTGGAAGTATTGGAACAGATGAAAATAATCATATTGAAACTGATTTAACAGATTATAACATACAACAGTACTGTTTTACGAATAAAGAATTTGACCTAAAAGAAGCATTAGAAACAGAATATTCTTTATTGGAATTAGGAGATTTAAAAGTAATTATACCAATGATAGCAACAACATTTTTAAGTCCACTATGTTCCATATTGCAGGAAGAAGGAATCTTAATAAATTATTTATTAATGGTAGTTGGTAAAACAGGTACATATAAAAGTTCAAGTGCTGCATTAATGTTATCACATTTTGGAAATTTTGAAGTCAATAAAATGCCATTGAGTTTTAGAGCCACATTTTGTGGAATAGAACAAGTAGCTTTTTCTGCAAAAGATGTGTTGTTAGTAATAGATGACTACAAACCTGAAACAATGGAAACAGACCAAGAGAAAATAATGGAAAGTATACTAGGTTTATGGGGAGATAGGAACAGTAGAATAAAAATGAACTCAAAGGGTGGGCTACATCAAAAGTATTCAGCAAGAGGTTTAGGAATGGTTACAGCAGAAAGACCACCTAAATTTTCACAAAGTAGATTAGCAAGAGCAATGACAACATATACACAAGAAGGAAGTATCAACTTTGAAAAACTAAAAGAAATACATACTAAAAAGGAACAGTTGGCATTTACGATGAAGCATTATATTAAATGGATAATAACTAATGAAGGAAGTATTAGAGAAACAGCAAAAAAATTACAAAATACTTATTCATTAGAGACAGAAAATTTAAAAGTACACCCAAGAATAAAACAAAATATTATTGTAATGATGATAGGTTTTACAATGTGGATAGATTTCTTATTAGAAAATGAAATTATAGATTCTAAAAAGAAAGAGCAACTACAAAATGAAGCATATTCAATATTACAAGAAGTTGGAATAAATCAGGAAAGCGATGTGGAAGATGAAGATCCAGCAAAAGTATTTTTTAAAACAATAGGACAATTACAAATAGCAAACAAAGTTTACTTTGCAGATTATAAAACAGGCAGACCAATTAATGATATTAGTTTTGGAACTCAAATAGGTTATATTGATAATGAAAATAATCAATATTATTTGATAGCAGATACAACTTACAAAGAAATAGAAAAGGCTTGTATAGGTAAATTTACAGCAACTCCAAAACAATTATGGAAAAGTTTATTAGATGAAGGTTATCTTGTTACAGACAAAGACAATAGAAAAATTGTAAGAAGAACAGACCCATCAACTAAAAATAAAGTAGAAGTAATTATCATACCAAAAGCAAAATGGATAGAAGTTATGGGAAATGATGTTACTACTTCTTAATTGAAGTAGTACATCAACTTCCTTGGCTTGATGAAGGTGTTACTTTTCATACATTTATATTAAGGGGGATAAAGATGTCAAATGTAGAAATACAGCCAAGTGATAATACATGGATTGGAAATGATGATGTAGTAACAGTCAAGCATTTTTCAGGCTGTAAAAAAGTACATTATAGTTCACATGAGCAAAATAATTTATCTAATTATAAAAAGCTAAATAATAAATGTTGTATTAATAAAGTAACAAATAAGATTATTGGATATAAGCAAAATACTAATAAAGTACCTAAATATGTAGCAAGAGAAGTTGCAAGAGGAAAAGATATACTTATACATCATTTTTCAGGACATCAAAATGTACTATTCTTTACTCTTACTTTTGAAAAGGCATATATGGATATTTCAGGTACAAAGAAACATTTTAACAGTTTCTTAAAAAAGCTAAAAAGAAGATATGGAAAATTAATTTATTTTTATGTTATTGAGCTTCAAAAAGAAAGAAAAGAACCTTCTTTACACATTCATGCAGCAATTAAAATGGTCGAACAAAAAAGATTTACAGTTAATAAAGATGAAGCAGAAGTTCTATGGGGACATGGATTTATAAAAGCTAAAAGACTTTACAATGTGCAAAAAATAAGTTCATATTTTTTTAAGGACTTCTTTAGAGAAGAAAATTTGAAAATATATCCTAAAAATAGCCATATTTATTATAGTAGTCAGGGATTAAAACCTCCAACAGTAGAAAAACTTACAATGACAGAATTTCTTGAAAAATATGGAGATGATTATTATTTGGATAATGCAATAGCAAATAATGTAATAGATGGCAAGACTAAGAAGATTATGTGTAGCAATATTGATAAGTTTTTTAAACCAAGAAAATATAAAAGAAAAAGTAAAAGAAAATTCAAATTAAAAATAGCCATTAGATTTATTAAAATGGAAGCTGATAAACTGCTATGTGATGACATCTACTCTACTACCAAGAGAAATAAATGTTTTAAAACTTATGGTATTAAAATCCCATTAGACACAAAAAACACAATTCTGATGAATAAGGTGAGAAAATTAAAAAAAGGTAAACAATGGATATTGTTAGAATCAACATTTCCTCTTGGATATGGACTATGTAATGCAAAAGTCATAGATATATTAGATGAGAAAGATATAACTAGAACATATTTATTTTAGATTTAAGGAGGGAAAATATGGAAAGGATAAAAGAAAGATACACAATTCAAATGTGGATGTTATTTAGAGAATATCAAGAAGGACATATAATATGCGATATTACTTTAAATAAAGCATGTACAAGAGTTGTGAAAAATCTAGCTGGAGAAAGAGTCCCAGTTAGATTTCCTGCTCAAAAAATAGAGGGAGCAAAACTAAAATTATATGATAATAATCAAGAATTTTTGGAAAAGATAAAGAGTTTGCCTCGTAGAAGGACAGTATTTGTAACATATCAAACAACTATGCCATTATCCAAAAATACAGATGATATGACAGTAATAAATTTATTAACCAAAGATGAATACAAGATTTTATATAAACCTTATCATGATAGAGAAAAAAAGATGAAAGTAGAAAATTTGAAAGTAATGAGAAAAAACAAATTGATGCTTTAAATAAAAGAATAATATAAATATTCGAAAGGAAGTGAACAAGCTATGCAAAGATACTATTTTGAAAGTGGAGATTATTGACAAATAATCTTTGAACTAAATTTACATTACAAAATTTTAATCCTCATCGCCGATATAATACGGCTGATTAAAGGATTTCCACTCACAAATTTTAATTTTGTGAGGTAGATAGTAATGAATAAAGAAAAAACAGAGCCTATCTTAATAGGAATAAAAGAAGCTTGTGAATTAACAGGTATAGGAAGAAATACCATGTTAGATGTAGTAAAGTTAGATAATTTTCCATCAGTAAAATTCAAAAAAAGAAAGATACTGATAAATAGACAGCAATTAATAGAATGGGTCAATAATCTAACAAGCACACCTGAAGTATTGTCAAAATAATAAAAGAGATATAAAATAGCAACTGGATATTAGAAATTTTAAATCTATTTGCTGTTTTATATCATATTAATAATAAAGATATTAGAAAGGAAGATAAAATATGATTGAATTAGATATGAATAAACAGTTAAAAGATAAAAGTATCAAAGTAAGAAAGAAGGGAAATAGTTATGAAGCTAGAAAGACAATAGATTTATCAAAAATTTATGGTTTTGAAGTTACTAAAAGAATTTCAAAGACTGCATTAACAGAAGGCGAAGCAGTAAGATTATTGAAGATAAAAGAACAAGAAGAATTAATAAATGCAGCCGAAACAGTAAGAGATAATAATATAAGTAACAAATTAGAATATGAAAAATTAGACCAAGTAATGTCTAATGTAGGACAAGATTTTACATTAAGGGTATTTGTAAATAAAATGTTACAAGAAAAGAAATTACAGTCAGAAATAAATTTATATAGCAGAAGGCGAAAAGTAAGTCCTAAAACAGTAACATCATATTTAGGTACAGCCAATAAACAGGTTATTCCTGTTTGGGGAGATTTAGACATAAGAACTATTACAACAGAACAACTACAACAACATTTTGATAAATTAGATTATTCTGAAAAGTACCTAAAAGACATCAAACTTATATTAAAAATGTCTTTTCAAACAGCTATAAATTTAGGTGTAATTAAAGAAAACCCAGCAACTAAAATATATGTTGGTAATAGAAAAAGTAATATTGGTGTAGAAATTGAGCATTTAGATAAAGAAAGACAAGAAGTATGGGAAGATTTGTTTGAACAAGATGGTAGGCAATGGGCATATCTATTTGAAGCAATTTTGCTTTCAGGTGGGAGACCAGAGGAAGTATGTGCCTATATGTGGAATACTATTGATATGGAGAAAAACATAATACATATTAGAAAAGCATTTAAAGATACGATAGTATATGATAATGACCTAAAAAAGAAATGTCATAAAAGAGAATTAGCAGATTTAAAAACTCCTCAAAGTTTACGAGATGTTCCATTGCACCCTAGACTAAAAAAACTTTTATTGAAAATTAAGGCAGAAAGAATGATAGAATATAAAAGATGTGGAAGAAAATGGAACGAAGATGATTTTATATTTCTTAATGAAAAAGGAGAGCCTTTTGTTTCAGAAATGCTTACAAACAAAATGCCTACATTTATCAAGAAGTATAATTTAGAACACATGACAGTTTATGGACTTCGCCATTCGTATGCCAGTCTATATTCAAGCTTAGGTATGCCACCAGAGGTATTGCATATTTTAATGGGACATTGTGATTTTGATACAACTAGAAGATATTATATACATATATCAGAAGCTAGAAAACAACAAGAAATGTTAAAACTTTATAATAAACAATATAGTGAAGATGAACTAAATGACTTGATGGAAAGAAACAAAGAGTATTTAGAGAAGATTAGTATTCTTGCAGAACCAATGTTAGTTGCACAATAAAAAAAGCACCCTATGAAAAGGTACTTTTGGTGCAGCCAAAGGGACTTGAACCCCCAACCTTCTGGTTCGTAGCCAGATACTCTATCCAGTTGAGCTATGGCTGCATATATGAAAATATTATAAAGGATATTTACAACATTTTCAATAATTATATATATTAAGTGGGGAAAAATTTGGGGAAACCTCTTAACCTTTCCCAAACCCCTTTAATATCAATTAGTTAATAACTATGGGCTTTAAGTTCGTAGCCTGCCATTCTATCCAGCTAAACTACAGGCACATATAAAATATGCTTTTAGTATGAAATTTATATTTAAGGGGAATTTCAGGGGAAAACTTTTAACACTATCTCTTGAAATCCCTAAATATCAACATTTATAAAGTTAAGGGTATGCGTTTCGTAGCCGAACACTCTATCCAACTAAGCTACTGTGCATACTTTATTATTATACCTTGTTAAGATAGATTTTTCAAGTAAAAATGAAAAAATATCAAAAAAAATTATTCAAAAGTTCTTGCAAATATCTTTAATTTGTGATATTATATATAAGCGTTCAATTATAGGAATTGAATATCGAGGCGTAGCGCAGTTGGTAGCGCGCGTGGTTTGGGACCATGAGGTCGCAGGTTCGATCCCTGTCGCCTCGACCATTTTTTGCCCTTTTTCAAGGGGATTTAAGAGAATTTAATAAAATTCAAAAACTATGAATTATGCTATTTTTCAATAAAAATGAAGAATAGCATAATTTTTTTGCATTCTAAAAAATTCTAAAAAATATGCTCATTTTCTTCAACAAAAAATTTCAACAAAATTTTTTCAAGTTCAAAAAAAGCTTCAACAAATTTCAACAAAGAGATTTTTAGCTAAATATCAATAGTTTTCAAAGTTCTTCAAATTAAAGAAAAGGAGAACTTATTCAAATGGAATTTATACCCTATAAAGCTAATGAATGCTTTGAACATCTATATTATCAAATACCTATGGAATTATTTTTTAATAAGAATTACAAAGATAAATTAAATTCAGATAGTAAAATTCTTTATGGATTTTTATTAAATAGATTAGCCTTATCTAAAAAGAATAATTGGTTTGATGAAGAAGGTAATGTTTTCTTAATATTTACTAGGAAAGAAGTCCAAGAATTACTTAATTTATCAGATAAAACTGCAACAAAAGCATTTAAACAATTAAAAGAATGTAAGTTAATATATGAGAAAAAACAAGGCTCTACTAAACCTAATCTAATTTATGTAGGGAAAATAGAACATGATAAAAATCTTATAAAAGTGATTCGTAAAAATTACGAGTCAAGAGTCGGAAAATCTACGAGTCATGACACGGAAAATTTACGACCTAATTATAACAATAATAATTATAACTATAAAGGAAAAGGCAAATATAGTTTTCAAAATTATGAACAAAGGCATTATGATAATTTGGATTTTTTATATGCAAATAATTTGCATGAAATATATGAAAATTGAAAAAGGAGCAAATAGATATGAAAGATAAAAAATTAAAAGAAAGATTTATTGATGAGAAGATTGGAATTGAATATATAAGAAAAGGCGATTATTACTATCCAAATTTAGTTGATACAGCTAGTGTGAATCCTAATGAATTTAGTAAATATGGAAAATTAAGATTGAAATATTTATTAGAGCATAAGAAAACGGAATACACAATTTTATGGGTTGAAGATAAATTGAGAAGTCATGTACTCGAGATAGATAAAACAGCAAATGAAAGATTTTATTTACTAATGAAACAACTTACAGAGCAAGAAAATATAACTGAAGAATTAAAAACAACTAATCAGATAGAATGGGTTAGATGCATGAATAATATTAAAAATCGTGCTGAAGAAATTATATTTAAAGAATTAATTTATGTATAAAATGGAGGTTATTGTAATGGAAAAATTAGAAAGTTTTTATAAAGAATATGAAGATATGTTTGAAGAATATTTAGAAAATAGTAGAAGATATTTAAAAGATAATAATGAAAAATATGCAGAATTACAAAACGAATATAACAAAATATTAGAACAAAATGAGAACTTAACTTGGGTACTAGAAGGTGATATTAAAGACAGAAATTTGTCAAATGAAGAGTGCTTTTTACTTTCAAAATTGGTACAAATTTATTATGATATGCAATCAATAGAAGAAAGAGAAATTTTCTTTTTAGGAGGTAAAGAAGCATACTTTTTCTTTAAAAAGCTTGGTATTTTGAAGTGAGTACTCTGTAGATTTCTTGAATATGCAAGCAACGTATTTGTACTCACGCCACAAATACCAACAAGAATGGGACAAGTCCCAAACCCTAATAAGAAAAAACAGAAAGCGAGATGAAAATTTATGAGAAATAGAAATATAAAAATTAATATATTTTTGAATGAAGAAGAAAACAAAACTCTTAATGAAAAAGTTAAAAAATCTGGATTGAACAAATCAGAATTTTTTAGAAAAATAATTTTAGATTATCAGCTAAAAGAAAAACCAGACGAAAAATTTTATGAAGTACTCTCTCAGTTAAGAGGTATGGCAACAAACTTAAATCAAATTGCAAGAGCATGTAATCGTTATGGGTATGTTAATAATGATAAATATATATCACTAGCACATAAAATAGAAGATTTAGTTTTAAGTTTACAAGAAGTTTATGTTGTATCTAAAAAGAAGGTAGATGTATAAAATGGCAATAACAAAAATATGGAAAGTAAAAGATAGATTAGATTTTACAATAAATTATGCAATTAATGGAGAAAAGACAGAAGAAAAATTATATGTGTCAGGCATAAATTGTATGCCTGATACTGCTCTACAAGAAATGAGAAATATTAAAAAGCAATTTTTCAAAACAACAGGAACACAATGTTTTCATGGAGTACAATCATTTGTAAAAGGAGAAGTAACACCAGAACAAGCACATGAAATTGGAATTAAACTTGCTGAAGAACTATGGGGAGATAAATTTCAAGTAGTAGTTTCTACTCATCTAAACACAGACAACATACACAACCATTTTGTTTTAAACTCTGTTTCATTTTTAGATGGAAAGAAATTTTGTAATACAAAGAAAGACTATGCAATAATGAGAAAAACTTCAGATAAACTTTGTGAAGAATATGGATTAAGTGTTTTGAAACAAAAAGAGAAATACAATAAATATGCTACAAGTAGCTTATATAAGGAACTAATGAAAGATAGTATTGATTATGCAATAGCAAATGCTAAAGACTATAACGAATTTATTAAAATATTACAAGATTTAGATTATATTGTTACTGATAAAAATAATACATTATCGATTAGACGAGAACCATATAAACGAAACACAAGAATTGAAAGGCAATTTGGAGAAAAGTATTTAAAAGAGAATATTTATAAAAGAATATTAGAAACACAGTCCGAATATCCATATTCTCCAGATCCATATTTATTAGCTAACAGAAGTTATGAAAGAAATAACAATGAAAAACAAAAGCATTTGCAATTTAAAGGCTCTATTTCATATTTAATTTTTCACTATGAGAAATTACTAGGTATCAATATAGAAATCGTCTCAAAACCTAATATAACGAAAATGACACCAGAATTAATAAGTGCAATTAAGAAAATGGATGAATTTTCTAAACAAGTTAGATTTGTGTGCAAAAATAATATTAATACAGAACAAGAATTACAGGACTATCAAAAATCAGCTTATGAGAAAATAAATCCTTTGAAAAGTGAAAGAGAAAATTTATGGAAAAAGCTTAAACGAGTAAAAACAAATGAAGAAAAAGAAAGTATTGAAAATCAAATTGTAGAAATTTCTAAAAACATAACACCACTTGCTGAAGAAATAAAACATTGCAATAATATAGAATTAAGGTTAGAAAAAATTAAGAGATTTAAACTTCATCAAAAAATAGAGGAAGAAAGAAAACAATTTGAAAAGGAACAAGAGAAAAAGAAGAAAGATAGAGTTAGATAAATTAAAAGGAGCAATTCCTGTAATGCTCCTTAAACTATTTAATTATTCTGTTAATTTATGTTGTTCTGGATACCAAGCTGGAGTACAGGGCATTATTATTGTGCAATATGCATCCCAGTAATATTTTTCTTTTTTATCAATTAGAATCGCATCGCCTTTTTTAAATTCAATTGTTTCATTTTCTTTATTTAAAGTTCCCTCTCCATCTATTACATAAATAAGCTCTTTACACTCTTCATTCATACAATAACCAGTATCAGGGTATCTTCCGTTTATAACTGCTGTTGCACAATCTATGTCTTTATCATTAAATCCATATTCTATAACTTTACATTTATCACTATTATTATGTCTTTCTGCCTGTTCAAGTTTTATAATTTTCATTGTTCTTCCTCCATTTTTGTTTTTAATTTAGATAAGTTTTTAGATAAACTTATTATCTTTAATGGTATCTGAATTAGTTTATTCTCAACTGCTACATAATTTACTATTTCAATGTTACTTATATCAATAGCATTTTCTAATTCTTTAATTACGTAATGAAGTTGCACACAATGAGGAGATTTATCTACTGTTGCAAATATCATTTTTTTAATTTTTCCTCTTGCCACCATACCTATTATTTTTGTTACTACCATATTTAAGTGTTCTTTTTCTAAACATACTTCATAAATATTTGAAGAAATTTGTTCTATTTCTTTATATGCCTTAGGTTGCATACTTTCTAAACAACTTCCAACAACGATCATTGTTTCGTTAGTATCAAAACAATTTGTTTTTAATAAATCTTTCATCTTTTAAGTTCTCCATTCTATTTTTCATTTCTTTATATATTCTTTTCTATTATTTTTCCTAATTCTTCATATTTATCTGTATAAGAATGGTCTGCACCATTTATAATTTGAATATCGCATTCTTTAATATTGTTCTTTAAATATGCTTTTACTATTTCAATATCTTGGGTTAACACACATTCATCTATATCTCCAAATACAACTAATACTGGAATGTCAATATCGTTAAGAACATTACTTTTTCCATTTACTCCGTCAACATATCTTATAAAATCATTTTCGCCATTTGGTAAGAAGTCATTAAAATATGTTCCAGCTGCGATTACTCCATTAGCATTTACTGAAAAATCGATTAATTTATTTTCTTTTCCTTCATTGACTAATCTTATTGCTTCTTTTCTTGCTATTTCATATTCTTCTTTGCTTAAAAATTTAATACATTCTTGTGGAATATCACATGGTGCTAATAATACGATTTTCTCTATACTTTCATCATTCTTTTTATTATAATAATAGACTACTTTATTACAACCATAACTGTGTCCTTCAAGAATAATCTCTGTATATCCTATATTTTTTGAATAGTTAATTGCTCCCTCTATGTCTAATAAGCAATCTGTAAATTTTTCATAGCAACCACCTATTACTGCAAAATTATTACCCTTTAATAGCTCTGAAACAAAGTTAGTTCCTCTATTATTAAATGTTAAAAAGCTATAACCTTTATTTGTATATGTTTTTGCTAACATATCAAGAAATCTATTTTCATAAAAATTACCACATAATCCATGAACATGAATTACTATTTTATTATTTTTTTCTTCTGGTTCATATAACATTCCAACCATTTCAATATTATCAATAGAATTAATTCTAACTAGATTTTGTTTCATACTTTTCCTCCTTATTATTCTTCATAATTCCAGATACTTAGATGACCTTTTGCTTTAATTGGATTATCCAACACTTCAATATTCTTTAATATCCAAGCATATCTACCTTCTTTATATTTGCCACAAATATATTCTTGATGATTATTATTTTTCATATCTTCTACATATTCTTTAGTCATATAAATACAATCAACCAAATTACACTTGCAGATAATATTGCCATAATTTAATGGAGTTTCTTTTACTAATTCCATAAATTCTTTATCTTCTCTCCACTCTTTAGGTATTTTTGTACTACTTGCATGAATGTATAATTCGCCTCTATAAGATGTTTTCCAACTTCTTGTTTCTACTTTCTTTATATTTTCTTTAATTAATGTTGCACATGGCTCTGTTAAACTTAATACTTTCATTTTCTCTCCAAACTATTTAATAATATTTCTTTGCTAATTTTACAGCTTCCTCTATTTGATTTTTACCTACTTTTCCCCAATTTAATAATTCTATTGTTTCTTTTGGAGATTTGAAAACTCTTTTATATAACTTTCCATTATCTAAATCAGGTCTATTTTCAAAAATTTCATCAATTTGAGCAATCATTCGTACTTGAGCATATGGTTTAATTCCATTATTTTCATCTACTAACTGATAACCTAACAAATGAATATTTTTTATTGTTATATTTGCTTCTTCTATAAATTCTCTTTTTAAAGTATCTTCTATAGATTTATCTTCTATTTCAGGTCTTCCTCCTGTTAATTTGTATATTCCATTATCTATTCTTAAAAATATATTTCCATCCTCATTAAAAACAATTCCATAAACTTGTTTTATTTCTATATCTTTTGGAATTTTTCCATTACACCATTTATAACTAATCATTAAATGTTTCTCCGTTTAAAATAATTTTTTATATTTCTTGACTTTTTCTATAAAACTAGAGTATAATAAAGATAGAAAGTAAGCAAACACAGAAATGTGTGTTGCCCAAAATTAATTGAGAAAAACACTACACTGCCTGCCAGCAAATGTGTAGTGCTTTTTTTATTTTATCTGACTATTAACCCATTGTATGTATATAATACATAGCAAGGCTAAATTGATTGTTATTGAAATCATTAAACCTATTACTAGGAATGCAAAAATCTCTAACATAGCCTCACCCCCTAACTCTTGATAAGAAATCAAGGTTGAGGCAACACACACATCTGCTAAACTTACTTTCTATGATAAGAATTTTACAACATTTCTTTAAAAAAGTCTATAATATTTGCATAATTATTTATTTTTCTCTATCCAATCACAAAATTCTTCTTTTGTTATTTTATTTTCTCGATATAATTTTAATTGCTTTCTAGCTTTTGCTTTCCAATCATTATATTCTTTTCTCATTATTGGCTTTTTAAGCTCATTTGCACGATATACTTGAGTTATTCTTCTTTGATATTCTCTTTTATATGCAAGTTCAGCAACATCTTCTACTATCTTATTATCATAAGCCTTACGAGAAGCATATGATTTACAAGTTGGACTTCCATCTGCATTAGGCAACTCACAATATATTTCTTTTCCAGAGTATTGTAAATAATACCTTCCACAATTTTGACAAACACTAATACTTCTTTTTGAGTTTTGTATTAAGTCATTTAATGCAATATAAGCTAATGCAAAATGAGATGAACTTTCATATACATAGCCAACCACATCATCTACTTTTTTATTAGCAATATCATAGGCTAATTCCTCAACTTGCTTAGTAGTCATTTTTGAAGGCGTTTTTCTAGGTAAACTTTTTACTATACCTAGACGTATTCGTGAAGAAAATTGCTCCATTAAATCAACAACAGCAGAATATGCTTTGAATTTAGAATATTTATCTACATCTAGTGAACTTTTATTTCCATGTAAATCGAATACAAAATCTACAGTCTTTTTCATATCATTTTGAAATTTTATATAATCTGTATTTACTAAGTCAAATGCTTTATTATAGTAATCTAAGAATTTTTTTGTTGATACATATCTAGTAGTATATTCTATTGGATATTTTTCTTTTATTTCATCTATATAATTAAGTCCTTCAAGTCCATAATAAACGAAAAAAGTATTATATGCATTTTCTACACTTGAAAAATCAGCATTTAAAAATGTAAGTATAAAAGATCCATAATCTTTATTAAACATTTGCTTTACCATTTTATCTTTTTTGGTATCTGCCTTTAGATCAAGTTCCACTTGAGCTGAATATTCATTATCTTCATCAGCTAGTGTGATTTTTGATTTATGCAAATATAAAGTTGTGTTATAATTTTCAACATCGTTATGTGCATCAAAAATCATTGATATACTATCTTTTGGAACATTTATATTAAATATATTCATAAACTCTCCTTCAAATATTTGTTAGAAAAATAAAATATTTTTGAAAATTCATTGACATTTAAAAATTATTATAATATAATGCACTTGAACTTGAAAAATATTTATATATTTCTCACTTAATATTATAGGACTTTTTCTACAATCAGTCAAGAGAAATAGCTAAATCTTTTTGTATATTTAAAACAAACGAAAGGAGGGGAAATTTTATGAAAACATTAAATGGTACAATATTTTTAGAAACAAAAGACATTAGACAGGCATTAAGAATTGGAAATAAGACATGTTTAGAATTATTTCATAAAAAAGATTTTCCAGCAAAGAAAATCGGTAAGTCTTGGCTTGTAATGGAACAATCTTTTAAAGATTATTTTCAAAATAATGAAATTACAAATGATTAAAAAAGAAGATTTAAATAAGCCCATTTAAACCTTCAAAAAACATTTTAAATCTCAAATCACAAGGATTACCTTGCATAAATGTTTCTGTATGTATTATAACATTAAAAAACTTAAAAAAGCAAGGTATTTCCTAAAATTTTAGGAAAGGACGAAAGTACATTGAAAATTAAAGGAATAACATCAGGAACTTATCTATTAAAGAGAATCAAAGATAAAAATACAAAACTATCTAGTAAAGAAATCTGTAATAGCTGTAAGTTTAAAAACACTTGTAAATATAAAAATATTAGTAAGTTTGAAAATGGTAAAGTATTTAATAACAATGTAGAATGTGAATATTTTTATTTTATAATAACACCTAAAGCTGTATTAACAATAGGTAGAGATACAACTACAGGAAAAACAATGACAAAAACTTTTGTTGGAAAAGATGAAACGGAAGCTTTTAATAAAGCTTTAACTGAAAAATTAAAATTGGATCAGAATGGTGGAATTAAAATTATTACCAAAAGCAATAAAACAATAGTTGATTTAGTAGAAAGTGTATTAAAAGAGGATTTCAAGTTAGGCAAAATAAAACAAGCTACTTTTAAAAGAAAAACTGATACATTAAAGAAACTGCAAAAAGAAAAATTTACTAATATACCTATAACAAAAGTAAAAAGAGAAGATGTAATCAAATATTTAGAAAGCTTAAAATTATATTCTAAAAGCACAATAAAACAGACTTATGAACTAATATGTATGGCATTTGGACAAGCAACTTATGAAAATATAATAACAGATAATTTTATGACAGGTTGGAAAAGAGTTGAAAAACCAAAAAGCGAATATAAAAGCCATCATAGAAAGTCATTAACTATTGAAGAACAAAAGAAATTAGTAGATTATCTAAATTCTATAAACTATGAAAAATGCCCTAATAAATATTTGTTTTTGCTATTATTAACTACAGGAATGAGAATTGGCGAAGCATTAGTTTTAGATTATGAAAAAGATATTGATTTAGCAAATGGAAAAATCTATATAAGAAAAACTCAAACTAAAAATATTAGTGGTAAAGCAATAATTGGAGAAACTGCTAAAACTGAAAATGGAGAAAGAACATTAACCATGACAAATATAAGTAAGCAGATAATTGAATCAGCATTAGAGCATAAAATAACAAATAAAACTCATTTACTATTTTGTAAAGAAGATAAGACAATGCATATAGAAAATTCTATAAATAGTAACTTAAAAAGAATTGCAATGAAACTTAGAATTGGTATATATGAAGAAGAAAACAACAAAGGGCAATTAGTCCAAAAGACTGATGTTCATACTCATATGTTAAGAGGAACATTTGCAACAAGATGTGCTGAAGCTAAAATTGCACCAGCAGTTCTAAAAAAGATATTAGGTCATTCAGATATTACAATAACTATGCAATACTATGTTGATGTAGATAGTGAATTTGAAAGCTCTGAAAATAAAAATGTTGAAGACTATTTAATAGGTAAGAATATTTTTGGAGTTGACTTTTCTACAGAAGATAAAAGTGCTTAAAATACTAAAGAAAACTAGATAGAATTTGTTGAAATTTAATAGTATAAAAAACATTAAACTTTCAACAAAAAACTTCAACAATTAAAAATAGTTCTTTGAAAACATTGATATATAAGGAAAAATAGCATTTAGGTAGAGTACCTCGCCTCGACCAGAAAAAGGAGCTTTTTGCAAGTTTCTTTTTTTATTTTTAGGCTATTTTAAGCCTTTTTTCTTTTATCAAGCTTTTTCAAAATTTCTCTATATCTGTGTTACTGCATTCAAAATTACATTCAACTAAACTTTTTTGAATGTAATAATTGCATTCAATTATATCTAGTTTATTTATGCTTTTTAAATAAAGATTTTATCTTTTTAAATAGTATAGTGAAAAATGATTCTTTATATTCAATTATTGATATAGTATTTTCATTTACATTCTCATCTTGAATTAGTTTTTGCCTATTTTTAAATATATTGTCTACATTATATTTTTCTTCGATTTCTTTTTGATACTTTTCATTATTCGATAAGTATTGTTTATATAAATCATCTTTTACTTTTTTATTTGGACACCAATATTGATAATTAAGCATAGCAATTATTATCATAGCTTTTTTACTTAAATAATTTTTATCTATTGGATTTGTTTTATTAATATTCACATCATAATTTTCTAGCTTTTCAGTTTGAAACAGTTCTATTACCTTTTTAGGAATTTTCTTTACGTACTCACTTGGCATATATTCCAAAACCATACATATTTCTGAATAAGCTTGCCTTGTTTCATAAGTCATAATTTGTGCACCTCTTATTAAAATATTATGCCTTTTAATTCATCTGGTAATTCTAAACTATATTTTTTATTTATTTTATCAATTATACTCTTATCTGTTACAATTTTGTTATTAATTACAAATACTTTTTCATCTTTTTCATCCAGACACATTATAATATTTTTATATTCAGAATCTTCAAATTCTAATAATACTAATAATTCTTGATTGTCTATTTTAATTTTATTTGCCATCCCTATCTTCTCCTATTAAATTTTTTTCTGTTATAGATTCATTTCCTTTTAATGTTTTTTGCATTATATCTGTTTCTTGCATCATTTCTGTTACTGATATATCTTGAGTTTGTTTTTGCAGTTCAATATCTAGTTCTGACATATCATCAATAAATCTTCGTTCTTCTCCGTAGTTCTACCGGTTGCAATAAACCATTAGAATCTACAGAATAAAATTCGTAGATATTATCATAATCATCTAAATCAGGAATATACTCTACTTTTAATAAGTTTCTCGCTATTGAAATAAGCATAAAATCTTCATATTCTTTGTTTTCTTTATCAATTAGTGTTTTAACTTTAAATTCTTTTACTTTTTCTCTTAACTGTTCCTTTAAAATTGTTATGCTTTCATCTCGTGAAATTTTAAACTTTTCTTTTAATATATCGTTATATTTATCAGAAAATGTTTCATTGTTAATTGGCTTAGAAAAAAAGCTATAAAGTTCAGTTTCCTCTATACTTATGCCATCTTTATCGAACATTTTGCCATTTGAAGAACCGTCACTTGCTGCATATGCTTCATTATATTCTTCATGACAAAGGAACATATAATAGTCTCCAACTTGACGATATTTAATTTTATCTAATTGTTTATTCATATAATCAATTGATCTTGGTACGATTTGTCCTATTGTATTTTTAAACACTTGAGCAAGTACACTTTTTAATATTGGCTTTTTATTCCACATTTGTTGTGAGATATTACCACTTTCTATGCATAAATCGCTTATTAAATCGACATTTCTTTTTTTGCATAATTCAAAATATTTTGTTAATATAATATGCGAAATATTTTGTTTTTCATTATATCCTATTATTTTACTTTCTCTTAATTCTCTAAATATTTTTTCAGAAAATTTTTCACTTAAACTCGTTGAAAAAGTTGGTATTAAAATATTATTAATTTTATTTATGATATTGGGTTCATTTTCTATTACTTTCTCAATCATACCTTCTAAAATCTTATACATTTCCTCTTTTGTTTTAGATTGAAGATTTCTTCCATCATTATTAATTCCATGAATAGTATCATTTCTATCTAAATCAAGTAATTGATCTGATAATCGTAATACTCTTTTTAAATCATTATTAATGTCGTTACCTAAAATTTCTCCATATTTTCTAATAAGATCTTTTTTTAAAATATCTAACGGCTCTTCGTCAGGAGTTTCGGAAAAATACTGTCTAAGCATATTCTCTTTACCAATAACAATTGATAATATTTTATAGATGTCTTTTTCTGTACTATATCCATTTTGAGCTGAACCTGTAATTATTTCTGCTAATGTATCTGTCATTCCCTCATTAATAGCAACATTTCTACTTATATAACTATATGTCTTTCCTGTTTCCTCATCTCTACTTATATAACTATATGTCTTTCCTGTTTCCTCATCATAAATCTTCCTTAAATACTGTAAATGTAATCCATATTTTTGTAATTGTACTCCTGGAATATGTGGCTTTGCAGTTGCTGAAAGAGCATGTAACAATTCATGTACAATAATTACTTTTTCCTCTGACCAAGATATTTTTCTTAAATCAAAATTAATATTTACTCTTCCTTCTAAATCCATTTCACAACCACCAGCGAAACATCCTATTTCATCGTTATAAGTTACATCTTTTATTATATAATTTAATTTTTTTCTTATTTGATCTATAGACATTACATTGCCTAAAGCTTCATTATCACCCAGTTGTTCTATAAAGTATTCAATTAGTTTTTCCTTACTCATTTGTTCCATAGATAAAACCTCTTTACTATTATGTTTGCATTATACATTAATAGTTTTATATTGTCTAGTAAAAATTTGTAAGTTTCTACAACTCATCTTCTTCCCAACGAATAAAACCTACATTAGCCATTTTAATAGCATATTCCTTCATAGCTTGTTTTGATAAAGTTCTATAACCTTTAATTTTCTTTTTAGGTCTATTATTTATTTGTGGGGTAGAAACCATATTGCTGATAGCAATAATCCCACCAGGAACGTTACTAATCCTATTTTCCATTTTATTTTGAAAATTTTGCGTTTCTGTTCTTCTTCTGTAGCTTTCAATTCGCGTTTCAGATTGTAAAATTGATCTTTCACTTTTTCCTCCACTAATTTCTTCATTTCCTCGTTCATTCTTATATTGTCTTTAATAAATCTTCTTGTGTATCTTGAACTTTCTTTTTCATAATTGTCATATCTTCTGCTATTGCTTGTTCCATTTGATATAAATCCTTCATTATCTCTGGTTCTACTAGATAATAATTCATTTTTACTATTGATGGAATTACTTGACTTTCCTTTACTATTTGATTGTTCTTCTTTAATTCTTCTAAATTCATTTTCCAGTACTCCTTTTGAATATTTTTTATCATATAATTTATTATCTCTACATTTATAACCTTCAGGTGTTGTATATGTGATGTATTTTCTTGTGTCAGTCCAATTAACTTGATAACCTAATTTATTCATTGATTTTATAAAATCTTCTTTATTAGTACTTTCTGCTAAGGAAAAATCAATTGCATTTATTAATTTGAATTTCCAACTTTTACCTTGTTCAGCTACTCTATATTCGTTTTTTTATGTATTGAGTGTTTTCCTTTTTAGGAATAACTGAAGCACCAATCTCTAAGCATAATTTATCAGAATAATCCTTTAAATATTGTAAATCCTTTTTACTCATTTGAATTTTATATCCATTTTCAAAAGATACAGAATTTACAATTAGATGATTATGTAAATGACTTTTATCAATATGTGTTGCTACTAATACTTGAAATCCAGTAAATGTATTTGCTAAGTCTAATCCTGCATTATGCACTTGATTAGGTTTTAAATTATCTTTAGGATCAAATGATTGAATAATATGTATATATTGTCTACCATTATTTTTATGGTACAAATTTTTTATATATTGCATTTCTTCTGAACAACTTTCAGCTAAGCAATCTTTTCCTGCAACTAGATTTATATTTGTTTTTTTGTCTTGTGTAACATAATTTATAATTCTTTTTAAGTTTGCTTTTGAACTAATTGCTTCAATAATTGCCATATATTATTCACTTCCATTCGCAGTTCTTTCAAGTTAACTACTGTAATTATTTTTTCATTTGCAAGTCTTGTTAATTGATTAATATTATTTCCTATTCTTCTAAGTTCTATATTTACTTTATCCAATCCATTTACAATGACAATTTTATCTTTTAAACAAGAACTAATTATAAATTTAGAAATAGTAATACTACACTTTTTAGCTTTTTCTTTAATTTTCTTTTTTTCGCTTTCAGTTAATCGTACATTTATTTTCTTATCTTTGGGCATTGTATTCCTCCTTAATTTTCCCTAAAACAAATTAAGGGGTTTGGGTTCTCCCAATTTTTGCAAGCTCTATTTGTAGTACTTGTACTTACAAATAGGAAGCTTGCAATACTATATATTTGACATCTTAATTACTGCAATTTACAAAATTTAATTGGTTATTATTTAAATAGTTATTTACTTTTTCAAGTTCATCTTCTTTAAATTTATTAAACACGGATGTATATGTATTTAAAGTAACTGTTACATCTTTATGCCCCATTAATCTTTGTAAAACAACTGCAGTCATTCCTGCTTCAATGCACCTTGTTCCATATGTATGTCTTAAACAATGCGAACTTATATTTATTGGATTTACATTTAGTTCTTCTTTAAATATTCTTTTTAACTCTTTATTGACTGCAGATGTTATTATATAAGTATCATTATTTGTAAATATTAAATTGTGTAAATTTTCATTTGTATATTTTACTTGTTCTTTAAAAATTGGTACCAAAAATTCTGGTATAGGTAAAGTTCTATTACCTGCATAAGTTTTCGTCTTATTTCCTAAAATAATCGCAAATTCTTTATCATTTGTATTAAAAATATATTTTTATATGGTTCATTTTCTATTGAAACTTTATTTAGATATTCTGTAAATGCTTTTTGAATGTTGATACCTAATGCTTCAACAATTTTAGTTTGCTTATTACTTTTTGGTTTTATAACTTCATACATTGGGTTATAAGAAATGTATTTTTTAATTTCTGCTCTGCGATATGCTTGTACAAATTGTTCATAAAGTTTCTTAATATATGAATCACTTAAATCTTTGACAGAATTTAAAAATTCTTGAATATCATCTTTGGTTATATCTTGTATTTTCATATTTCCAATTTTGCTATTTTTAATTTTATTGATAGTCCATTGTAATCTAGCATATTGACCACCAGAAATTGTATTTGACGCAAGTTTTTCTTCTCTTATATCCTCCATTATTTTTACTAATTCAATTCCATTTTTCTCTACATACGTATCATTATTCATTTTGTATTTAATTTCATTTAATTTATTTAAAACCTCTTTTTGAGTTTTTCCATATACTGATTTTCTAATAGTTTTTCCTTCTGAAGATATTCCTGATATGTATTGACCTATCTATCTTTTATTTTTCTTATCTTCAAATATTGTACCTTCGCCATTTTCTCTTCTTCTTTTTTTCTTCATAATCTTGACCTCCTCGTATAATATGTTTATAAGGTTTATTTAATATAGATTTCATAAACATATTTTATATTTTAAATAACCTTTCTAATTAGACTATTCTTTAGTATAATCTTATTAGATATTACTTAAGGCAAACTTTTTCACCTCCTGCAAATCTATAATGGATATTGCTATTTTGCAAGTTCATTAATTAAACTTGAAATATAATATTCTACTATGTTTTCAATATCTTTACTTTTCAAAATATTACCAAATACTTTTTCTAGTATAGGTAAAGTAACTTTTTCTAATAATTCAGCTTGCTTATTGTCATACAATCTTTTTATTGCTAATTGATATAGTTTTATTTGAGTTAATAAATTTTCTGGCAAATATTCTATGCTTGAAAAATATATTTTCTTTTGACTAAAAATTGCGTTATATCCTGTTGTTTCTTCTTGAACTAGGTTTATTTTATTTAATTTTAAATTAATAAAATTAAATCTATCTTTCAATTCATCACTTTCTATATCTTTATCTAACTTTATATCTGACTCTTTATCTATATCTATCTCTTGTGGACTATCTGCTGGACAATGTCCACCTAATAATTTTTGTTTTTCTCTTTGTGCTCTTTTTTGTTTTGCCCAAGCTGTTTCACTACCTACCATATTTTCAAAACCTGCTATTTTTAAACAATCTCCATTATCTATATAAATTAGATGCAATTTTTTAAATAGTTCTAAAGCTACAATAACAGTATCTATACTAAAATATTTAGTATCTCTTGCAATTTTTTCAGGCTTGTATGGAACAATCATTTCTCCAGCTCTTGATGCTAATTCCCCATTGTTGTTAGCAGTTTGTAAGCATAGCATTTGATATAGAACTATGTATTGACAACCATCTTTTTGTGATAATAAAAAGTCTATTTCATCTGAATTAAAGAAATCTGTTTTTAGCTTTATCCAATAATATCTTTTTACTTTTTCCATTTTTCTCTCACTTTCTAGTAATTATACTTGTTTCTCTATTGTTAAATATAAGGAAAAATGATATACTATTCTTATAAAGATTAGAAATATCTTTATGTGGCATTTGTGCAAAAGTCTGCTCTCCAAAGTGAACTTTTGTATAAATGCTTTTTAATTTTTTTCATATAACATCAATCCTTTTTTCCATCTTCCATAAAATATAAGCGATTTTTTGTATTTTTCTAGTTTTGCCTATGTTTACAGAAGGGAAGTCTGCACGATTAAAAATTTCGTTTGTTTTGTTTTCTCCCATATATAAGTCTTTTGCTACATCTTTTACAGTTAGCATTTTAAATGGATCTTCTAAGCTTTTAACTGCTTGTTTTACTAATTCTTTCTTAAGTTCTTCACTAAAATTCTCATTCACAATTTTGTCCTCCTTTGAAATTTATTATTTATCCATTTTGGATACTTGACAAGTAAAAAAATAGACATTTACTTTTATTAACTATAACCTCCCTTCAAATTTAACTATCCGTTTTGGATAAAAATATAATAATCCAAAATGGATAAAATGTCAATGCCTTTTTCAAAATTTTTGAAAAGTTTTTAAACTTTGTATAACTTCAATATTAAAAATTTATTGAAATAAATAGATTTGATTGACTTTCCAAAATGGATATGATAAAATTTAAACATAAATTAAAAAGGAGCAAAACTATGACAAATGGGGAAAGAATAAAGTATTTAAGAGAAAAAAATGGACTTACTCAAAAAGATATTGCAACTAGATTAGGGGTAGAATCTGCAGCAATATCAAAATATGAATTAGATATGAGAGAACCAAATATAGAAGCAATAAAAAAGCTTGCTACAATATTTAATGTTTCAATTGATTACTTACTTGGAAGAACACCAGACGTATTTGTTAATGAAAGTGATAGAGGTACCTTAGATATTTCTATTATTCAGAAAAAATACAATCATTTAAAAAGTAAAATTGACAATGTAAAAGATTCTTATAAAAATGAAAACTCAATAATTATTGCAATAAACGAACTTTGTTGTGGAGTTGGTAAAACTACTTATGGAGAATCTAAATCAAATGTAAATATTTCAATATTAGAAATAGACAATATATTTAATGATTTTGAGAATAGCGAAGATCCTAAGCCACAAATTTTAATGCAAATTAACAATTTAGAAAATAGCATTATAATTGTTGAGATAGACTCTTTTGATGATGAAGAATTACCAATAAATGCAATTGATAGAGTAGCACTATATACTGCCAAACTAGCTAAAAAATATAATGTGTTGGGATTAGCGATGTTAATTGATAAAGATGAAAATTGCAAAATTATAGATGCTATATATCAAAAAAATAATGATTCTTATTACACACAATTACATTTGCCCAAAACAGTGCTAACTACTGGTGAATATATTGATATAATGAGTAGATTATAGAAAAGGAGAAATTTATGACTATTTTAGAATTTATTTTAAATAACAAAGAATATTTAGAGGACTTAATAACAAGAAGTACTTACCATTCAAATGCTATTGAAGGAAGTACACTTACTTATGCTGAAACTTATGCTATTCTTTACAACGACAATAGCTTTAAAATCGAAGGAAAAGAGCCAAGAGAAATATATGAAGCTATAAATCATAAAAAAGCCTTAGAATTAGTTTTTAAAAATTTACAAAACAATGAAGAATTTGATGAAAGATTTATAAAGAAATTAAATGAAACTATAAATAGAGATATTAAAGATACGGAAGGTTATAGAGCTGTACAAGTATTTATTCAAGGTAGTGAACATATTCCACCAGAACCAGAAAAAGTGCCAAACTTAATGATGTATTATATATACAATTATAATCACCATGAACAAGACATATTTGCTAAAATTGCTAAATATCATATTGAATTTGAAAAAATACATCCTTTTGAAGATGGAAATGGTAGAACAGGAAGATTGCTTATAAATTATGAATTATTAAAAAATAATTTAGCACCTGTCGTTATAGCAAAAGAAGATAGGGTAAAGTATTTTGAATTTTTAAGAAATAATGATAGTATAGGTTTAGCTGAATGGCTAAAGGAAGTATCTACTAGAGAAGAAGAAAGAATGAAAAAATTTAGATATAAAGAGTAGAGGTTTTATTTATGGCAAAAAGTAAAATTATAAAGGAAATAGCAAATAAAGAAATATCATTAGAAGTTGCATTTAATAGATTACTAATAATCGCATCAGATGTTGGAAATCAAAACTTGATAGATTGGGCAACAAATGAACTAGATGGCTATCCTAGTCAAGCACGAATACCATCATATAGGAAAAGTGGACTAGGGCAAATTATATATTCTGGGATTAATGGAAATTTTCAAGTAACAGCACAACCCTTACCTACTGGAGCTGTAGATAGTGATATTTTAGAAAAATTAAAAAATAATAGTTTTTCACAGGATATATCATCAATTGAAAAATTTGCTTCAGATGATAATTGCAATGGTGTTGGTAAAGATTTAACAGATTTAGCTCCTATTGTATATCATACTACAGAAATACAATGTATAAGTATTTATATGAAATATACTAAAGAGACATTTAATAAAATATTAAGTATAATAAGAACGAAATTGCTAAAGGTACTTATAGAGCTAGATAAAGAATTTGGGTGTTTAGATGATTTAGATATTGATACTACAGGCAAAAAATTAGAAGAATTAAATAATAAGTTAAATATTATTATTTATGAAGATAATTCTGTAACAATAGGAGATAGTAATAAGCTAAAAAATAATCTTTTTCAAAAATTAGGAGGAAGAAAGTAATGGGGACTAAGATTGGAGATAATAATAAAATAAAAAATTCAAATTTTATAGAGAATGCAGATATCAATTTAGAAGTAAAAGAAAAGTCTAAAGATGGATTTTGGAAACAAGTCTTTGTTAATATAATGTCAAATTTTTTATGGAAAGTATTAGGGATACTTGCTTCATTTGGTCTACTAGTTTTATTAGCACATGTTTGTAATGGCTAATTGCATTCAAATTACATTCAAAAAAACTGAAAATGCTAGAAAATAAACAAGTTTAAAATGCAAACTCTCGTCGCCTCGACCACCTTTTTACAAGGTAAAACGCAGGAATAGCAAGGAATACAAAACTTGCTATTTTTTATTTTTGTTTTAAAAAGTGACGAAAAAGTGACGAATTTTTTAAAACTTATAAAAATACAAAATTTATTCTGTTTACTTGCATTTTATAAAATAGTATTGTATAGTAATTATTGTAGGAAATGAGAATAAGCAGATGTGGTTTGCCTCCAACAAAGAGGTGAGGCGTATGATAGAAACATATTTACTAGTTGTTATATACATATTATTTTATTCGTTACTAGGAACGACTATCATTACGTTTGCCTTGATTATAGCTTTAGTTGTAATTATTAGCAAACAAAAATAACCAATAAAAAACACATCTGTTCACTTGGCGGTGTAGATGTGCAATCATTTATACTGGCGAACCACGTTTGTGGTTTCTCCATTTCCTATACTAATATTATACATAGATTTTAAGAAAATGTCAAATATATTTTTTTAGTAAAAATAATAATTTCAGAATATTGAAAAGAAGCGGTTTTTTAAATGTTTGTAACCGCTTCTTATATAATTTTTATATACCTATTGATAATATTAGAAATTGTTAGATAGATACTTACTTATACTGATTTATCATGTAAAAAAGTGTCCATCTTGTCAGCAACTTCTTTGAAACCATTATCGAAGAAATGTGAATATATACTATGTGTTATTGATATGTTAGAATGTCCAGCTCTTTTACTTATAATTTGTGTTTGTATTCCACTACTTATTTGCAAAGATATGCTCGTATGTCTTAAACCATGAAAAATAATATCTTTCAAGTCATATTTTTTTATAATTTGTTTTAATATTTTATACGGTCTATCTGGGTGCATGTCCTCGCCATAATCTGTTGTAAAAACTATAGTTGAATATTGCCATTTGTTACCCAATAAAAGCCTTTGTTTGTCTTGTTCTGCTTTATATTTTCTTTAATACTTGAATGGTGGTAGGAGTAATATATACAATTCTGTTACTTGTATCTGATTTAGTTGTTTTTTCAAAAGTACCATAGCCAGAAACATATTGAGTAGCCTTATTGATATTTATAGTTGACTTTTCAAAGTCAACATCATTCCATGTAAGCCCTGTTAATTCACCATGTCTACAACCACTATCTAAAGCTAATAAAATGACAGCTTGATATTTAAAAGGTTCTTTTTGCAAGACTTCAATCAATTTTTTAACATCTTCTGGAGAATAACATTCAATTTCTTTTTTATGAACTTTGATAGGTGTAACATTTTGATTAGGATTATTATATAAATATCCCCATTTATAGGACCCCCTCTTTTCTCTTAATAATTTAAATATTCTTATATTTTCTATATAATATATATTGATAAACACCCAATATAGTAAATACAATTATAGAAACTAATATAATTTTACCTAATATTCCTCCTGCAAATGGTAATCCTTTTCCACTAACAGTTAAATCTGTATATTTAGAACCATTTCCTGTAACTGTAGACTTATCACTTTTATTATATAAATTATTCAAATCATCTTTATCATAGGTATTCCCTTTGTCTCCGTTGTTATCTCCTCCTATATTGTCTCCATTTCCTCCGTTGTTGTCTCCTCCTGTATTATCTCCATTTCCTCCGTTGTTGTCTCCTCCTGTATTATCTCCATTTCCTCCGTTGTTGTCTCCTCCTGTATTGTCTCCATTTCCTCCGTTGTTATCTCCTCCTATATTGTCTCCATTTCCTCCGTTGTTATCTCCTCCTGTATTATCTCCATTTCCTCCGTTGTTATCTCCTCCTGTGTTGTCTCCATTTCCTCCATTGTTGTCTCCTTCATTTCCAGTCGATTTTATATGAATTATTGTTTCTGCATCTTTAATTGGATTTTGACCATTAAGTGCTGTTGATAATATAATATTAGATAAGCGAATATTAGTATCTTGTTGAACTATACCACTTTTTACTTTAAAAGTAATTTTATATATATCAGCCTTAGATACATCTGAATTCTGTGTTTTCCATATTGCTATTAACTTTGGAAAAGTATCTAAATCAGCCCAGTTCGTATTATCCACTAATTGTGAAGAAACTATTTCGAGAATATTTTCATTAAATTTCATTTCACTACTTAATCCATCTATTGAACTATTACTGTTTGCAGAAACTGTTATTACGAAAGTCTCCATAGGTTTTACTTCTGTTTTATCACTTGTTATTGTTACTTGATTTATATCTACTGCGTGTACATTTTGTGTAAATACTATGAGTACTGAAAGGATAAAAATTAATAATACTTGAATTTTTCTCATTACTTATTCCCCCTATAAGTAATCATATCTCTTAAAAGCTATATAGTCAATACTTTTTAAAAACTTTCAATTATTTCCAATCTGTATTGATTCATGCGAAAAATATCATCAATGTTCACATTCTTATCCCTGTTTACATCAGCAGAAATTAATTGTTCTATATCAAACTCCACTTTTTCTAATCGGCGTTGATTTACCTGAAAAATATCAATTATATTAATTAGTCCATCTTTATTAACATCACCTAGTACACAAATCTTATATAATTTAAAGTTGCCTTCTTCTGCTTCTATATAAAGAACATCTCCTGTTCTTATTTTTCCTGTATTATCTTTAGTACCTTCTGCATCTTTTATTTTCATTATATATTTTTCACTTGTAATCTTTTCTAGTAACTCTCTACTTTCTGTTTCTTTTGGAAGAATTATATATCTTGTACCATCTATCTCTTCTGTCACAATAGAATCATCTATCTTTATAGGAAATTCCTTTACACAGAATGCATTAGAATGACTTTTTGTTACTTTTCCATTTGTATCTGTTACCTTTACATGTAAATAATATTCGCCTGCTTTATCAACTTCTTTCTCTGTCCTAAATCTCATATCAGAACTATTATTTTCCCATGTTTGTGGCTCTTGTTCACTATCTGTCCATGTATAATCAATATTGCGAACAGACACATTTGTAACAACAACTTCTTCTGTTAATTTAGCTTTAAAATCAGGATTTAAAATATAATCTCCACCATTGATTAGATACATGATAGTAGCATTAGGAATTCCTGATGTGTCAATATTAGTTATATCAATGGTTTTTGTTGTTGAATTTCCTGCTTTGTCATATATGGTAACAGTATAAGTCCCATTTTGTGTTGTTGTAAATTGATAATTACCCCTTTCTAAAGTCACATCTATTCCATTTATACTACAACCTGCTATTCCTGACTCGTTATCAGAACCTCTAATTATTATTTTAGCACTTTCTTTGTCATTCTCCTGTTTATTAAGTTCTAATATTGGAATTGTTTTATCAATATTGTCTACTTCAATTATTTGAGTTGCTATGCTACCTCCTTTATCTCTTACTTGTATTTTTATTTGTTTATTTTCACTTACTGTATATATATTTTCAGTTTGCCAATTTTGACCATCATCAAAACTATAAGCATCTATTCCATAGCCTTCATCTTCTGCGAATACTGTCAACTGAACATCTCCATTTGTCCAAGTACATGGTGATTTATCTACATTATATATATGAGGTGGCTTTGTATCTATAATCACTTCATATTCTGAAGCTAATGCTTTGTTTCCTACCGCATCTGACCACGCACCTTCTTTTATATACAATATTTGCTTTCCTTCTCCATTAATTAAAACTTCAAGAGAAGCTAAATTTCCATTATTATCTTCAGCATGACTTATTATTGTACCATTAGCTAAAATAACATCTGAAATCGTTAAACTATTTGAAGCAATTCCTGCTTTCGTCATTAACTGTCCATTTGTCTTTCTCCATACACTAGAATTATCTGACAAAGTAAAATTATAATTTACAATATTTCCACTCATCGTATGTGAAATGGTAAGCTCAGGTGGCGTTGTATCAGCACATTGATTATTTTCATAACCTGCAGGCGCTTTCCAATTTCTACTGTCTACCAATTCATTACCTGCTTTGTCTGTATAATCATAAAAATATAATTCCCTATAATTATTTTCACCAGCTTTAACAGTATGATTAAACATTCTATTACTTTGATAATTTCCTGCATTTGTAGTTATCTCATTCGCATTGGTAGTAATATCTGGTGAATCATGATATCTTACTATCACATTTCCTTTAGAAATTGGTTCTGAAAATGTTATATTCCAGTTCATCAATTCACCTTGTTTATATACTGCTCCATCTTTAGAATAGTCTATAATTTCTGGTGCTATGGTATCAATATAAATTTTATTATTATTTATATTATAATTGTTATTCCATAATATTCCTGCTCTTCTAAGCTGTATAGTTTGAGATGAATTGCTATTTCCAATGCTATCATATACAATATTTGGTGGAATTGTAATATTGGTAGTTACATACGCACTGCCATCAAAAAAGTTATCTTCTTCGATTACATACTGATAAACACAAAATTTTCTTCCTGAAGAGCTATTATTTCCTTCAATCAGTGCTCTACAAGTTTTAGTACTTCCATTACTCTTTGTAAAGCTGATATTGATATAATTTTGAGGATTATTTTGAGCCATATAGTCATTTCCGACTTTTTCCTTGGTCATAAACATTCTCGTTAAAAGTTACGCCAACTCGTATTTTACTACCTTTTTTTAAATAAAAGTTATCATCTACTTTTCTATATCCCCAATTACTATCTACATCAATCCAAGCATCTAACGCATTTGGTTTTATAATATCAATATATATTTTGTTATTATCTGCATCATAATTATTATTCCATAAATTTCCGCCTCTTTTAAGTTCTTTACTTTGAGACAAATTGCCATTTCCAACATTATCATATACAATATTCTCAGGAATCGTAATGCTTGTAGTTATATAAGCACTACCATCAAAATAACTGTCTTCTTCTACCTGATACTGATAAACACAATGTTGTCTTCCTTCAGAACTATTGTTGGATTGAATAAAAGCCTTGCATTGCTTACTACTTCCATCACTTTTTGAAAAGTTAACAAATATATAATTTCGAGAGTTATTTTGAGTCATATAGTCATTTCCACTTTTTCCTTGGTCATAAACATTTTCAGTAAATGTTACCTTAATACGTATGAAACCTCCCTTTTTTAAATAAAAATTATTATTATTTTGTTTGTAGCCATAATTACTATCTATATCAATCCATGCTTCAGATACATTTGGTCTCACAGTATCAACATATATTTTATTATTATCTATATTATAGCTGCTGTTCCATAAAGCTCCATCTCTTCTAAGTTGTATAGTTTGAGATGAATTGCTATTTCCAGCATTATCATATACAATATTTCCTCGAATTGTAATAGTTGTACTTATATAAGCGCTGCCATCAAAAAAGCTATTTTCCTCTACTACATACTGATATATACAATATTTTCTTCCTTGCGAAGTATTATTTCCTACAATCTTAGCTTGGCAAGTCTTAGTGCTCCCATTACTTTTTGAAAATTTAATATCAATATAGTTTTGAGAATTATTTTGAGTCATATAGTCATTTCCGACCCTTTCCCTGTTCGTAAACATCTTCGGTAAAGGTTACTCCGATACGTATTCGATTATCTTTTTTCAAATAAAATTTATCATTAATTTTTTTATATCCATAATTACTATCTATATCTATCCATGCATCAGAAGCATTTGGTTTTACCGTGTCAATGTATATTTTGTTATTATCCACATCATAATTGTCATTCCATAACAATCCTCCTCTGTCCAGTTTATGAATGTCCATTACATTACTATTTCCAACCTTATCATATACAGTATTAGCTGGTATCGAAATCCCCTTGTCTATATAAGCATTGCCATCAAAATAATCGTCTTCTTCTACCACATACTGATAAACACAATATTTTTTTCCCATCGTAGGATCACTATTTCCCTCAATAACAGCATGACAACTTTTAACACCACCATTCTTGTTTTTAAACAATATATTAATATAATTTTGAGGATTACCTGTACTCATATAATCATTCCCAGTTTTATCATAAACATCTTCATTAAAGACTATGCCAACACGTATTCTACTGCCCTTTTTTAAATAAAAGTTACCATCTGCTTGTTTATATCCATATTGATTTTCCATATCTATCCATGCTCTAGTTATTTTTGGAGCTACAGAATCAATGTATATTTTGTCTTTATTTTCATCTCCATTATTCTGACTCCAAAAACTCCCATTTATGCTAAAATGCACATTTTCGAATGAATTATTACCATTTCCCGCATTATTAAATACTATATTTTCAGGAATGCTAATGTTTGTAATCAAGTAAGCACTGCCATCAAAATAATTGTCTGTTTCTACCACATACTGATAAACACAAAAAGCTTTCCCTCCTGTCCCATTATCATTCCCATCAATAACAGCGTGACAGCTTTTCGTAGTACCATCATTTTTTGAGAAATTTATAACGATATAATTATCGGGATTGTTCGAAATCATAAAGTCATCTCCAGCTCCGGTATTCATCATAAACATCTTCATTAAACAATACACCTATACGTATTTTACTTCCTTTTTTCAAGTAAAAATTATCCCCTATTTTTTGGTACCCCCACTCACTTTCTGCGTGTAGCCATGCAAGAGATACATTTGGCTTCTCCGATAGATTCGCTTCATTTATTTCTTGCGTTTTAATGGTATTTAATTTACTTTCTTCTGGTATCTCTATTTTGCTAGTATTTCTCTGTTCTGCCAATTTACTTGTATCAACTATACTAATTTTTCTCACAGAATAACCTATGATTACAGCCAACACTGTTATCATAATAGTAACACTTATAACAATTAGATTTTTTCTCTTTGTCATAAAACTTCCCTTTCTTTCATACAATTGTAGCTATTTATATTAAAAAATAAATAAACTAGAAAGTCAATATCTTTTTCTCTTCTCTAGTTTACATTTGCTTTTATAAGCTTAGGGAATGTATTTTTATTGGAAATATTACTTTTTTATTACTTTTTTGTTACTTTTTCTATGATTTTTTTTGAAATCATCTTAAAATATGTCTATCCGTAGTATTTTATCTATCTTCTTTTGTATCCTCACCTTTTTGTGAAGGAAAAATCATTTCCTCTTTTGTGTTATCTTTATCCTCTTGTTTTTTAATTGCATCCATAATCATAATAAACTTAACATTACCGCTATTCTCTCCATTTAGCATGGTAAAATTATCATATTCCTTTGACAACTCAGCTAATTTTTCAACTCTTTCAGTTATATCCTTCAAGTCACCATTCACATAATTACAAATCTTTTTAATGCCATCTTCATTAAAAGTCTTTATCCCTTGTGCTAGCGTATCAGCACCTTGATGTAATTCGCTCGCTCCACTATCCAAAGTATTTGCGCCATCATTTAAGCTATTCAATCCATCTGTTAATTGATTTAAACCTTGCCCTAACGTATTCATTTGTGAAACAACTTTACTTTGAGCTGTTGCTTTTACTTGATTTGCCACTTGTCTTGCCGTGGTTGTTGCTGTTGTTTGAGCCACTTGTGTTGCTGTTGTTTGAGCCACCGTTTGTGCGGTTTGGTTCGCTACATTTCCAGCTACTTGTTCTGCCACAGATTGTGCCGTTTGATTCGCTACTTGTTTTGCCACTTGTGTTGCTGTTTGTTTTGCCGTTGTTTCTGCTGCTGTTACAGCTGAATTTTGAGAAAATTGTAAAACCATTGCTTTTTGTTCTGCTGGTAAAGCTTTATAATTAGCATTTGCTTCTAAGCCTTTTTTTACACTTGCCATTATTTGTTGTTTTTGTGCTTGTGTTAATGCCATTGTTCCTACTTGATTGGTTGCTTGAGCTGATGCCTTCTCTCCTATTGCCTTTTTCTGATTTTGAATGGTTTGCATTGCTGTTGTTTGTGCTTGATTCCCTATCTGTACTTTTTGTGCCTCCGATAAAATAGCTGTTTGCTTTGCTTTTTCCCCAATCGCATTTAATGTATTTTTATCCAATGCTTCGCTCTTATCATTTGCTAATTGGTTCGTTGCCTTTGTAATTTCTGTTTGAATTTGTTTTGCTCCATGATATGCTACATTCGTACCTTGTTTTAAATCCTTTGTACCAGAAGCTAATTGATTTGTTCCTTCTGCTAATGTTTGACTACCTTCTTGCATTTGATTACTTGCTGTTTGTAATGTATTGACTTGATTGTATATCTTATCTAGTTCATCAAAAATACTTAAATCCTTTTCTTCTAATACCTTTGGCGTTACAAAAGTAATAACATTTCCTAATTCAAAATTAGTTGCATCCATGCTAATTTCAATATTATTTGGTATCTCTATATCTGCTTTTTTAACATTTAAACTTTCTTGTAGACCTGGCAATGCCATTCCCATTACCATAGCTTTGCTTCCATCGTTAATAACTTTTCCATTTGAAATCTCTATGTTTTTATTTTTATCATTTTGTAAAATGGTTCCTGCTACTACTATAAAAGGGGTATACATTTTTTGTTGACTACCATTGATGTTTACCATATGCTCCTCTTTATTGGTATATTGTATGGTTATTTTTACATGTCCTGACTTTCCTAAAAGTTCTTCTGCCTTTACTTCTTTTCCATCTAACTGATATTTCACATCACATGCAATTGGTAAGTCTTTTTGACTTTCTCCTTGATAATAAATATCTTTTTTGTCTGCTTTCCATACTAAGGAATTGCCCTCTTGTGTGAATTCCTCATCACCATTAGTATTTTCAACATTTATTAAATCAGACATGTCATTCATTAACTGTAATTCTTCCTTATTTTCAATATGCGTACTTACGATTGTTTGATATTTTTCTCCTTTACTATTCACTTTCGAATAAACGGTTTCATCCTTTGTATAAGCAAAAACAGGTAATGTGTATGCACACATTGTACACAATAATGTACCTGATATAATTTTATTTTTTGTTTTTAAATTCATTTCTAATCCTTCCTTTCTTTTTCTAATATTAACTTAAAAATGATAAATTTGAAAAAAGTGAATTGAAAGTAATTTTAGGTAGAAATTCTTTGTCAATTTTATGGAAATAGTTCAAACTCGTTTTGAAAAGGAGCCATAAAATTGACTTAGAATTTCTATGAAAATTAGTTGAACGAACATTTTGAAAATTTATCATCTTTAAGTTAATTTATTATATTTTTATGGAATTACAGACGGTGTGAAGCTGGGAGTCACAAGAAAAAATATAATAAATTTTAAATAAACTTTAATTTATTGTTTTTATGTTAGCAGTCGTCTTACAAATTAATCGGTCAAACACCATCAAAAATGCTGGTAAAACTGTAACAACGACAATCATACTAATAACAGCACCCCTTGACATTAAGGTACAAAGTGAGCCAATCATCTCAATCTTGGAATAAGCACCCACACCGAAAGTTGCTCCAAAGAAGCACAATCCACTAACAATAATCGAGCTAATAGAGCTACCAAGTGCCTCATCAATGGCATCTTTCTTGTTTTTGCCCTCTTTTCGATTTCCAATATATTTTGTTGTAATTAAAATCGCATAATCAATGGTTGCCCCCAATTGTATCGTTCCAATTACAATCGACGCCACAAATGGCAAGGTTGTATTCGTAAAAGCTGGAATTCCCATATTAATAAAAATTGCAAATTCAATCACAGCAATTAGAATCACTGGTAGCGAAATAGATTTTAATACCATAATCATAATGACAAATATCACACCAATTGACACGACATTAACACTATTAAAATCATGGTCACTAATCTCTACCAAATCTTTCATAAGTGGTCCTTCTCCTGCCAAGATTGCCTTGTCATCATATTGCTTAATAATTTCATTTACTTGTGTAATTTGCTCATTTAATTCATCTGTCGCCATTTCATATTTTGAATTTATAATTATCATCTGATAAGCATCATTTTCAAATACACTCTTTGTATCACTGCTCAATACAGTATCTGGTATCACACCTGCTACTTTTGGATATCCTAATGTCCATTCAATGCCATCTACTTCTTCTATTTTATCTAACATTTCATTGACTTTGTAATTTGGAATATTCTTATCTACCAATAGCACTTCTGCTGATACAATATTAAATTTCTCTTTTAGGGTATTGTTAGCTTCCACGCTTGGTAAGGTATCTGGTAGTGATTTATCTAAGTTATAATATACCTCCGTATGGGTATAGCCATAAATAGCAATTGGTAAAATCATAATAAATACAAGGATAATGGCTTTATAATGCTTGATGGCGAAATTTTTAATTCCTACAAATTTAGGCATAATTTCTTTGTGTTTTGTTTTTTCGATTAGGTTATCAAATGTCAATAACATAGCTGGTAAAACCGTAATAACACATATAACACCTAATAGAACGCCTTTTGCCATAACAATTCCAATGTCTTTTCCTAAGGTTAAATTCATACTACAAAGTGCCAAAAAACCGGCTATGGTCGTTAAAGAACTTCCAATAACAGATACCATTGTTTTACTAATCGCATGTGCCATGGCTTCGTTTTTATTAGAAAAATTGCCTTGTTCTGCTTGATAACTATGATATAAAAAGATAGCAAAATCCATCGTTACTCCTAATTGAAGCACAGCACTGATGGCTTTTGTAATATAGGAAATTTGTCCTAAGAAAATATTGCTTCCCATATTGTATAAAATAGCAATTCCTATATTAAGTAGTAAAAAAATGGGTGCTACATAGGAGTCTAAAGCCACTTGTAAAATAATAATACACAATAATACTGCAATCATAACATAAATCGCAATTTCAGAATTAGCTAAATTTCTTGTATCTAATACCGTTGCTGACATGCCACTTATTTTGCATTGTTCATTTGTTATCTCCCTTAATGTCTCAATTGTCTTCATTGTGGTATCAGATGAAATACTATCTTTAAAAGTAGTTAACAATACCGTATTTCCGTCTTTATAAATCTTATCTTTTATCTCATCTGGTATCATCTCTGTTGGAATGCTAGTACCTACTACATCTGCCATTCCAATGACCTTTTCTACATTCTCAATTTCCTTCATTTTATTTTCTAATTGTACAATATCTTTTGTTTTCATGTTTTCTAGCACAATCATAGAAAAAGCTCCCATATTGAAATCCTCTGATAATATCTTTTCCCCTTGAATGGTTTCAATATCTTCTGGCAGATAAACCAAAATATCATAATTAATTCGCGTCATTTTCATTCCTATGATAGATGGTATCAATAAGAGAATTGCAATGAGTAATATTGTCTTTCTATGTTTGCACACAAACTCTCCAAATTTAAGTCGAAACATTTTAAATCTCCCTTCTTAACAATTATTTTTCAAAATGACCATTGGTCATTTCTTGATATTATATTACTTTTATGACCATTAGTCAATACTTTTTATATTTTTATTGATTATTTTTTTATTTTATGCCATAATAGAAGAAAAATAGGACATGGGGACATGGGGACGTAGATAATGTCCCTATTTATCCATAAAAATAGGGACATTATCTACGTCCCCATGTCCTATGTCCTCTATGTTCCAAGGGAGATTTAAGATGAAAATAAATGAACAAAAAAACGAAAAAGAAAGCAGGCTATTAGAAACCGCTTTTAAACTATTCACAGAAAAAGGAATTAAAAGCACTTCTATCCAAGAGATAGTAGACAATGCTAGTGTAGCAAAAGGTACTTTTTACTTATATTTTAAAGATAAATATGAAATTCGAGATATTCTAATTACTCGAAAATCAGAAAAATTATTTTCAGAAGCCTTATCTAAAATGCGAAAAAACGATATACAAGATTTTTCTGACCAAATTATTTTTATTATTAATTATGTAATAGATGAATTAGTCAAAAATCCGCTTCTTTTAAAATTCATTTCTAAAAATTTATCTTGGGGAGTTTATAATGAAACCATTTTAAAATTATATGACAAGCAAGAAGAAAAACAAGATGGTCTATATTCTTTATTTTTAAAAGGAGTAGAAGAAAATAATATTAAGCTAAAAAATCCTAAAGTGACTTTATTTATGATTATCGAATTAGTAAGTGCCACTTGTTTCGACTCCATTTTGTATCAAAATCCTTTACCCATTGAAGAATACAAACCCTATCTATATAATGTAATTCGAGACTTGTTAAAATAGTATGGCATATCGCTTTTATTCACTCCATATATATTAGTATGGGGTGAATTTCTTTGTTAATCAAATCCTTTAAAATCAGTAAAAAACTAATTATATTTTCTATTATTATCATGCTTTTAGTATCTAGCATTGCTATTTTTTATTCCTTTGCCAATGATACTTCTGAAGACGAAACTTCAAAAGAAAAAAAGGATTTTATCAAATGGGTAGATTTTAATGTTACTTCTGAAGCTTTAAATTTAACGGCTAAGCTAGATATAGATTCTCACAATAAAGAAGGAGAAATCGTATATAACTGGATTGAATTACTAGCTTATTTATCTTGCAAAAATGGTGGTAATTTCAAAAATTTTAGTACAAAAGACTTAAATCTTTTAGTAGAAGAATTAAAAAATGGGCAAAATATGGAAGATTTAACACAAAACATGAAATTTTATGATTATTATTACGAAAGCTATTCTGCTATTTTAGGTGGTTTTATCGGTAACTATTCGATTGAAACCGCCAAGGAGGATGGCACAAAATCCTATCAAGAAAAGTATGGATTAAAAGCCTTTCTTCCCATTGCTAAAAATTATTCTTTTAGTCATTATGATGATTTTGGAAATTCCAGGTCTTATGGTTTCAAAAGAACGCATTTGGGAAACGACCTAATGGGTAGCATTGGTACTCCTATTATTGCCGTAGAATCGGGAATAATTGAAAACATTGGTTGGAATCAATATGGTGGCTGGCGAATTGGTATCCGTAGTTTTGATACCAAACGATATTATTATTACGCTCATTTAAGAAAAAATCATCCTTATGCGGAAGGATTAGAAGAAGGTTCGACAGTAAAATCAGGAGATGTAATTGGTTATCTTGGTATGACTGGCTATAGTACAAAAGAAAATGTAAATAATATTAATGTTCCTCATTTGCATTTTGGGATGCAATTGATTTTTGATGAGTCTCAAGTGGATAGCCCAAATGAAATCTGGATTGATGTGTATCAAATCATTGAGTTTTTAAAGAAAAATCGTAGTGAGGTGTATATGGCAAATCAAGAAACGAAAGATTATGAAAGAAAATTTGATTTTATGGAAGCTAGCCTAATGGAATAATTGCACCCCCAGTCGCAATTTGGCTGGGGGTTTTGTTTTATTTTTTTCCTAACACAATTTTTATTTCCTTATTAATCTTTCCTCTTGTCACCTTTAATGTTACCTCATCATTAGGTTTTTTCGTATAAATATATTGTCTTAAATGATTCATCGTATTAAGAGCTACATTATCAATACTAGTTATAACATCCCCCTCTTTTAACTCTGTGCCATCTGCTGAACCATTTTTGGTGATTTGAGCCACGTAAATTCCTTTTTCAAAATTCACAGTAGAACTCGCATTTAAGTAAGGAATTACTTCTTTGTCATAAGCATAAATGCCAATAGTAGCTTCTTCAAATTGACCTGTATTTTTAAAGCTATCAATAATTGGTTTAATAATATTAATAGGAACCGCAAAACCAATTCCCTCTGCTGATGATATCTTAACTGTATTAATCCCCAAAACTTCCCCATTTGGATAGATTAAAGGGCCACCACTATTACCTGGATTAATCGTAGCATCTGTTTGAATTAAGTCTGTCATATAAGAGGCTTTATTTTCCTCCTCTATTTTTATGGTTCTATTTTTAGCACTGACAATGCCTGATGTTACGGTTCTTCTAAACTCAAAACCGAATCGGATTCCCAATGGCATATACGGTCTCTCCTACTCGGATTTTACTAGAGTTTCCTAATGTTACGTATTCTAGATTTTTAGCATTTATTTTCGTAATGGATAAATCTAAATCCGAATCACTCCATACCACTGTCCCATCATAGTTAGTTCCATTTTCTAATGTGATATAACATTTGCTATACTTTTCTCCTGTTACATGTTCATTGCTTAAAATATAGCCATCTTCTGTTACAATCATACCAGTTCCTAATCCTAATTCACTCTCCGTACTTTTTGACAAAATGCTATTTCCTGCATTTCTCAATTTTGAAATTCCAACTACTTTTCTGGTTGTTTCTTCTATTACATCTGCTACTGATTTACTATTTTCTTCCACGCTTTCCACAGTTTGTTCCTCATATGTGGATTGTGTTCTAGTTGCTTCATAATTTGAGGGATTTACTTCGATATTTTTATATGTAATATATAAATAAACTACAAATATCCAAACAATTATTGTTAAAATGGTAGTTATGATTACTTTTTTTGGATGGTTTATTCTCTTTCTTTTCAATCTTTTTCACCTCTAGAATAGTGTGTCCAAGATTTCTTTTTTTAAACTGTTTTATCATTTTTTATCTGATTTTTTGAAACTCATAATGATGAAATAAAAATTATTAAAAATAAGAGGGATATCACTCCCTCCTCTTTTTAGCTAAGATTTCTTTTTGCCTTACTTTCTTGTAACCACTGGCATTGCTTCGGTTGAAAGTCCTAGTATTCTACATACTTTCATTTCTTCCGCCAACTCTGTTGTTGAAGGTGCTTTAGTACTTGAATCCGTAATCACTTTAAGCTCTTTTGCCAGCTCGTCTAACTCTTGTTGCCTTTTACTTTTTTTGTCTTTTACTTTTTTTGCCATGTCTCTACCTCATCTTTCTGCCACACTACAGTATGGCGTACTTCTACTGTTGCTTCTCTTTTATTGTAACACTTTTTGCAAAATATTGCAATTCTCTCTGTGTTTAATTTTTCTTTTACCATATCAAAACTTAAATATGTTTAAGTATTGACATTTTCAAGTAAAAAACTATATAATTTACTAAAAAACAAGGAGCAAAAATGGAAAAAGAAATATATGAACTAACCAATCCACAAAAATCAATTTGGATGACAGAGCAATTCTACGACAACACAAATATCAACAATATTGTCGGTTATTTAAAAATTGACAAAAACGCTGATTTTAAAGCATTAGAAAAAGCAGTCAACTACTTAATCATGAAAAACGACTCCTTCAAAACAAAAATCATGTTAGAAGACTCTTCTCCCAAGCAATATTTTGATGACTTTATTTATGAAAATATTGAAATCATAGACTTAAAAGACGAAACACAATTATTAGAATTCGAAGCTTCTTTTCCCATGCAACAAATAGAAATACTAGACCATTTTCTATTCTTAACCAAACTATTAAGATTTCCAGACGGTAGCGGAATTCTTGTCTTAACAGCCCATCATTTAATCGCTGACGCCTGGACTATGTCACTCGTTCTTCAAGAAATCCATCAAAATTATTTAGCCATTCTAAATGGGCAGGAAATTGACTTAACACCAAATCCTTCTTATCTTGCCTTTATTCATTCTCAAAATAAATACATGTCAAGTGACAAATTTAAAAAAGACGAAGAATTTTGGCAAGAACAATTTGAAACTTTGCCCAACGTAATATCTTTTAAAAATAACAGAAAGGTATCCATCCAAGCAGACCGAGAAGTATATGCTTTGGATAAAGCACTAGTAAATCAAATTCATGAATTTTGTAACCAGCATAATCTATCTGAATATATCTTTCTATTGAGTATTTTTGGCATATATTTTAGAAATATTTTTAATCATGATAACTTTATCATAGGAAATCCTGTTTTAAATAGGTCCAATTTTAAAGAAAAACATATGACTGGTATGTTTGTATCTATTATGCCTTTTATCATAAATGTAGCAAAGCCTAGTTCTTTTCTAGATTTTTGTCACTCTATGGCAAGCAAACAAAAGCAAATGTATCGTCACCTTCGTTTCCCTTATCATGAAATTTTAGAATTTGTTAGAAAAACACATGACTTTTCTGATAGTCTATACGACATTGTTTTTTCTTATCAAAATGCAACCATTCCATCTTTCTGTAAATGGTTACACAACCGTTCTCAAGCAGAATCTTTGCAAATTCACATTAAAAATATAGCAGAAGAAAAAGATAATTTATCTATACATTACGATTTTTTAACAGACCTTTTTTCAGCAGAAGACATTGATTTAATGCATCAACGTATTTTAGGTCTAATTCGTCAAGTTTTAAAACAGCCTGATACTGCCATAGAAGAATTAGAAATCATTTCCCCTTCTGAAAAGAAATTATTACTAAAAACCTTTAATGACACCAAAACCAAATATAACAAATCATCAAACCTTGTAAAAGAATTCGAAAAAATTGTACAACAATATCCCAAACACATTGCTGTTACAGACAAAAACAGTTCTTACACTTATGAAGAATTAAATCAAAAAGCAAATTTTCTTGCCCAAAAGATAATCGAACAAAATATTTCTACTAACATCATTGCTTTTTCGCTCAATCGTTCTGTTAGCATGATTGTTACCATTTTAGCAATCCTAAAATCTGGTCATACCTACCTACCAATTGACCCAGAATATCCAATGGAACGAATTGAATTTATGTTAGAAAATAGTCACACAAAAATACTAATAACAAACCAAAAATTTTACCAAAAAATAAATTATTCAGGAACCTGTATTACCTATGAAAACTTGACTTTCGATCAAAAAATAGCAAACCCAAACCTTTCCATCCCTCCTAACAAACCTTGCTATATCATGTATACCTCTGGTTCTACTGGCATTCCAAAAGCTGTAACCATTCGACATAATAATGTTTTAAATTTTGTAAACAGTATGCAACAACACTTAGATTATACATTTTCTCCTAACAATAAAGTATTATCTGTTACCACTGTGTGTTTTGATATTTTTGTTTTTGAATTATTTCCCACTTTGTTATCTGGATTAACTCTGGTTATTGCTGACGAATTGGAAAATAAAAGTCCAAAATTGTTAAGCCATATCCTTCAAAAACATGGCATTACAAAACTTTTAACAACACCTTCTAGAGTGGAATTACTACTTTCTGATACAACTTACGTAAAAGCGTTATCTACGATAAAAGAATTCATACTAGGGGGAGAACCGCTTCCTCTCACTCTATTACACAAATTACAAGAACACACAAAAGCTAATATCTTCAACTTATATGGACCGACAGAAACTACCGTTTACTCTACTATCAAAGATGTTACCAATAGTAGTTTTATTACCATTGGTAAGCCCCTTCCTAATACACAAATTTATATTTTAAATGATAATCAGCATTTACAACCAATTGGATTAGTGGGAGAAATCTATATTGGTGGAGATGGTGTTGGCTGTGGTTATTATCATGATTCTGAAAAAACAAATACTGCCTTTGTACCAAATCCCTATGGAGATGATATCATTTATAAAACTGGCGATTTAGGTTATTGGAAAGCAAACGGTGAACTTGTGTGTTTAGGACGAAAAGACCATCAAGTAAAAATACGAGGCTATCGTGTAGAATTAGATGATATTAGCAATCATATTTTAACCTTTGAGGGAATCGATAAATGTGTTGTCATTGATAAAATGGATAAAAACGAAAAAAAATATTTATGTGCCTACTATGTTTCTCAAGATGAAATAGATACCGCAGAATTGAAAAAATATTTAGTTGATATTTTGCCACACTATATGATTCCAAACTATTTTGTAGCCCTTGACAACATTCCTTTAACTTTCAACCATAAGGTAGACCGCAAAGCTTTGCCAGAGCCCAATTTAAAAGACATTAGCATTGCCACCAAATATGTAAAACCTTCCACTAAAATAGAAAAAGATTTATGTTCTATTTTTAAAACTTGCTTATCGATTTCTAAAATAGGAATTGAAAATGATATTTTTGATTATCACATTGATTCTCTTGATATAATTCGTATTCAAACAAAAATGTTAGAATATGACTACCAGTTAAATACACAAGATTTTTATCAAAATCGAACCATTCAAAATCTAGCACAATTGATTGAACATAACAAGCAAGAAAAAACAGAAGAACTCGATGTTTCTTATTTAACCAATGTAAATTATAGTTTTAACCAACATCCAAGCTTCCTACAATTTACGAAAAAACACTATTCTAATATTCTTTTATTAGGTTGTACTGGTTATTTAGGCATTCACTTATTAAAAGAACTACTAACGAACAGCGACAGTCATATTACTTGTATGGTCCGTCACAAAAATGATGAAAATGCTACCAAAAGACTTTCTGATTTATATCGCTTTTATTTTAACAAAAAGCTTCCTTTCAATCGAATCGATGTCATTGACTCTGATATTACAAAGCCACGTTTTGGTTTGTCTGCTAGTCAATATAAAGAATTGGCACAATCCATCGACTTGGCTGTCAATACTGCCGCTAATGTTAAATATTATGGAGAATACGAACAATTTAAAAAAATTAATGTAGACGTAGTAGAACATCTTATTGACCTATGTATGAAATATGATATAGAATTGGTTCATATTTCCACTCTTGGTGTTTCTGGAAATTATTTAGTAAATCACCAAAAGAACTTTAATCATTTTGATGAAAATAACTTTTACATTGGTCAACAATACAACCAAAATGTCTATATTCAGACTAAATTTGAAGCTGAAAAGTCAATCTACGAAAAAACGCTAGAAGGTCTTAATGCCACTATTTTACGCGTTGGAAACTTGACAAGTCGATATGATGATGGTAGTTTTCAACAAAATTTTGAGGCAAATGCCTTTTACAATATTTTAATGATGATTTTAAAATATCATATTTTGCCAAATACTATGGTAAGTGAATTTTTAGAATTTACCCCTGTTGATTATTGTGCAAAGGCTATTTCTCAATTAATTTTCAATGTTGAGACCACTCGTTATGTTTTTCATTTATTTAACGAAAATTACATCCGTGTCTCTGACTTGTTAGAAATATTGGAAACTTTTGGCTTTTCTACCGAAATTCTTTCTGGTAATGATTTTAAACAAAAAATTGTTGCTTTATCTAACCAACATCCAGAAGAAAATATTTTAAAGGGAATTGTAAATGATTTAGATGATACTTTAGGACTTTCTTTTCGTTCTACTGTTAATCAAAAAAATTTATATACCAATTCTTGTTTGGAAAAGTTGAATTTTGAGTGGCCTGAGATTACAACCGAATATATTGAAAAAATTATGGATTATTTGCGTAAGAAAAAATACTTGCTTTAGAATTATTACTTTATTAAAAAGTTTATTATACTTTTTATAAAGTAACAATTCGGGGGGACCAGCAAGCTTACAGTCTGTTATTTTTACAGACTGTGCGATGCTGGGAGTTACTTTAGAAAAAATATAATAAACTTTTTAAACTACTTTGTAATACTATAAAAGGAGGTTATTCTGTGAAAAAAATATTAGAAAAATACAAAATTCAGTTAAAACTATTATTAGCCCTTACTTTAGGGTTAATTGTATTGACTGTTGTTTATTACTTTTTAATTCCTGCTATTTTAAATTACCCTAAAGGTACGTATGCTACAAACTTTCAGTTAGAGGTAGAAAACACTAATTATATGTCACAAGTTTTATCTATCGCATTTGCCGTTTTTTCCATTTTTGCCATTGTTACCTTTTGGAAAACTAGGTTTTTAATTAAATACAGCGATTTACTAAAAAATCCTCATTATTATTCTATTAAGGAAATTAACTATGTAAGAAATAAATTATTCACCACTCCATACTCCATTCTGGTTTTAAACATTGTCATTCCTAGCATTGCTCTTACGGTAATCCATGCTTATACCATTCATCAATTTAGTATTACAACGCTAAAACTATTTATACTAGTCGTTTCTTTAATGACTTTATTTGTAACTTCTGTTTTTATTTATACCTGTAACGTATTCAAAAAAATATTAGTCAAGCTACCTTATGACAATATATCTGGTATAAAAAAATCCTCATTAAAGAAAAGACTTTTCTTTAACATTCTGCCTTTAATCCTAATCTCTGTACTATTTACCTCTTTGTTAGGATACTCTCTTGTTTCTGTAAAAACAGGAAACTCTCTTTTTGAGACCTACCGTAATAGTTTACATTATTTTAAAGCCTATCATACTTTTTCAAGTGTAGCTGATTTATTGGAAAAAGCCAATACGCTAAATTTATTAAATGAGAACGATTTCTTTTTTATCAGAACTAACAACAATCTTTATTTTGATAAAAATGGGCAAGAAATTGAATTTAGTAACTTTTTCAATAAATACTTGAATGAATTATCTCCTAAAAATGATGGAAGAGTCTATGAATATTATGGCATTGATTGCCAAGGATCTACCATTCATGTTGATATCAATGGCACTGATTACATGATTGGAATTTATTATAGCATTTTGTCCATCGATGTATTAATTTATTTTTCCATTGCGTTCTTGATTTTAGTAATCATTAATATTGTCATATTAACATTATTTGCGGAATCTTTATCAAATGATATTAATATTATCTCTGATAGCTTTATGGAGATGGCAAAAAATACAGATACTAGTGTAATGAGACCTCTTGCCCTTACTTCCAATGACGAATTTGGAAACTTGATTATTTCTTATAATAAAATACAAGAGCAAACCAAACATAATGTAGAACAACTACATGACAATCAAGAAACACTAATGGAAAGAGAGCGTTTAGCCTCACTTGGACAATTAATCGGAGGAATTGCCCATAACCTAAAAACCCCTATCATGTCTATATCTGGTGCATCAGAAGGTCTAACTGATTTAATCAAAGAATATGATACCTCAATTGAAGACCCAGAAGTAACTAGTCAAGACCATCATGAAATTGCCCAAGATATGCAAAATTGGGTTTCTAAAATCAAAGCTCATACAGAATACATGTCAGATATTATCACAGCTGTAAAGGGACAAGCTGTTACTCTTTCCAATGAAGAAGATATTTCCTTTACCGTGGAAGAATTACTAAAAAGAATTAATATTTTGATGAAACATGAATTAAAAAATGCTATAGTTTACTTAAATATCTCTATAAAAACAGATGAAAATACCATGATTCATGGTGATGTCAATAGTCTTGTGCAAGTTATTAATAATATGGTGTCTAATTCTATCCAAGCTTATACTGGAAAACCAGAACAAAATATAGATTTAATCGTTGCCAAAGATGATAACCATTTAATCATCTCGGTTAAAGATTATGGGACTGGTATACCAAAATCAGTGAAAGATAAATTATTTAAAGAAATGATTACTACAAAAGGCAAAAATGGTACTGGACTTGGTTTATATATGTCTTACTCTACGATTCGAGCCCATTTTAATGGTACTATAACGGTAGAGTCAGAAGAAGGAAAAGGCACAACATTTCACATTATTTTACCTTTGTCATGATTTTGGGGACGGAGGGACATGGGGACGTAGATAATGTCCCTTTTTTGTAGTTTGAAATAAAAAGTAAGAAAATAGGGACATTATCTACGTCCCCATGTCCCTCCGTCCCCAAAATCAGTTTTTTTATTAAACCACTTGCTTTTTCCACTTTTTATTAATATAATGTGGAAAACACCTAATTTAATTATCATTAAGGAGGGGTTGATATGAGAAAAAGAACACAAAATTCAAATACAAATGAAAATAATAATTATAAAATCATGATTGTAGATGACGAAGAAGGCATTATTGATTCCTTATCTATCTTCTTAAAAAGGTCTGGCTATAAATTTATCGGTGTTACCGACCCTATGGAAGCAATCGAAAAAGCAAAAAATGAACATTTTGACCTAATGATTTTAGATTTTATCATGACTCCCATTCATGGCGACCAAGTAGTAGAAGAAATCAGAAAATTTAATAAAGAATTATACATTCTTTTATTAACTGGTCATAAAGACTTGGCCCCTCCTTTAGAAACCATTAAAAAACTTGATATTCAAGGATATTGCGAAAAAAGTGATAAATTTGACCAACTATTATTACTAATAGAATCTGGTATCAAATCAATTGCTCAAATGAATGAAATTAAGAAAATAAACAAGGAATTAGAGAACTCTTATTTAGAAAGTATTGAAACATTACGTTATACCGTAGAAGCAAAAGATACTTACACAAGAGGTCATTCTGATAGAGTCTCTGAATTTTCGGTGTTAATCGGTAAAAAAGTAAATTTATCAGAAGAAGAATTACGACTTTTAAAAATTGGTGGATTGTTCCATGATATAGGAAAAATAGGAGTTCCTGATAGCATTTTATTAAAAGAAAGTAAATTAACCGATGATGAATATTCTGAAATCAAAAATCACCCATCTATTGGGACTCATATCTTATCAACAGCATCTATTTTTAAAGATATGATTCCCATTGTAAAACATCATCACGAAAGATATGATGGACATGGTTATCCTAGTCAGTTACAAGGTAAGGCGATTCCTTATTTGGCTAGAATCGCTGCCATTGCAGATAGTTTCGATGCCATGACATCAAAAAGAACTTATCGCGATTCCCTACCTTTAGATACGGTTATGGCAGAGTTCGAAAGATGTAAAGGTACACAGTTTGACCCAGAACTGACAGATATATTTTTGAACATTTTGAGAAATGACTACGACGAAATTAAAACTATTCAAGAAAAATATAAATAGGGGACAATTGGGGACGTTTCCTTTTGCTCCTTGGGGACATGGGGACGTAGATAATGTCCCTATTTTTTTATTTTTTGTTCAATCCATAAAAAAAGGGACATTATCTACGTCCCCATGTCCCCAAGGAGCAAAAGGAAACGTCTCCAATTATCCCCATCTCGTTTATATCATAATTAATTCAGTCCCATTTCGTATCTCACTTTCAATCACTTTTAAATTGATATCAAAAGCCTTGGCTGTTGCTTTATCATACAAATATGGCATTTGTTTTGGAGCATAATATCCTTTTGTAAATTCATTCACTGCTTTTACAAAAAGTGTAATAATATTATGAATCTTTTTATTGACAGGTATCCAAATATCGTATTGTTCGTCTATCATAGGAACATATAATTTAACTAATATTTTATTCATCGTCGTCCCTTCTTTCTTTCATTTCTAAAAGTTTTAGCATAATGGTTTTGGCTTTTTTATTGATATAGCCAAAGCTACAACCACAATTATCCATAATTTCTTTTCTTGGTGCATTCACATCTAACAAATATTGGTCTTCTATTCCATTACCAACCCAGATGATATTGCTCTCAAGCACATTTTCTTTATACCAATCATCATAATTATGTTCTTTAATTTTATCAGCCGAATCTAGGATAACAAAGCTAAAATTCTTTTTTTCGTCGCATTGTTTTATAATAGCTTGCCATTTTTCTGCTCCTTCTAAATCATCATCGTCGTCATCTTCCCCACTTTGCTCCAAATAATGAATCAATCGATTCATTCCAAAAACAAAACAAATATTATGTTTGGAACCCTTTTTCTCATCTGCTGAAACTAGTTTTTCATAATTTTCACTTAATTCATTTCTGCCACTTAAAATCTTTCTTTCTGGGTCTAAAATAATGATATCGACATCTTGTACCTTTTCAATTTGTTGCCAAATATTAGAACCAAATTGCATCGCTTCTTCTGCATCTTTTGCCGTAATAATCGTAATAAAATTATCTTTAAAATCATAAAACTCTGGTTTAATATCTTTTTTTCTTAAACCAATTGGAACATTCGACAACTCGCTTAGATTTCCTTTGAAATTATCTGCTTTAACAATATCTGGTAAAATAGGAATTTTCTCTGCTAGTGTCTTATTTTCTTGTTTGACTCTTTCTATTTCTTCTTTTATGAATACATTATATTCTTCTGGCTCACAAGATTTAGCCGTTTGAAAATCATAAATTTCTTCCCCTAAATTGATTAACCCTCTACCAAATCTACGGGCCGGTCTTTTATTTCCTAACCCTTCAAAAATAGTACCATATTCACTTGCCTCATTTAAAGACAAGGCGATTTTTTGTTTAAAATTTTGAACCATTCGATATCTTAAATCATTACTTGCTGTTGTTGCCATCACAAATGTAATTCCTGTCTTGGAGCCTTCTCTTGTTAATGTTAATAAGACATCATCAAATACATCTTCGTAATTCTCAATAAATGTCTCATATCCATTGATAAGAATGGTTATCAATGGCAGTGATTTCCCACTTGTTTTTAAGAAAAAATTATAATCTCCATTATACTCTGTTAGTATTTGCTTTCTCTCTTTTACGATTTCTTTGATTCGGTCGAAAAATCGCTTTAATTTCTCACTGTCATTCGCACAAATCACTTCGCCTACATGTGGACAACCATCAAATATTTTCAACGATTCTGTCCCAAAATCCAACAAATACATCCATACCTCAGAAGAGGAATACGTTGTCATTAAATCATATACAATACTACTCATTAGTGTTTCTTTTCCACTTTCTGCATTCCCATATATAATAACATTTCCGCCTTTTACTAAATCTAAATTCACAATCCCTTGCTTTTGATTGGCTGGGTCATCATATTCTCCAATCGTGGCCATTACACTATTACTCTTTTTCTTAAATTTATACTTATCTTTCACTTTTTTCACATAAATATTTTCTGGAATATCCTCTATCCACAAACTTTCTGCCTTTATCCCTTCTCTTGTTGCAATATCATACATGTGTTTAATAATATTGGGTAATTGTTCCCCTTGGCTTTCTACTGTCTTTTTGGTGTAATCATTGATTTCTTTGATAACCGTTCCATTATTAGCAATAAATTTAATGGCATCTTCCTCTTGTCTTTTTGTTGTATCAGAAGGATAATATTGTGCACCAGACCAACCAGATTGTCCTATATCAAAATAATCATCATTTCCTACTTTGATATAAAATCTACCAGATTGTTTTAAATAGGCAGCATCTGGTCTTTCAATTACATCTGAACTATCTGATTTATCTTGTACTTTTAAACAAATCGCAAATTTACTATTGCTTCGAATTTGCTCATCCACAATTCCACTTGGTTTTTGGGTTGCTAGAATTAGATGGACTCCCAAACTACGTCCAATTCTTGAGACACTTACTAATTCACTCATAAAATCTGGTTGTTGCTGTTTTAATTCCGCAAATTCGTCACAAATAATTAACAAATGAGGAATCGGTTTTTCTAAAACCCCATTATGGTATAACTTCTGATATTTGTAGATATCAATCACGCCACCATCTGTCAGTTCCCTTGCTTCGTTAAACAAAATCTGTCTTCTCCTTAATTCACTTTGTATCGAAACTAAGGACCTTTGTAATCCCTCTTTGTCAATATTCGTAATCGTTCCCACTAAATGAGGTAATTTAACATCTTGTTTCTGAAAAGCTCCTGACAAGCCTCCTCCTTTATAATCAATTAAGATGAAAGTAACGTCATCTGGATGATAATTAATGGCAAGTGATAAAATATATGTGATGATAAACTCACTCTTACCAGAACCTGTACTACCTGCAATTAATCCATGTGGTCCATGAAATTTTTCATGGATATCTAAATTCAAGAGTTTTCCATTGGCTCTAATGCCAATTGGTGCTGCTAAAGAAAGAGTTGCATCATTATTTTTCCATCTGTCCAAAATGTTTAATTGTTCAATTAATCCTACATTATACATCTCTAAAAAAGAATAGTGACTTGGTAACGCATTTCTCTCTGCTAATTTGTATCTTATTGGTATATTGGCTATCATGTTTTTTATTTTCTCAAAGAAAAATATATTTAGATTGTTAAACGTGAAATGAATCACACTTTTAGAAGATATTTCATTACTAAATACCTTTCCTAATTTGTTTTCAATATGAATAAATTTTTTACATGCATTTGGTAATTCCATCATATCTTTGGCGATACAAAAAATGCTGAAACCGACATTTTCTTTTTGTTGCAATATATTCGTGATAATTTTTAAATTTTCTATTTCTCGATAGTTATCTGTTATGATTAAATAATAAGGTGAAAAATTTTTATTGTCATCGGTATGATTGTCATCTTCCTTGGTTCTTTTTGAAAATTCGTCTTCCAAATACTTAGAGATTTCTTCCATATTTTTTACATCATCTTCAAAAAAACGGAAATCTTTTTCGTCATTCCAAACATAAGGAAACATTTTTACATATTCCCACTTTTTCATCTCATCTTTTTTTAACAAAAATACCAACTTTAAATCATGATAATTCTGAAATGCCATTAATTGAATTAATAAATTTTGCATAAATTTATTGATATTTTCTTTGCTTTTATCAATATAAGCTATGATTTTTTCGCTTTTTAAAGAAATGGTAACTGGTGCATTTTTTAAGATATTCACATCTTGCGTAAAATCATCTAATAGATTTCTTAAATTATCTTCTTCTTCCATTTGAAAGGCTTGTTTTTCTGGATAAGAAATACGGATGTCAAAGGGAATGTCCCCTATCCCTAGATGAATCGACAAAAAGTCTGGGTCTTCTATGGTTCTTTCCCACAGTCTTTTATCTTTGTTTAAGATAATACTGGTACATTCTTCTGTTGTCGCATAATTTTTTAACAATATCTTTCTTTTTTGTCTTTTATTCCTTCTATTTCTTTTTTCTTAGCATTCATATAAGCACGATATTTTTCTTGACGTGTTTTTTCGTATTTTTTGTCTCTTTTCTTTTCCCATCTAGAAATCAGTAAAGGAATAAATAACATGGATAGCAACATGGCAAAAGAGGAAATAATTGACAAGATACTTTCTCCTACTGTTGCCCTTCCACTAAATATATTAGAAAAGGTTGAAAAAATAGAAATAAAAGAAAATGCTCCCATACATAAAGTAGAACCTAATGTCAAGAATAATGGCATTTGGTCATTGGTTCTCTTATACGGTGGCGCTTGTATGGTAATCTCATCTTTGTCCATTTTATTGATAATTCTTGGTGAACGGTAAAAATAGTCTTTTTGTGAATATAATTCTATGTATTTTTCTTCTTCTTTGTCTTCTTTTCTAATTTTTTGTGGTTTGATTTCTTTTCGTTTTAAAATGGTTTCATCGTAATGAACCTTTTTGGCTGGATTATTGATATAGAGGCTATTTCCCAATACGATAATTTTTAATCCCATGATGAAAATAGTGTCTCCATTCGATAAGAATTTAGCTTTATGATAGACTAAATTACCGTTTACAAAGGTTCCACATTTTTTATCATAATTTTCTAACATCCACTTACCGTTGTTTAAAAATATTCTGGCATGTGTGTCAGATACTAGATTATTTTCATACGATATTTGGTGATTCGGATTTCTTCCAATTGCTATTTCTTGGGTGTGTCTTATGTCTAAATGCGTCCAATTGTCTTCATATACTGGTAGGCAACACAAGGTATATAATGCCTCTTTTTCTCCCAGCATTAATTCATATAGATTGTATTCTTTTAATATGATTCTATTTACAAATAAATCGGTTGTGTTGACAATGTTGATTTGTTCGTCTGTTATTTGAACACATTTTGGGTTTACTATTTTAGCATTACTGTCACTTGTGATTTGCCATTTGCCGTCTTTGGATTCAATTTCTAGCATTCTTTTGTTGGTATTTTCATATTGGTCGTTTAAAATGTAATTTCCTGATGAGACTTGTGGCAATATGATTTTATGCATTTTGCCTTCTCCTATTAATACTACTAACAATTAGAATTCTCCTTTCTGTTTTCTATCTAATTTGCTATGATAAGATAAAAAAACAATTAATCTATTAAAATGTTTTTTAATAAGTTAATTGTTTTTAAATTAACATACTTTGTGTTTTATTCAAAGTCAGAAAGCAAGTCTGCTTCCATGATTTGCTCTAAGTCTTTTCCTTTTGCTTCAATGGTTTTACTGATAGCCAAGTTAAGGTTTCTTTTGAAATTTTTCATTTTTTTCTCAGAACTTGTTCTGTAATTTTTTACTGCTTTTTTGACTTGATTTCTAATATCATCTGAGAATCCCCACCATTGAGAACTGTCTTTGTTGTTTACTAAACTCTCTATCTCAGTACAATAGTTGTTAACTGCTTCGTCTAGTTTATCTAATTTTGTTTTCATTTCTTTTTGGAAATTTTGAAGTCTGACTACACTTGTGGTTTTACCATTGGAGTTTTTGGGTATATTTACAAAACCGTATATTTGGGTATCAATAATATGTAAATCATTATCCATTAGATCATAGTTCCATTGAAAGTTTTTTGCACTTAAATTATATTTTTTATTCTGTCCTGCTTGAACATATATTTTACATTTGTTCTTCATCTCTTTGTGGCTACTTGCTAATGCTGCTAACGATTTACAAATTGCTATATAAAAAATTTTTCCGCCTCTTCTTAATATTTTTAATAGTCTTTCATTGCCATCGCTTGTAACATTTGTTGTATCTGATACCAACATCTTTTGGCTTTCATCCCATTTTAAGTTTCCAGAAATACCGTCCTTATCATTCCACCATTTTCCAAATACAATGGCATTATCATCAAACCAAACTCCATTAATACAGACATTGTTGTTAACTAGTTCACCCACATCCGATATTTTGTTTCTTATTTCTCTATAACAACCTTCTATTTTTCGTATTTTACTAATTGAATTATCATTATAAAAATATTGTTTCATGTTTTTCTCCTCCTACTATTAAAATTAAAAAATTCTATTTAAATAGTGCACTAATTATTATATAACGATAATTCTTTAATTCGTCAACCAGTTTATAAAAATAAATGAAATTAATTTATAGTAAGTTTACTTTTTTTGACTGGGACAATTGGGGATTTCTTAGCTGTAACATTTTAATGCGTACAGATAAGTTATGCCTTTAGGTTCGTTTCCTTTTGCTCCTTTTCTTGACTGCTACATAATGAAAATACATACATTCAAAAAATGCACAAAACATTACTAAAAATTTACACAATAAAATTCTTAAAAAGTGTCGAACGAAAAGCTTAAAAAGTGTCGATTAAATATTGACTATTTACTAAAAAGATGCTATATTAGACGAAGAGGTGGATAGAATGGCAATTGATGAAACAGAGTATAGAAAGAGATTGATTGAAAAGAAATTAGAAGATTATTTATCTGTGTTTGGAGCTGTAAGCATAGAAGGACCAAAATGGTGTGGAAAAACTTGGACATCATTAAGACATTCTAAAAGTGAAATTTATATGGATGATGAAGATGTAAGAGAAATGGCAAAAATTGATATTAAATCAATTTTTAATAAAGATTTGAAAAAAAAGCCACAATTAATTGATGAATGGCATTTGGTACCAACGATATGGGATGCAGTAAGACGTGAATGCGATAAAACCACGGAAAAGGGAAATTTTATTATAACAGGTTCTACAACATTACCAAATAAAATAATGAAAGAAAAAGTACATCATTCAGGGGCAGGTAGGATTGGAAGGCTAAACATGTATACTATGAGCTTATATGAATCTGGAGATTCCACAGGAGAGGCTTCTTTGTGCAATATGTTAAATCACACACAAGAAACACTCAATACAGGTAACATAGAAATACAACACTTGGCAAATTTATTGATAAGAGGTGGTTGGCCAGCCAATATAAATGTAAGTGAAAATAAAATTGGATTAATACCAAAATCATACATAGATTCAGTTTTAAATATAGATATAAATGAAGAAACAGAAAAAAGAAGAGACAAAAATAAAATGAAAATGCTTTTAAAATCGCTTGCAAGAAATGAAGCATCAATTGTAGGAAATAAAACCATAATAAAAGACATAGAAGAATATGAAAATGGGACAGGGCTTTTATCAAGTAGAGATACTGTAATTGATTATTTAGATGTGTTAGATAGATTGCATTTAATTGAAAATCAAGAGGCATATGGAGAAAATTATCGTTCTCCTAAGAGAGTTGGAAAGTCTCCTAAAAGACATTTTACAGACCCATCATTATCATGTGCTTGTTTAGGATTAACACCAGAAAAACTGTTAAAAGACTTAAAGACATTTGGTTTTATGTTTGAAGCACTAGTGGAAAGAGATTTAAGAATTTATATGGATTATCTAGATGGACATTTATATCATTTTAGAGATAATGTTACAGGATTGGAAGTAGATTCAATTTTAGAATTTTCAGATGGAGAATACGCAGCTGTAGAAATAAAATTAGGCTATAATCAAGTTGATGAGGCAAAGAAAAGTCTATTAAATTTTTATGCTAATATGATAAAAAAGCCTGCATTTATGTGCGTTATAGTTGGAAAATGTTCAGCAGCGGTAAGAGACCCAGAAACAGGCATTTATATTGTACCAATTACAGCATTAAAGCCTTAGGAGCAATTGGGGACGTTTGAGGCTGCTGAAAAAGTAGACTGAAAATAGCTCTCAAAAAATCGTGAACTGAAAAAAAATTTTCAAGTTCACGATTTTTCTATAAATAGTAAAAAAGTATAAAATATATGGGTATATTTACCCATTATTTTGTACTTTTTCTTTTTTTAATTTAATTATTCGTTTTATATTGGCTAAAAAGAGCGCACTCGCCCCTTGGATTGTAATACCATTTTTGCCACAAGCATTAGCATTATCATAACCAAAGTTACTTTTTAACTCTGAATTTTTGGCTTCAATTTTATATCTTTCAGAGTATAATTCTTTAAATTCAGCCGTTTCCATATAATCCATATGTTTTATATGTGTATCACTTTTTATAGTTACACAATATGTTTTACTTTTTGTTCCTTCTTTGTAACACCCTTCCTTATACTGACAACGTTTACATTTCTCAACATCAAAATAATAACATTCTGTTTGATTTCTAACTTTTTTACTTCCATGCTTTGCTTTTTTTATTGCCATATGACCACCTTTACACACATACATTCCAGCATCTTTATTGTATTCAAAATTATTGTTTCTTTGAGTGTTACCATATGTTACAACTTTACTTAATTTACTAGCTAACTTTATACTATTTTCTTCACAATATTCAATATTTTCTTTTTCCGAATATGCACCATCACCAATAATAGCCTCAACTTCAATGCCATTTGCTTGAGACTTTTCAACTAGTGTTTGTAATTGTTTTCCATCATGTTTTTCTCCTGATGTTACTACTGCTGCTGTTATTATTCTTTCTGGTGTCATTGCTATGTGTGTTTTGTATCCAAAGAAAGATGTATCAGCTGTTTTGTGACCAATTTTTGCATCCTTATCTTTTGAATATTCTATTTCATATTCAGTATCATTCATTGTTTCTTCTAACATATTTATTTTTTCGTTTATTACTGGTATTGTTGTGAATCTGGCATCTTTTTTTACTAAATTAAGTAAATCTTTTGTATATTCTATTTGGTCTTCTAAAAGACCTGTACTTTCTCTTTTTTTAGTCATTTTACCGTGCATGGTTTCATCTATTTTATATATTGATTTTCTCAATTCTTTAGCTTGTTTTATTAGTTCTTCTCTAGGTGAAATGTGTTGATACATTGCATTTGTGTGAGTTGAATCTTGTATTATTTTATTTTTAACTTCAATTACACCTTCTTCTAAAGCTATTTCTACTGTCTTAGCTATTAATTTATCCATTAAATTGATTGATGTTTCTTCTTCGTTTTCTTTATTACTTAATCTTTCTCTTCTAAAAACTGTTAACAAACTTGGGTCAATTAAATTAACTTCTTCTGGCAAGTAATCAAGAAAATATTTGAATAACATATCTGTTTTAGTTCTTGCTATCAAATCTCTATCAGATAATTTGTAGTAATTTTTAAGTAGAATCTATTTAAACATTCTTATTACATCTTCTGCTTTTCTTCCCATTGTTGAAGAATATTTATCTTTTAACTCATCATAAACAAAAGAGAAATCAACCATATCTTTTAGTTGTCTCCAAAAATTATCTTTTTCTATCAATACATCAAAAAGTGATGCATGTGAACTTAAACAAAAACTTAATTGATTATTTTCTTTTAACATAGTTATATTAACCCTTTCAACTGGGTTAATTATATCACATTAAACTATTAAAATATAGAAAAATCGTGAACTTGAAAAAATTTTTTCAGTTCACGATTTTTAGAGAGCTATTTTCAGACTACTTTTTCAGCAGCCTCGAAACGTCCCCAATTGCCCCCTGTCTAAACTTTCATAGAAAGCCCCACTTTTTGTCTTTCTTTATCAATTTTAATTACTTTAACTTTTACCACATCTCCCACAGAAACAATCTCTGACGGATTCTTAACAAACTTATCGCTCATTTCAGAAATATGTACCAATCCATCATGCTTTACGCCAATATCCACAAAAGCACCAAAATCAATTACATTTCTAACCGTTCCGCTTAGTACCATACCCTCTTTTAAATCTTCCAGTTTCAAAACATCGCTTCTTAAAATAGGTTTTGGCATATCTTCACGAGGGTCTCTACCTGGTTTGGATAATTCGTCAATAATATCGGATAATGTCATCTCACCAATTTCTAATTCTTTCGCCATAGTTGCTACATTAACACTCTTTAATTTTTGGCGCAACCCTTCTAGTTTTTCTTTATTTTGTAAATCTTTTTTATCAAATCCTAAATTAGCTAATAACTTTTCTGTTGCTTCATAGCTCTCTGGGTGAACTGCTGTAATTTCGAGTGGATTATCTCCATCTAAAATTCTTAAGAAACCAGCACATTGTTCAAAAGCTACTTTTCCAAGTTTCGGAACTTTTAATAATTGCTTTCTATTTTTTAATTTCCCATTTTCATCTCTATATTTTACAATGTTTTTAGCAATGGAATTGTTAATTCCTGATACATAAGATAACAACGATGGTGTCGCTGTATTAACATCTACCCCTACCTTATTAACACTGTCTTCTACCACACCTGTTAAGCTTTCTGCCAATCTTTTTTGATTCACATCATGTTGATATTGCCCTACTCCAATTGCTTTTGGGTCTATTTTTACTAATTCTGCTAATGGGTCTTGTAATCTTCTGGCAATGGAAATAGCACCTCTAATCGATACATTAATATCTGGATATTCTTCAGTTGCTAATTTAGAAGCTGAATACACAGATGCTCCCGCTTCACTTACAATCACATAATGAACGGTTCTTGACGCATCTTTTATCATATCTGCCACAAACATTTCTGACTCTCTGGAAGCTGTTCCATTTCCAATCGCTATCATATCGACTTTATCTTTTTCAATCAATTTTAAGAGTTCTCTTTTCGCCCCTACTACATCATTTTGTGGCTCTGTTGGATACACTGTTGTATAATCTAATACTTTTCCTGTCTCATCAATAACCGCTATTTTACAGCCTGTTCGATAAGCTGGGTCAAATCCCATAACAGTTTTCCCTTTAATAGGTGCCCCTAATAATAATTGTTTCGAATTTTGACCAAATACTTTAATCGCTTTTTCTTCAGCTTTTTCTGTTAAATCACTACGAATTTCTCTTTCAATGGATGGTTCAATCAATCGTTTAAAGCTATCTAAAATCGTTTCTTTTAACATAGTTGTGAATTGCGTTTCCCCTTTTATGGTATCTCTTTGTATGTACGCCAATATTTTTTCCTCTGGCTTTTGAATTTTTACTTTTAAAAATTCCTCTTTTTCTCCACGATTAATCGCTAAAATTCTATGGCTTGGAATATATTTAATGGCTTCGCTATATTCATAGTACATCTCATAATTTGATTTTTCTTCTAGATTAGCTGCTTTTGTCTCAATCAAACCTTCTCTGTAGCATTGCCTTTTGATTTCTTTTCTATATTTTGCATTGTCAGAAATATCTTCTGCTATGATGTCCAAAGCTCCCTGTATTGCTTCTTCTTCGTTATTGACTACTTTGTCTTTATTTTTCTTGTCTTCTTCCGATAATTTGTCAATGTTGATATATTCTTTGGCAATTTCTTGAATTGGTGTTGTCTCTTTTTGTTCGATAATGATTTGTGCTAATGGTTCTAATCCTTTTGCCTTAGCAACTGTTGCTCTTGTTTTCTTTTTTTGTTTGTATGGTCGATAAATATCTTCTACTTCTGCTAATGTCTTAGCGATTGCAACCGCTTGCAAAATTTCGTCGGTTAATTTGCCTTGTTCTTCAATTGATTTAATGACTTCTTCTTTTCTTTGCTCTAAGTTTCTAAGATAGGTTAGCCTTTCTCCTAAGTCTCTTAAAACCTCATCACTTAAACCTCCTGTGACCTCTTTTCTGTAACGTGCAATAAATGGTATGGTATTTCCTTCGTCAATTAATTTTACGGTGTTTTCTACTTGTGATGGCTTTATAGTTAGTTCTTCTGCTATTGTTTTAATGATTTTTTCCATTTCTTATCCTTCCTTTATTAAAATTTCATTCGTTTTTTATTATAACAGATTACGTATTGGTTTGGTCAAGTGTTTTTTTACTTTATTTTTAAAAAAGATAAAGTTTTCACTTTATCTTTCATCCTAACGAGTAAGATCAAATGTCCCATCATCTCCTTTTGGATCTTCTTTATAATAAATTTTACCATCTTCCATTTGCATGTGTTCTGTTGCAATTCTGTTCATTTTAGATTTTTTATATTCCAACATCGATTCAAAGAAAGCTTGAGATTGGTCTTTTCTTGCTCCTTTATCTATCCAGTCTAATCCTTTATCAAGTACGGGAAGGAGTTTATTTAATGTGTTTTCTACTCTTTTGTATTCAACTGCATCTTTTCCATGTTTATCTCCAAGAAAAGTTGGAACTATTGCATAATTATCACCAGAAGTCTTCACATACTTCCAATTAACAATTGTCTCTTTATTATCTTTGTTATTCATTGTAATGCTTATTAAGTTATGTCTATTTGAACTCATCTCTTCTACAATACTATAGCTTCTTTCCTCTTCTTTTCCACCTTCTTTTCGATGTATCTCTTTTATATTATCACTCGTTATATCTTCTTTATCATGATAGTCATCTCCATCTTTCAGAGTATTATATTCTTCTGCCAGTAACGCTTTTAGAAATGTTGATACTTCTTCTGGTTTATCATGTAGTTTATTTACGTCCTCTCTAGTATTAATTTCCAAAGCACCATTTATATTTTTAGCTACTTCTAATTCATCTTCACCTACATGTATCCCATTTATAAATGTATGCCTTGCATTCGTAATCCTTATCACTCCATCAATTTTTTCGTCATCAATTGTAACACTATGTTCTTCCTTATTTGCTACCTCTATAGTATGGCCTGAATCTAATAGATGCCTTCCCTCTGCTCCTCCAACTATACCTAAAGCAAAAGCTGTAGCAAACATTGCCACCCTTTTTGCCATTTTTCTATTCTTTTTTCTATTTTCCTTACGTTCTTTTTTTGTTAATTTTCTTTTTTGTTTGCTTTCTTCTTTTTTAATCTGTTTATCAAAATAATCTCTAGCTTTCTTCACTTAATACCCGACAGTTTTTAGAGAAAAGGAAGAATTGAAAAAAAACACCAACTTTGGTAAAATATTGATGACACAAAAAAACAAACTCAATATTTACGAAAGAAGGTGTTTTTATGAATAAATTGTATAATACTCAAAAGAATATAGCAAGAGATTTAGGAAAATATTTTGAAAAAATTACAAGCATTAAGAAACCACAATTAAAACTAATTCCATACATTATATTAGGAATGATTGAAGCAGAATCAGTTGTAACCAATGATATTGTAAAGAAATTAAAAGGAGATTTTTCTCATGTCAATCCATTTTCAACAATAAGAAGATTAGAACGATTTTTTAATAATCCAAAATTTGATATCTATAAATTCTATCAAGAAATTATTTCAAATACCCTTTCTAAATATAATCCTCAAAAAAAAGAAATACATGTAAGTATAGACCATATGTATTGTAGAGATGATTTTACAATGCTAGTGTTTTCTATGAAAATAGATAAGCAGCGGAATTCCATTATGGTTCAGATGTTTTAAAGGAAAAATGCCATCAGAAGCATGCCAATTGAAATTAATAACAGAAGGAATTAAAGATACATATGAGCTATTAAAGGGGAAAAATAAGGAACTAAAAATAATATATTTAGCAGATAGATGGTTTGATAACTGTAAAATAATGAAATATATAGAAGAACTAGGAGAGACGTATTGCATAAGAATAAAATCAAGATTAACATTTTATATTCATAATTATGGAGAAATAGCAGGATATACAAAAGATGTAAAACCGAAGGAGAAAGAAGAACAATATTTTGAAAGAGTAACAATAGTAAAACATAGATATGATACAAAAATGGCAGTAAGTAAAAAAGAAGGACATGAAGAAGCAATATATGTGTTAACCAATGGAAAAGTAGAAGAAGGGATAAAAAATTATAGTTATCGATTTGGTTCAATAGAATGTATGTTTAAGAATCAAAAAACAAATGGATTTCGCTTAGAAAGCACAAAAATGAAGAATATACAGTCGTTTAAAACAATGTTTGGAATTATGTGTATAGCATTATTATGGCTTATCATAATAGGAGTAGAATATACAGTTAAAGAAGGAAAGCAAGGAAATAGAGTAAAAATAAGAATATATAAAAAGAAAAATGAAAACAAAAGAATTATATCATTATTTAGTACTGGACTAATTTATTTTAATTTATGTTTTAATTCAAATAGAGTCCCCAAAATCAGGTGTAATTTTATATTATATGAAATATAAAAAGTAAGATTATGGGAAAATATGTAAGTGTTTTATTAGTCATGCAAATTTTAATCTAGTTTTCCAAAAAATTTTTTATTCAAAAAAAATCAAAAAAAGAATCCTAATAAAACAGATAAATACATAGCTTCATCTACTTTATTAAAAAACTGTCGGGTACTAAGCTTTCTTCATATAAGCAAGTCTCTTTGTGTTATTTCTATCTCTATCCATATTCTTCCCCTTTTCTGTTATACTCTTTATAATACATTAATTACATCTAATTATATTATATAGTAAACGCTTTCTGTTTACAATAGTTATCAAAAAATTGTCATAAAATCGTAGAAATGCTAATACTCCAACGAATCATCTTCCTCAATCCAATTTTGTACTTGTTCAATTCGATATGTTGTTTTGGTATCCCTCATCACAACTTCCTTGATACCAGCATTAATCAACATCCTCTTGCAAAACGTACAAGGCCAATTATCTGTCACATATTCCCCATTTCTATTATTAATCCCCACCATATACAAAGTAGCACCAATCATATCTTTTCTAGCTGCACTAAGCATAGCATTTTGTTCGCTGTGAACGGACCTACACTTATCATATCCCTTGCCACTTGGCATATTACTCTTGGTACAATAGCCTAAATCTAAGCAATTCTTTCTACCTCGTGGGGCACCAGAATATCCAGTTGATATGATTTCATCATTTTTTACAATAATACTGCCATAATTATTTCTTAAGCAAGTTCCTCGCTCTGCTACGGTTTCTGCAATGTTTAAATAATAATTAATTTTATCGACTCTAGCCATTTTATTCTACTCCTAAATACTCATTATAGGTAATCTCTCTATCCATCACTTGACCATCTTCCTTAATATCGATAATTCGATTTGCTACAGTTTGTGTTAATTCATGGTCATGTGAAGTAAATAAGATATTTCCCACAAATTTTTTCATACCTTCATTAACAGATGTAATACTTTCCATATCTAGATGATTGGTTGGTTCATCGAAAATCAAGAAATTAGCGCCTGATAACATCATTTTTGATAAAACACATCTTACCTTTTCTCCTCCTGATAAAACTTTAACTTCTTTCAAGGCTTCATCACCAGAAAATAACATTCTTCCTAAAAAGCTTCTTACATAAGTTTCGTCAGGGTCTTTTGAATATTTTCTCAACCATTCTGTCACATCTTCATCGGTATCGAACAAATAGTTATTATCTTTTGGAAAATAGTTTTGCGTAATCGTTGTTCCCCATACTAACTCTCCTTCATCTGGCTCTAATTCTCCACTAATGATTTGAAATAATACGGTTTTGGCAATTTCGTTATCTGCCAAAAAGGCAATTTTGTCTCCTTGTTTGACATCAAAGGATATGTTGTTTAATATTTTTACTCCTTCTACTGTCTTAGAGATATTTTTTACTTGCAAAATTTCTCTTCCTGGTTCTCTATCTGGCTTGAAATCTACATAAGGATACTTTCTATTGGATGGTTTGATTTCATCTAGTTCTATTTTTTCTAGTGTTTTCTTTCTAGACGTTGCTTGTTTTGATTTAGAAGCATTGGCACTAAATCTGGCAATAAAATCTTGTAATTCCTTGATTTTTTCTTCTTTTTTCTTGTTTTGTTCTTTGGCTTGTTTTAATGCTAATTGACTTGACTCATACCAAAAATCATAGTTTCCTGGATAGACTTTAATTTTTCCAAAGTCTACGTCTGCAATATGCGTACATACTTTGTTTAAAAAATATCTATCATGTGATACAACAATTACAGTATTTTCAAAATCCATTAAAAAATCTTGTAACCAGTTAATGCTCTTCAAATCTAAGTCATTGGTAGGCTCGTCTAATAATAAGACATCTGGATTTCCAAATAAACTTTGCGCTAATAAAACTTTTACTTTATCTTTTGCTTCGATTTCTTTCATTAATTTATAATGATTTTCTGATATGATTCCTAAATCATTTAATAACATGGCAGCATCTGATTCCGCATTCCAACCGTCTAACTCCGCAAATCTTTCTTCTAATTTCGCTGCTTTCATACCATCTTCTTCTGAAAAATCTGGTTTGGCATAAATTTCATCTTTTTCTTTCATAATGTCATAAAGTTCTTTGTTTCCCATAATAACCGTGTCTATAACAGAAAATTCTTCATACGCAAAGTGGTCTTGTTTTAAAATGGATAACCTTTCTCCTTTATCAAGACTGACATCTCCTTTGCTTGGTTCTATTTCTCCTGATAGCACCTTTAAAAATGTTGATTTTCCTGCTCCATTCGCTCCAATAATTCCATAACAGTTTCCTTTTCCAAAGCGAATGTTTACATCTTCAAATAATACTCTTTTCCCAAATCGAACGGTAACTCCGTTTGCATTTAACATATCTTCTCCTCCTTATAACTTTTAGCATTATACATGATTTTAAGTGTTTTTTCAAGAGCATTATTTTTTCTTTTTATAAGAAAAAAACTAGGATTGACTCCCAGTCTTTTATTAATCGTCCAATAATAATTTAATTCCCCATAATCCAGAAACACCAACTAATCCGTAAATAATTCTTGCAAGTACAGTCATATCTCCAAAAATGGCACCTACTAAATTAAAATTGAAAATTCCAATTAGTCCCCAATTAATTGCACCTATAATAATTAGCACTAAAGCTATTTTATCAATTACTTTCACCTGTTTTCCCTCCTCTATTATCTTTAAAATAAATCATTTAATTTTTAATTAGTATATGTTTTTATTCTAAAATTATACATTTTATTGAAATTTTTTATTTTTTGTGATAATTTGTTGATAGAAAAATTGACAAAAGAGGTTTTTAGTATGAGAAGGAATCAAAGAGGAAGAGGAAACAGAAAAATCAAAGTTTTTGATAAAGAATACCAAGATAGAAAATTCATTCAATATTTATCCTTTCTATCTATTGGTCTTCTTGTTTTGTTATTATGTATCACAATTATCTATCAAACCTATCACTATATTCAACGCAAACAATTTGCAAAAGCTGTCGATGCCGAAATACAGCAGCATATATCAGAAGCCGAAGCTTTAGCCCAAGAAAAAAATGAGCAGGAAAAAAAAGATACTACTTTTACCATGACAGCTATTGGTGACATTATGTGTCATAATACACAATATCTAGATGCTTATATGGAAGAAGCCGACGATTATGATTTTTCTTATGTTTTTGAAGATATTTATCGTTACACCAAAATGACGGATATTACGATTGGAAGTTTAGAAACTACTTTTGCAGGAAAAGAACGAGGATACAGTAATTATCCAACCTTCAATTCTCCTGATAACCTAGCTTATGACTTAAAAAAAATTGGTCTTGACGTTATCTCCACTGCCGGAAATCACTGTTTAGACATGGGATTCTCTGGTCTTTCTAGAACCATTGATGTTTTAAATGACGCTGATATTTCTCATTTAGGTACTTATCAAAGTCAAAAAGATAGAGATAAAATTTTATTTAAGAATGTAAAAGGTATCAAAATTGCCTTTGTTAATTATACCTATGGAACCAATGGAATTTCCGTTCCTGTTGGTCAAGAATTTTGTGTTAATTTAATTGATAAAGATGTCATCAAAAAGGACATTGAAAATGCCAAAAAGGACGAACCGGATATAATTGTTGCTTGTATGCATTGGGGAACGGAATATAAAACTACCGCAAGCCCAGAGCAAGAAGAACTAGCTGATTTCCTATTTCAAAATGGTGTAGATATTATTTTAGGAAATCATCCTCATGTATTAGAACCTATGGAAAAAAGGACAATAACTTTAGAAGACGGAACGCAAAAAGATGGTTTTGTTATTTATGCCTTAGGTAACTTTATCTGTGACCAAAATGCTGAAAATACTAGAAACTCAATTATATTAAATTTGAAAATAACCAAGCATCTTGATGGCAAAATTAGCATTGATAAAGCTGATTATATTCCTCTTTACATGTATAAAGATACGGCTTCTAAAAGCAAAAGTATGAAATTATTAGATATTGAAAAAATAATCAGTAAATACGAAATTGCGCTCAATAATGGTACAGAACCTCCTGTTTCGGAAGAACTGTATCAGAATTTAAAAGTGCAATTAGAAAAAATTCAAAATATTGTAGGTCCTGAATTTTAACAGCTGATTTCAAAGACAAAGATGATTTTTTCCTCCGTCCCCAAAATCATCTTCGTCTTAGTTCAACATATCTTTTTTCTTTAGCCACCAAGTTACCAACAAGGTTAATATAACAGACACTAATATCATCACAACAAATCCAAAAGGGCTATTTTGAAATGGCAATCCAACATTCATTCCCCAGAAACTAGAAATCATAGTTGGTACAGCAAGTACAATGGTAATAGATGTCAAAAATTTCATCACTCCATTTAGATTATTCGAAATAATAGAAGCATAGGCATCCATTGTTCCATTTAATATGTTACTATAAATTTGTGCCATTTCAATCGCTTGTCTATTTTCTGTAATGGCATCTTCTAGTATTTCTTCGTCTTCTTCGTATAATTTTATAATTTTTCCTCTCATTGTTTTTTCCATGACAAGTTCATTTGACTTTAAAGAGGTTGTAAAATATACTAAACCTTTTTCCAAACTCAACAATTTCAAAAGTTCTTTATTTTTCATTGAATTTTTTAAGATATATTCTGCTATTTCTGTTTCCTTATTAATTTGTTTTAGGTAATTCAAATAATAAGATGAATTCAAATACAAAATTTGAAAAATAGCTCTTGTTTTTCGATAGGTTTGGAAATTCTTTATCTTCTTTTTTTCAAAATCTTCTATTATTTTATTTTTCTTTAAAGATACCGTCACAAAAAAATCATCTCTTACTACAATCATTCCCAAAGGCATGGTCGTGTATATATCATTATCTTCATTTTTTTCTATAATCGGAACATCTACTACAAAAAGTGTTGTATTGTCATCTTCTTCATAGTCAATTCTTGCTTTTTCCTCATAGTCTAAAGCATCTCTAATAAAATCCTCTTGTATCTGGATACTCTCGCATACTTTTTTTATCTCGTTCTCCGACGGATTTACTAAATTAATCCAAGCTCCTTTTTTAAACTCTTTGATTTCTTCGGTTTTGTTCGTTTCCATATTGGTATTATAAATTTTTAGCAAATCCATCACCCCTTTTTTTATTTCTCCAATATTATTATTTTAGCCTTTTTCTGAGGTTTTGTCAATTGTTTCTGATATTTATGTTTTTGTTTCTTGAAAAAAATTATTAGGTCATTTAATAGAAAGAAAGCCGTCTGCATAAAAGAGACTCCAACCAAAATTACGAGAATTGGTTAATATTGTTTGTAATTGTTCATTTGTTATCTCTCCACTGCTCCATATTATGTGCAAAATCTAAACTATTATAAAATCTTTTTGAGAACTCTATAATTTATTAATACATTTTTCATAACTCATTTCTTTCTCTCCTTTACAAATTATTGTTATTACTTATTTTTCAGTATTATATCCCAAACATTTTTCTTCTAATAGTTTAAAATTACAAGCTATTGTCTTAAGAAAATTATTTTTGTGCTTTGTTACAGCAATATACATTTTATTTGCTCTTTTATATATCTCTTCTTTATTAGAATTTATATATCTATATTCTGCTGATATTAAATCTTTATATTTTTTGTCACTTTCATTATATTCTAGTAATGATGTTACTTTTATACTATTAGGAACTGGAATCATAGCAGAGAATTTAACAATTGCTAAAGGATTGTTCTTTCTATCATAAATAAAAAAGAAGCTAGGATTATTTTTATATTTTTTATAATGTTCTTTATATGAATATAATGGCACAAAATATTTATAATTCTCTATCTTTAATACAATTCCTAAATAAGGTCTACTATGTCCTATTTCATCTTTATTATAACTTACATGACTTTCAAATTTACTTAAATATTTAATATAATTTTTATCAACTATATAAAATAGTAACTCTTCCATTTTTCCTCATTTCTTATTAAAACATAGGGAGTACACTTTTTCAAATGTACCCCCTTAATTTAAAACTGCTTATTTATAAGGCTTAAGCATTACCTAATTTCAAATCAGTTCATTTATAAGGCTTGAACTTTACCTAATTTTAAATCGTTCTCTTTTTAGGTAAGAACTTCCTATTAGTAATCTAAATAGATTACTCTTCTAGTATATTAATTATACTACTTTTTTATACCTTATGTCAATAAAATTTCATAGCTTTTTTACCTAAAATTGTAAAACCTATACAAAACTATGTGGTGAGTAACAAAAGGATAACAATGCAGTTGTGTCAATCTCTCAAAGTATTGGTATTACTGCATTATTATTTCAAATATTTACTCCTACTAAAATTACTAATACAATAATCCTCCATTCATTAGCATTTTTATATCTTTTATAATTTGGCAACAGATGTTGCCAAAACTATTATAGCATTTATTTCCAAATTTTTCATTATAAAATCAAAAAAAGATGAACTTGTATTTATTTTTTACAATTCATCTTTTAAATATGTGAAAATTTTATTTTTACTAAATTGTTGTTAGGAGGAAACCTTTGCTATTACTGAATTTTAATTTTTCGTCATAAGGGAATAATCTTGTTATAATTTAGTGATATCATACGTAATTTTATTTGTAAACAATTTTTACGTTACTTTGCTTCTAACCAAAAAAATTTATTAAAAAAAACTATTGACAGATGAGTACTTATTCAACTATAATAAGATTACAGTTGAGTAACCATTCAATTGTCGTAAGAATATCTTATAGAAAAGGAGGCAACAAATGTCTAGAAATGAATTTATATGTGATTGCAATATCATTCATCAAGATATTGTAAATGACACTTTAAACAATATGATAGATGAGAATTTATTGAATAAGTTAGCTGAATTTTTTAAAATATTAGGAGATACCACAAGAACCAAGATACTTTTTGCATTAGACCAAAATGAGATGTGTGTATGTGATATTGCTAATGTTTTAAATATGAGCAAATCTTCTATTTCTCATCAATTGGGAACCCTTCGAAGAAGTGGTATTGTAAAATGCAGAAAGCAAGGAAAAGAAGTCTATTATATGTTAGACGATGACCATGTCAAGCAATTATTTGAGGTGGGAATGGAACATATAGAACACAAAGTTTGAAAGGAATGATTAACATGAAAAAAAGTGTAATACAAATTTCAATTTCTCTCATATTATTTTTAATTTCGTTTTTAATTTCTTTTAAAAACACTTGGATTCCTAATATCCTTTATATGATTAGTTATCTAATCGTAGGAGCAGAAATTGTTTGGAAAGCTATGAAAAATTTAATAAAAGGAAATGTTTTAGATGAACACTTTCTTATGGCAATTGCAACCATAGGTGCTTTTGCCATCGGAGAATATCCAGAGGCAGTAGCTGTTATGTTATTTTATCAAATAGGCGAACTGTTCCAAGATTATGCGGTTGATAAATCTCGAAAATCCATTGCAAGTTTAATGAATCTTCGACCAGATTTTGCCAATATAAAACGCGAGGATGAAATCCTTCAAGTTTCCCCAGACGAGGTAAAAATTGGGGATAAGATACTTGTCAAACCAGGAGAAAAAATACCTTTAGATGGAACCATTATAGAAGGCTCTTCTACTTTGGATACTTCTAGTTTAACTGGTGAGTCTCTTCCAAGAGAGGTACAACCCGGAGATAACATTTTAAGTGGTTGTATCAATCAAACTGGTTTATTGACAGTAGAAGTAACCAAAGAGTTTGGAGAATCTACTGTTACCAAAATATTAGATTTAGTTGAAAATGCAAGCAGTAAAAAATCAAAATCTGAAAACTTTATTCATCAATTTGCTAAATATTATACTCCTATTGTGGTAATCATAGCAGTTTTATTAGCTACCGTTCCTCCTCTCTTTTTAGGTTGGTCTACCTTTGTAGATTGGCTATATAGAGCCTTAACATTTTTAGTTGTGTCTTGTCCTTGTGCTTTAGTCATATCTATTCCCTTAGGTTTCTTTGGTGGAATAGGAGGTGCTTCTAAGGCTGGTATCTTAGTAAAAGGTAGTAATTATTTAGAAGCCTTGTCTCATACAGAAACCATTGTTTTTGATAAAACAGGAACTTTAACAGAGGGAACTTTTGAGGTTGAAAAGATAGAAGCAATCGGAATGTCACAAGACGAATTATTAAAACTTGCCACTCACGCGGAGAGTTTTTCGAATCATCCAATTGCATTATCTTTAAAAAAAGCCTATCAACAAGAGATTGATTCTACTTTAATTGCTAAAACAGAGGAATTATCAGGTTTAGGTGTTTTGGCTAATGTAGAGGGAAAAACTATTTTAATTGGTAATGAAAAATTGATGCTTGAAAAACACATTGCCTATACGAAATGTAATGAAATTGGAACTATATTATATATAGCAGTCGATGGAAAGTATGCAGGATCTATTGTTATTGCTGATAAAATAAAGTCTGATGCCAAGCAGGCCATCCAGAATTTAAAGACGAAATATAGAAAAAAAATTGTCCTACTAACAGGAGACCGCAAGGCAGTTGGCGAAAAAGTAGCCAAAACTTTAGACATCGATGTTGTTTATACGGAATTATTACCACAGGATAAGGCAGAAAAATTAGAGGAAATTATGAAAGAAAAAACACGAAAAGGGAAGGTTGCTTTTGTAGGAGATGGCATGAATGATGCTCCTGTTTTAGCTCTTTCTGATATTGGTATCGCAATGGGTGGACTGGGTGCAGATAGTGCTATTGAGGCTTCTGATATGGTTATTATGACAGATGAACCTTCTAAAATAGTGGATAGCCTTCAAATTGCCAAAAGAACCATGCGCATTGTTAAGCAAAATATTATTTTTGCTATTTCTATTAAAATTGCTGTTTTACTTTTAAGTGCTTTTGGTTTTTCTACTATGTGGGAAGCTGTTTTTGCTGATGTTGGCGTTTCTGTTCTTGCTGTTGTTAATAGCTTACGAGCTTTAAAGTTGAAAAAGTAGTTAAATTCGGTATTTGAGTAGCCTCTATTATTAGAGAATTTGTCTAATAATGGGGGCTATTTTTTTATATTTTGCTTGGGTTTTTATGCTGTGTTTGTTACTTATAATTTGTAATTTACATAAAAATTGACATTTGTAGAGAATTTTAGTATAATTAAGGTACAGTCTTTAGACTGTGGTATTTAGATTCCTTTGTATTTTAACTAAAACAAAGAATGGAGGTAATTAATATGAAAGGAAGACTTTTTCGCCGGTTGGCAGCTTTTGCTGTTATCTTGGCAATCTTAGGATGCACTGGAAACACAAGCGTTGCTGATGCGAAAGCATCGGTAATCACAGTCAAAACTACTGGAGTGTCTTTGCGGGAAGGATTTATCCTTACCAAAAAGATGGCAAAAAAGGTAGCAAAGGTAAAAGTTAACGGTAAATCCGTGAACTTTTCTGTGAAACGATCACAGATAGGGAAAAAAATCACCCCTTCTTCAAAGGGAAAGAAAAAGTTAACCTTAAAGGTTAACGGAATTTCAAAATCCCTATCAGTAAAGGTCAATTATATGACAGACCTTTACTTGAAGCAGTTAAAGCTCGTTTTGGTAGAAGATAGTAATTTTTTGGAAAAGAATTTCCGAAATGCTTCTACTTTTATGGCAAGTTATCAGCGAGGAAAAGATGTCAAATTTATAAATTACAAAATTAAGGCATCAAAAAAGGTAAAGGCCAATAAAAACGGCTTGTTTCCTGTTAAAATTTTTTACACTGGAAAAAATGGCACTTTTAAAAGCATTGTTTATGTTCCAGTTTTAAAAAATCCCCTTTTACCAACAGAGGCTCCAACTGAAGAGCCCGATGAACCAATTGTGACACCGCCTGCGATATCTACTACAGAACCGACTACGGTTCCAACTACGGTTCCGACTACGGTTCCAACTACGGTTCCGACTACGGTTCCGACTACGGTTCCGACTGCAGTTCCGACTGCGGTTCCGACTACAGTTCCGACTGCAGTTCCGACTGCGGTTCCGACTACGGTTCCGACTGCAGTTCCGACTGCGGTCCCATCGGCAAATCCTTTTGATACTCTAACTATTGTTAGGGTTGGAGATGGAAATGTAACTGTTAATAATCGCTCTTGTAGTTTTTCTGGTGATACCGCCATTGAAAAAGTTACAAAAGGTATGTGTACTGTAGAGGCTGTCAACAGCAGCAATTCTCGGTTTAAACAGTGGATTAATTCAGAGACAAAAGAAATTTTGTCAACAAGTTCTTCTTGGACTTTTGACACAAATTCAATTACAAAAATAACCGCTGTGTTCGAAACGGTACACACTGTCACTTTCTATCGGGAAGGTGGTAGAGGAAAAGTTACATTTAATGGTAAAGAGATAGACTTTGTCAATAACGTAGGTACTTGCAAAGTAGAAGCAGGTGTCCATGAGTTTGCTGCTATTGCAACTGACGATTATGATTTTGTTAGTGCAACGTATGGAAATACTATCAGTAACGTTCCAATGTTTACTGTGCCAGTAACAAATGACAATGTTAAGATTACAGTCAACTTTGTAAAGACAGAAAAAACTGTAACTGTGACATATCAGCACGACTATGGTCAAGTGTTGGTAAGTCAGGCTGTAGCATTTGGCGAAAGTCTAGAACCGCCTACAGAGAATTTGTGGCAGTCCAACAAGACTTTTGCTGGTTGGCAGGTGGTAGACACTGTTTATTACGGTTCTTCCACAGATACAGAATTTTATGATGAAAATCATAATTCACTGTCAGATGCAATTAAAGCTCTGACACAGAAGAAACAAAATGTCACTGTAGTTTCTTATTTCATTGAAGATACTACTAGGTACTATTCTGTAAACATCGAAGGAGGAGAAATCACCTCCTCTGATGAAACAATTACAGATGGCAGGGTTAAGGATGGTACTCTTGTGTCCATCAAACCTAATACTCCTGAAGGAAAATGTTTCGCTGGATGGTATGATGCAGATGGCAACCTCGTGTCATATGAAGAAAAATATAGTTTCTTCGTTCACAGTGATTTTTCTTTAACAGCCAAATTTTCGGATACGGCTGTGGATAAAATGCCAGTTGTTCACTTTAATCAGTATCAACTGTCACCTAGTAATCAAGGAGTAACCTTTACCATGGCAGCAGAAATTCCAGAAGGCTTTAAAAAAATCTCCTGGTATTTACTGTATAGCAGTGAAGCTTTATCGGAAGAAGACATGGTATATGGCGGTGACAAAGTGACGCCTCTGCCACTGAACGTAAATGTCGAAGGCAGTTCAGATTTCACTTATGATTTGACGATATCAAATACCGAATTGTGGCAAAATGAGAGTACAGTACAAGTCAGAATGGTTCTCTACTATTCAGATGATGCAACAGGAACTCATTCCACGTATAGTCCAATTCTTCGTATAACATTATCAAATCAAAAGTAATTCATATGATTAACCAATGCAAGGCGTTGCCTTGCATTGGTTTTTATGTTACAAGAAAATAAATATGGAAATTTGTATGATTTTTTTGGGATTTCGTAATTCAAAAAAATTCGAATTTGTATTTTTGATAAAATAAATAACAATTTTTTCTATAAACATTGATTCTAAAGCAAAAAATTGAATATTTTACATAAATTAGTTGACAAAATGAGTTACTTTTGGTATAATCAAATAGAAAAGATTAATAAAATTAGGAGGTACTATAAATGACAGATTTAGATAAAGCTCTTACTATTGTACCAATGACATCTGCTGATAGTGTGACAGCAAGCGCTACTGAACCACCACGTGGAGATGGTCATGGAAGTGGAACTGTTTAAACTGATAATTTTACGGGCGTTTGAGATAGAGTTAAAAGCTCTGTCTCATTTTATTATCATATAAAATAAAAATTGTAGAAACAATAGACAAGAAAATTTTTATATAGTAAAATAAAAAAGAGATTAGTTTTCTATTATAAAATTCAAAAGAGGTAAATTATGAGATATAAAATTGCAGATTTAATTGTAGAATTTGATGCTAAATTCAATACAACAAATAAAAGAGCAACCAAATATTTATATACAGGAAATAAAAAAGAAGACTTTAAAATTAGTGTTACAGACGAAGCCATTAAATATACAGCAAAAGATAATGATTCTTTAACAATTGATTTAGCCGAATATATGCTAGTAGGAGCTGCCTTTTATAAAGAACTTTTAAATTATAATAGCTGTCTTTTACATTCTTCAGCCGTTGTCATTGATAACGAAGCCTATCTTTTTTCTGCTGATTGCGGAATAGGAAAATCCACTCATACCTCTTTATGGTTAAAATATTTAAATGAAAAAGAGCCTTATATATTAAATGACGATAAACCTGCTATTAGAATTATGGAAAATGGTATTTATGCATATGGAACACCATTTTCGGGGAAATATGATATCAATAAAAATATACGAGCCAAACTAAAAGGAATCTGTTTTATAAAGCAATCCACAACAAATACTATGAAAAGAATTGAACCAAAAGAAGCAATCACCTTATTTTTTGAACAAACTCTTAGAAGATTAACAAAACAGCAAATGCTAAAATTATTAGACATTATGGATGTTATCTTAAAAAACATTCCATGCTATCAATTATACTGTGATATGAGTGAAGAAGCTGTAAAACTATCCTATAATACGATGAGAGGAGCCGATACGAATGAAAATTAAAGAAGGCTTTGTGACCAGAAAAATTGCAGATACAATAGTAGCTGTACCAACAGGCGAATTAGTAAATGAATTTCAAGGCATGATAAAACTAACTGATGTAGCCAAATTTGTATGGGATTTGTTGCAGGAAGATATAACAATTGACAATCTTGCTAATGCATTCGCTCAAAAATACGAACTTGATATTAAGGAAGCAAAAACAGAGGTAGAAAAATTTGTTAATAAATTAAAATCAATTCATGTAGTCGAAGAATAAACATAAAAAATAGGAAGGAATCTAGTAACGTGAAAGATACCAAAACCATAAAATGGATTTTTAATAAAACAAAATCAAATCTTCTAAACTTTATATTATTAAACGTAATCAATATCATATATTCGTTTTTAAGCATCTATTCCATATTAATCTCTAAAAATCTAATTGATGCCGCAACAAATGGTACCAGCACAGAATTAAAAGCCTATATCCTACAATTAATTTTGGTAGCCATCTTAGCCATTACCTTAAGAGCCATACTAGCTTCTATCGATGCTGTTACAAGAGCCAAATTAGAAATCAATTTCAAGCAAAACATATTGGAAACTATCTTAAAACGAAATTACGAAAAAATAACCAAATTTCATAGTGGAGACTTAATGACTCGCATTGTTTCAGACGTTGACATTATCATCGATACGTTAGTCTCCTTAATTCCTAGTATATTATCTATGATTACCAGTCTTATTTGTGCCATTATCTTGTTATTTCAGATTAGCCAGCAATTTGTAGGTATTTTATTACTAGGTGGTATTATTCTATTTGTTGTAATTAATTTATTGAAACCATACTTAAAAAACATTCATAAAAAAGTACAAGAAGCAAATGGTAATGTTCGCTTATTTTTTAAAGAGGTCTTCGAAAATCTTCTTGTCATTAAAATCTTTCAAGCTGAAAACCCCATTTTAAAAAAATGTGACGAATTACAACATAAAAAATACGAAATTCAAATGAAACAAAGAAGCTTATCCATTGCCTCTAATACTGGACTAAACGCAATTTTTCAAATCGTCTATATTTATGCGTTAGTATGGAGTGCTTATCTTTTATTTAAGAAAAACATTACGGTAGGAGGACTTACCTCAATTGTTCAATTAGTAACACAAATTCAAGTTCCCATTATCAGTCTTTCTCGATGTGTTCAAAATGTATTTAATATGATAGGTTCTGCGGAAAGAATCATAGAACTAGAAAATATTGAAAAAGACATTATAGTAGATGAAATAGATAGTAATCAATTATATGATAATTTAGATAGCATTGTCATAGAAAATGTTGATTTCACTTATAAAAATAAGAAAATCTTCAAACAAATTAATTTAACAGTAACAAAAGGCCAAAACATTGTTATCTATGGAGAATCTGGAATTGGAAAAAGTACTTTATTAAAATTAATTTTAGGAATTATCAAAAATGATACTGGACATATCTATTTTAAATTAAAAGATGGTAGCAAACAATCCATTAATGTAGATACCAGAAATATGTTTTCTTACGTGCCACAAGGAAAATTAATTTTAAGTGGTAGCATTAGGGAAAATATAACTTTTGTTAATCCGAATATTTCTGATGATGATTTAGATAAGGCTCTAGAAATAAGCTGTTGTAAATCTTTTATTGACCAGTTAGAGCATGGATTAGATACAAAAATTGGGGAAAGAGGTAAAGGACTGTCAGAAGGACAACTACAAAGAATTGCTATTGCAAGAGCCATTGCTAGTAAAGCTCCTATTCTAATTTTAGATGAAATCACCTCTAGCTTAGACAGCAAAACAGAGGAAGCTGTCATTCAAAATATAAAAAATATGAAAGATATAACTTGTATTATTGTTACCCATCGAAACGGTGTGTCAAAACTTTGTGATAAGGAATATATCGTAGAAAATAAAAATATGAGAGAAAAGGATAAAACAAATGAAGGAAGCTAAAAGTTTATTAGAAATTGTAAAATGTTTTTTATTAGAAAAAGATTGTACCCTAGATTATGATATAGAAGAAAAAAAACTATACCAATTAGCAAAAGTGAATCAACTTAGTAATTTTTTGGAAAACTGGGCTCAAAAAAATAGTAAATCCGAAACCATACGAAATCAAATAGCACAAGATTATAGTACTCAAATTGTAAAAGATACGAATCAAACTATTGAAATAGAAAAAATATTAAATGCATTTGAAGAAAATCATATCAAAACATTAATCGTGAAAGGGGCTGTCATAAAAGATATTTATCCACAAAATTATATGAGGCAAATGTGTGATATTGATATTTTAGTCGAACCTGACAATTTTAAAAAGGCAGCAAAAATCATGAAAGATATGGGCTATCAAAAATATTATAATTACGAAAAACATTTGGTTTTTACCAAAGACCCTTTTATTATCGTAGAATTACATAGAAAACTGATTTTAAAAAAAGATGTGATAGGATATGAGTATTTTAATGATATTTGGCAATTGTGTATTCCTTATAAAAATTATGGAAATATTTATCAATTAGATACCAATCATGCTTATGTATTTTGTATTCTTCATTTGTTAACACATTTTAAATTTACTGGAATTAAAGCCAAAGATATATTAGATGTGTATTTATATCTTGAAACTTATACGGATACTTTAAATTATGATTTGTTGGATAAAATATTTAAGAATTTTGGCATACAGGATTTTGCCGAAAACATTAAAAATATAGCTTATAAATGGTTTGGAACAAACAAAATTGATGACTTTGATGAGATAGAGTCTTTTATCCTAAAGGGTAGCAATCTTATGAATAGAGTCAATTATTCGATTGGCGAAAATGATGGAAAATTTAAGTTTTTGCTTCAATTATTATTTCCTAAAATGGAAATTATGCAAGAAAAGTTTCCTGTTCTAAAAAAGTTTCCACTTTTATTGCCTGCTATGTGGATAACTAGAATTGGTAAAGATGTTTTTTCAAAAGAAAACTCTTTAAAAACAAGATTTACTACTATAAAGTTGATTCAAGAAGCTGATAAACAAGAAATACAGAATATTAAGGATATTTATCAAAAGTTAGGAATTAAGTAAAAAGATATGTGTTTAGACATATCTTTTTTAATAAAAAATGAATTTTTTATTAAATTTGACATATATTAAAAAAAGTAGTATACTACATTTAATAACTCGAGTGACTTTATTAGTCATAAGATGTCATACGGTAAACGAGATATGCTGATCACATATCTCTTTTTTATTGGTAAAAAACTCCTAAATATAAATAAAAAAAGAGATTTTAAATACTCAAAATGGGGAATCCAATTTCATATCTAAAATCGCTGTAAGTGGTGAGCCATAGAGGATTCGAACCTCCGACCGTCAGATTAAGAGTCTGCTGCTCTACCAACTGAGCTAATGGCCCTTATATGTATTTCAAACTTTTCTAATTATATTATCTTTTCTTTGTCTTGTCAAGACATTTTTCAACTTTAAAAGCCTTTAAAAATTTAAGTAGTAATGAAATTTCTAAAGGCTTTTATTGTTTTAATTCTTTACGTTTTCTTTTGGTTTGTTATTTTCTTTATTCTGATTCGTATTCGAATTTGGTTTCTCTACAGAGTTGTTTTGTGGCGTTTTTTTATCTGGTGATATTGAAGGTTTTCCTGTTGTCCCATTGGACTGATTATTGGTAGTATTAGGATTTGGATTAGGGGTTGTAGGTTGCTCTGTTTTAGGATTTTCTTTCTTAGTTGATTTTATGATAACTCTGTTCATAGCATCATAGGTATCTTTTGAAAGTAATGTACTGGATACTACTTTTCCATTTAACATCTTAGTGATATACGTTTCTGTTTTTAAACCATTAACACCCTTTTTCTTTACTTTTTCTGTTCCTGCTTCTAATGTAGCATCTTCTTCGTATTTAGTTGTAAATGGAATGGATGCAATTGTTTTTGTGTTAAAACTAAAAGTATATTCATTTTCTTCTTTAAAACCAAACATAGACACTGTTGCAATTCCGTTTTTAGCACTAGCTGAAATTCTGACAGGGAACTTTCTTGTGTTTTTAAATTTGAAATCAATTGCTCCATATACAACAGTTGCATCTCTTCCCGCTGGTAGATATGATGTAACAAATTGATGATTTCTTCTTTCTACAATCTCTAAGTTAGACATTAAAACGGTATTGTATAAAGTAGACGATATTTGGCAAATGCCTCCTCCAATTCCGTCAACAATTTCTCCTCCCTCATATACCTTTCCGTTTTTATAACCAGCTGCTATGGTTCTTGGTCCTAGTGTTTGATTATAAGAAAATGTTTCTCCCACCAATACTACTTTTCCGTTTATCTTTTGGCAAGCAATTTCCAAATTGGTTGTTCTATCTCTATCACTTACATCGTATCTAGTTGTGAAAGTTGCTAGCTGGTCTGGAAATGCTTCTGAACCGATTTGGTCAATGGTTATTTTTGGTTTTGTTATGGTAAGTTTAATGACATATTCTTCCTTCTCTTCTTTTAATAACTCTTTTGCCGCTTCTACATCAAAATCTATTCCTTCTACTTCTGGATAAATCGTAAATGGGTCTTTTGTATAATAAGCATCTTTTACCTCTGTATATACCTCTTCATGAATTTTATCAATATCAATTGGTTCTGGGGCTTTTTGCTTAACTGGTATCTTAATGTAATCTTCCTTACTATTTCTATCATTTAATTTGTCTTTTACTTGATTTAACAAATCTTGTGTGTCAATTACAATTCCTGATTTCCCTTTGGTTATAATAAGCTCATCTTCTTCAACCGCATGACTAGATTCTATGATGGTTCCTGGCAAATTCACTCCAATGTCCTCTATGCTTTGCTTAGCAACATCTTCGTTTAATGTCATTTTTACATCTATATTTTTCTTGCCGATTAATGTAAATAAAATTTTATAATTACTGACAAAAATATTATCTTCTTTTCCAATTAAATAGGCTTCTTCTACTGCTTTTTCAATGTCGTAGTTTACCTCCATTAAAGTCGGATTTAGTGTGGTTTCATAATCTTCATATTGAATGGCAATTTCTTTTTCTTTCTTTTCTTGATACAGCTCACTAATTTTGGCTTTTGCTTCTTCTTGTGATAATCCTGAAACATCTACCCCTGAAATAGAAACACCACTTATAATTTTTTCCTTCTTAAAATTAGCAAAGGCAAAAACAGTTGAAAAAATAATGGCAACTATTATAGTAATGGTGGTAATTACTGGAATCAATAATTTTCTTCTTTTGTATTCGCCTATTGTCATATCTTTAAAAACTTTTTCCGTTTCTTTTGATTTCTTTTTCATTTTTTGGAATTTCTTACTTTTCTTCTTGTCTTCTTTTTCTCTTTGTTTGACGTCTTGTTCTGTTTTTAATTCTTCTTTTCCATCTGTTTTTTCTTCTTGTTTTTTCATCTTTTTTTCCTCCGAATTTTCTTTTATTAATCCTGCCATAATAATATTTCCCCTTTTTATCGTTCTAATTAAATATTATCATAAAGTATATTTTTTGACAACTATCTTTTTGCAAATTGCTCTATTTCATATTATGATTTTAATCTTTTTTTATTCCCTTTTGACAAAATCTTTGGTTTTTTTTAAGATTTTTTGTAAAAATACTTGAACATTGTAAGATTTAATATTATAATGTTGATAGCAAAAGATAAATAAGGAGAGAAAATGGAATGGAATTAACCAAGAACATATTTTTTAATACAGATAAATTAGTTGAAAATAGTACCATAAAAATATCTTATATCGGAAAACTTTTCCAAGAAGCTTCTGAAGAAGTTTCTATTCATTATGGCTTTGGCTTGAATTGGGATAATGTAAACGATATAAAAATGGAAAAAACAGATTTAGGTTTTCAAGCAGAAATAGAGTTAGGAGAAGGCGATACTTTTAATTTTTGCTTTAAAAATGGAGATAATTGTTGGGATAATAATGATGGTCAAAATTACGTTTTTCCATTAGAAAAGGTTCAAAATGAACTTTTAGTTTTAGAAGATGAATCAGTAGCTTTGGCTTCTGTTAAAAAATTAAGAAGGTCTTATTTATGGAGTAAGAAAGTTCGCTTAGCTGTTTATAAAATTATTACTTATCTTCCAAAAATAATTTCTGGAAATTATAAAAGAAAAATTAGAAATACTGAAAATTAATAAAAAATTAAAAAACGACTTTACGTCGTTTTTTTATGTAATAACCCATCCTCCATTAACTGAAATAATTTGACCTGTTGTATAGTTGTCCTCTATTAGCCAATTTACGCATTTTGCTATATCTTTAGGAACTCCCATCCTGCCAAGTGGTATTTCCTCTTCTATTTGTTTTAATTCTTGTTTACTAACATTCAAATTCATGTCTGTATGGATTGTACCTGGTGCAATCGCATTGACTCTAATGTTAGATGGTCCTAGTTCTTTTGCTAGACTTTTTGTCATTCCATTCATTCCTGCTTTTGAAATGGAATATAATACCTCTAAAGACGCTCCTACCATCCCCCATATAGATGATATGTTAATAATACATCCTTCTTTATGATGTATCATGTTTGGTATTACTTCTTGGCACATGATAAAAGCAGAATATAGATTGGTATTGATGACTCTGTTCCAGTCCTCTTCTGTTTCTTCGGTGACTAGCTTATATTCACTAATTCCTGCATTATTGATTAAAATGTCTATCTTATGATATTTTTCTAAAACAAATTGTACTAGTTTTTTGGCTTCTTCTTTTTTGGCTATGTCTGCTTTGATAATGTCTATTCCTATGTTTTCTTTTTCTAGCTCTTCTTTTAATTGCAGGGCTTCTTTTTCTGATTGGTTGTAATTGGCTATGACTTGTATTTTGCTTTTGGCTAATTGTTTGGCTATTTCTCTTCCAATTCCTCTCGATGCTCCTGTTACGATGGCTACTTTTTCCATTTTTACACCTCTATTATTTTTATTTACATTTAATTATATGCTATTTTTGTTTATATTTCAATAGTTTTGCAGTTAACACAATTTTTACATTTTAAAGATATATTTTTTGAATATCAAATAATAAATATTTTATTTAATGTTTTTTTAATTTTTGTATAGGAAATATTAAAGATTTTCATTATATAATAAAAATAGACTGTTAACAAAATATAATATTGCTAACAGTCTTCGGTGTTTTTACATAGAATACCGGTATCCTTCTTATTTTAGTGTCTGAGTAAATGTATCATATAATGTTATTTATTTGTTCCATTTCATTGATACATTTTTAATTTTGGCGACAATAAATAACTCCTACTCCAGCCTTTGGCTGAGCCTGAATTTTATAAATATTGCTACCACACCAGAAAACTCTGCTTCCCTGTCCAGGTACAGCTTCGCTTTCAGACCAAAGCACGTTTCCATTCCTTCCCAACATACGAATATTAGTTCCTACAACACGTAATCCGTCAAGAGTAGTATTCATAGACTTGATATATACATTGCAATTCAAACCAGTGGTTGAAGTTGCAATTGTAGTCCATGTATTAGAATAAACATTAATGCCAGAATAGAACTGATTAGAACGTGCTGAAACTGCAACATCTTCTATTGTTTTATCGTTTTTTTCAACAGAGTCTGTTGCGTATACTGATATACTCCCACTCATTAATACTGTAAGAGCAAGAGTGAAAGCAATAGTTATTATTTTTAAATGTCTCATACAAATCTCCTTTCAAGGTGACATTTACATCAGACATCTACAATTTAAAGGAAGCTATTACTATAAAGCTATATAACCTTACTTTATAGAATAACCATTTTCAGCATTTCAAATCGAAATACCAAATAACATTTTACCATAATTTTACAGAATCATCAATAAATAATCGAAAATTTTTTATAAAAAATCTAACTTTTAATTAGATTTTTTCTGTCAAATTTTGTGTTAAACTTGATTTATATATATATATATATAATATAATTAAATAGAAGGAGGTTGTTTTATGAATAAATTAAATAAAATATTTATAGCAATAATTATTATACTAGGAATAGCTTTAGGAATAATGACTTATTACTATTTTTATATGCGAGATGCCTATATAGAGAGTGTAAATGATACTATTAAAATATTAGATTCCATACATAAAGCAGGTGCTAACATAGAACTTTTAGAAGATAACACATTTAAGTTAGTATTTAATACTAATCCGTAAATTATTATTAAAACTAAGAAAAATTTTGAAATTTTTAAAACGAAATTGTATTCAAATAAATCAACGGAAGGATATAACAATAAAAAATGCTAAAAGTCAAAAGCCAGCAATCAAGACTATTTCAAGACTACTGACCTTATATGGAGCCACTTATCCGATTCGAACGGATGACCCTCGCATTACAAGTGCGATGCTCTGGCCAACTGAGCTAAAGTGGCAAAATATAATATTTAATTGGTGACCCGTACGGGAATCGAACCCATGTCTCCGCCGTGAAAGGGCGGTGTCTTAACCGCTTGACCAACGGGCCTTATATACAAAGAACTAAATAATTTACAAGAAATTATTTAGTTCTTTTGGTGAGCTATCCGCGACTCGAACGCGGGACAACTTGATTAAAAGTCAAGTGCTCTACCACCTGAGCTAATAGCCCACATAATGCATGATAATTACAACGCTTTTATATTTTACAATGTTTTTATCCAATTGTCAATACATTTTGAGAAAAATTTGTCTTTTCTGTAAATTTTCTATACTTTTGAATTCTCATCTTGTTTTTCTCAAAAGTTTATCCTATTTTATAAAATAGCTGTTTTCTACTACTTAGCCTACAAGATAACATCAAATAAAGTATAAAAATATCTTGTAGGCTAGTATCTTTTTCCTATTAAGCATTCAATTTTTTTACAATTTCTTCAACATCAATCCCATGAACACTACATGCTTCTTCTAATGTTTCCATTTGAGATGCTGGACATCCCAAACAGTGCATTCCCATTTCTAGTAAAATCTCTGCTTTTTCAGGTGCTTTTTCTAAAATTTCCCCTATTTTAGTATCTTTATTGAATTCCATTTTTGACCTCCTTTTTTGTAATTTTAACATAAATTTTTAAAAAAGTATAGACAAACCAAAAAAAATATTGTATGATAGAAAAACAAATTAGAAAGGTGGTGACAATATTTCAAAATTAATTGATTTATTCTTTATTACTTTTATTATTTATCTTTTTATTACTTTATATTCATGGTATACATTTTTTGACATCGTTTTTTTTCACAACAAACAAGGTTCTAAATTAAAAATCAAAAAAAACTCATTTTAAAATCAATTCCCTATCTATTCAAAAAGGAGGTCTTTTATTATTACAAAATATCGAAAAAAGTTTGTCTTTATGATTTTATTTTTTACTTTTTTATCTTATGTTACTTATTCTATTTTTCATCCCATTTTCACAGCAAAAGAAATCATTATATCTTATGGTATACATCCCTTTGACATCTGTTCTAATAATTCTGAATTGTGGAAAATCATAAAAATTCTATATGTTATTTGTTCTTCTTTTTCTAATCTCATATTAGGTCATTTAATTTATACTAGGCTTTTAAAAAAACTTACATTCTTTCAAGATAAGCCTACTAAGGACAAAAACAAAATCCCCACAGTATCACATACTAAAAACAAATTAGATTTACTAATTGGAGAAGATTTCTCTCATCATAAGATTTACATTCCTGAATCTGGTCTTTATCAAAACTTTTTGATTACTGGAACAATCGGCTCTGGAAAAACCTCAAGTGCTATGTATCCTTTTACAAGACAACTGCTAGAATTTAATCATAATAATCCAAAACATAAAATGGGAATGCTGATTCTAGATGTAAAAGGTAATTTCTATCAACAAGTTAAAAAATATGCCCATCAATACCAATTAGAAAAAGACTTAATTGTCATTGAACTTAAATCTAATATTTATTATAATCCTTTACATAAACCAAATTTAAAACCTCAAGTATTAGCCAATCGTTTAAAAAGCATTCTTTTACTTTTCTCGGAAAATAACACAGAAAGCTATTGGCTCGACAAAGCTGAAGAAATTTTGACAGAATGTATTAAGCTATGTAGACTTTACAATAACAATTATGTTACCTTTTCAGAATTACACAAATTGGTGACTGATGCAAACTATTACAAAGAAAAAATTTCTGTTTTAAGAGATTTATTCACATCTTCTCAATTATCTCATTCTCAAATTTATGAATTGAATTCTAGCTTATCGTTTTTTCAGAAAGAGTTCGAAAACCTAGATAGTCGAACAAAGGGCATTTTAATTTCTGAAATTACTCGTATTACCAATTGTTTTGTTTCTGATTTTGATGTTATGTCTACTTTTTGTGCTCCTGTTGAAAAGCTTTCCTTTACTGGCTTTTCAGACATAATCCAAAAAGGAAAAATCGTTGTCTTAAATATGAACATCTCGGAATATCATTCCCTTTCCAAAATGATTGCTGCTTATTTAAAACTGGATTTTCAAACAGAAATCATTTCTAACTTATCAAAAGGTATTTCGAAGACCTCTGCTTTTATTTGCGATGAATACGATAAATATGTAACCAAATCAGATGGTGAATTTTTCTCTTTAAGTAGGGAAGCAAAATGTATTAATATCGTCAGTACACAAAGCTATTCTTCCTTAAAAGCAACTTTAAAAGAAGAAGCTCAATTAAAAGTAATTACCCAAAATCTAATTAATAAAATTTGGTTTCGAACCGATGATGTTTTTACCATTGAAGAAGCCCAAAAACAGTTAGGGAAAGAAGAAAAGGAAAGAACTTCTAAGAGTATTTCAGAAAGTGCTAAACAAACTCGTTTTAGTTATATTACCAATACGCTGAACTCTGAAAATTCCAATATTTCTGAAACTTTTAGTACCTATCTACAAAATGATTATAAATTTGAAACAAACTTTTTTACTCAAAATTTGGAAACATTTTCAGCGCTAACATTTTTATCAGATGGGAATAAAATCTATCCACCTCAAAAATTGCAAATGTTACCTTATTTTAAAAAAATCACATAGAAAGGAGAATGTTTATGAACAAAAAAATTTTTTATCTTATTTTTACTTGTCTTTTATTCTTTTTCTTCTTAGGCTTGTTTTCTTCTTCTTGTTTTGCTCTTGGTGACCCGCAAATTGTCAGCAAAATCAATTCAGCCTTTGAAAGTATTGAAAAATGGTTATTAAAAATAGCAACTCCAGCAGCTGCTGTTGCCGTTGGAAGTGGTATTTTTATGAAAAAATTTAGTTTTGGTGATGAAGAAAAAATTAGAACCGGAAATAAGTTAATTAAAGGCTCTTTATTTTCCTATGCCTTTATATTAGCTATTGATTTAATTTTATCTGCCATCAAATCGTTAATTAGTTAAGGAGGTATTTTTGGAAAATTCAACAGATATTACACAAATTATTATAGATACTATTAATTCTATTTTTGAAACTTTATTTAGTTCCATTGATAATAATCTTTATTCTATCTTAGATGATATTACTTTTGTCAATTCTAGCATTTTACAAGACAAAAACTTTGAGAATTTATTTGGGACTTCCGCTTCTAATGGTATTTTATTAATCGCTAATTCCTTCTTACTTGCTTTTATTTTATATTATGCAGGGAGATATTTAATGGCTCATTTTACTTATTCTCAAACAGAAGCCCCTTTTAGTTTTATCATTAAGTTGATTTTATGCGGTATTGCTATGAATGGTTCATTTTTTATCATACAATTTCTGATTGATTTGAATTCTAATGTTTCTCTTGCTATTCGAAATTTAGGAGAAAATTTATTTCAAAAGGATATATGTTTTTCTGAGTTAATTACTACCATTAATACTAGTATTGCCATAGATACCAATTCTCTTAATATTTTTTCTTTAGATGGTCTCATAAAAGGTACACTAAGTATTTCCCTTTTAAACCTAGTTTTTTCTTATTCTCTTCGCTATATTTTGCTTAAAGTATTTATTTTATTAACCCCTTTTGCTTTTCTATCTTTAACTTTAAATAAAACTAGTTGGTTTTTTAGTACTTGGTTTCGTAATCTATTTTCTTTATTATTCATTCAAATCATTGTTTCCATTGTTTTATTAATTTTATTTTCGATGGACTATTCCTCTAGTAATTTATTTTCTAAATTTGTTTATGTTGGAGGTATTTATGCTTTAATCAGAACTAATTCTTTGGTTCGAGATTTTATTGGTGGTGTTTCCACAGAAATCTCACAATCTGTGAAAAACTTTGTCGGTTTTAAATCTTAATTTTAATTAATTCAAAGGGAGGTATTATGAAATTTATTTTTCCACAAAATTATGATGTTAAAAATAAATTATTTGGTATTATTGATTATTCTACTGCTTTTGTTAATTTATTATGGTATGCTTTTATTTTTATGGTAGTAAATTTTATTTTTAAGAATTTGACTTTGAAGATTTTTGTCTTTGTCGTGTTTTGTTTTCCTTTATTCCTATTTAGTTTTGCTGGTTTTAATGGTGAGAATATTCTTTACGTTTTTTCTTATCTAATTCATTTTTATATGAAACCTAAATTATTTCTTTATAAAAAGTGATTTTGACCTTTTTTCCTCGATAACTTGAATTTTTTGTCTAAAAAAGTTATAATGTAAATTACCAACTTTATTGTTAATGGAGGAATTAGAATGAAATTAGAGCAAAAAGAAAAATCTCTTTTATTTTCAGAAACAATGTTACCAGATATTTTCTTTTCTGAATATTTGTCTGACTTACCTGGAGATTTCTTAAAAATTTATTTATATATGGTTTTTCTATCAAAATACCATAAGGAAATTAAATTAAATGACTTATCTAAAAAACTGAATATTCCTCTAAAAATTATTAATGATGGTATCAAACATTTAGAACAAAACGATTTAATTTTAAAAAAGACAACTGGATATATTGTAATAGATTTGCAAGAGGCTACTCTTCGTAATTTATATACCCCTAATTTAACTATGTCAAAAGAAAAAGTAGAGCAAACTTCTAAAAATAAATCAAGAGCCAAAGCGATTGAACATATTAATAACATGTATTTTCAAGGAATTATGGGACCTTCTTGGTATAACGATATTGATTTATGGTTTAAAAAATATGAGTTTGATGAGCAAGTTATGATTGCTTTATTTGACCATTGTTATCTTAGAGGTGCTTTAAACAGAAAATATGTGCAAGCTGTTGCGGAATCTTGGGCTTCTAATAAAATAAAAACCTGGAATGAATTAGACCAATATTTTGAAAAACGCGAAAATCTAAATAACTATCACAAAATAATTGCTAAAAAGCTAGGGAAATACGGTGCATTAACAGAATATGAACAAGCTTATATCGAAAATTGGGTTTTAAATTTTGGTTATGATATGAGTATTATTGAAATTGCTTTAAAACGAACCACTTTAAAGCAGAATCCTACCTTTGAATACATTAATAATGTAATTACTGATTGGCATGACAGAAATTTAAAAACAGCTAATGAAGTTCAAGCCTTTTTAGAACAACGTAAAAAGCAAGCAAAATCAGCCAAAGAATTGAAATCAAAAGTCAACAAAACAAATTATGAACAACGAACTTATGATAATCTAGACTTTTTATATGCTAACCAACCAACAGAAAATAAGGAGGATAAGAAAGATTAAATGTCGAATGAAATTTTACATGCTTTATTAAAAGATTATGAACAAAAAAAATTACAAGCAGAACTAGATTTAGAAAAAAGAAAAGAGGAATTATATGAAAATATTCCTAGATTGCAAGAAATTGAAGAGGAATTAAATCATTTTGCTATTTCTACTGCCAAAAACATTTTATTTCATCCATCTGCTTCTTTAGAAGATTTAACACAAAAAGTAGAAAAATTAAAGCAGGAAAAAATAAATATTTTACAAAATGCTAATTTGCCTAGTGATTATCTAAATCCCAAATATAGTTGCTCTATTTGTAAAGATACAGGATATATTACGAAAAATAACGATAAAACTAAAATATGTAATTGTTTAAAACAAAAATTACTAGATTCCGCTTTTCATGAATCTAATATGGCAAATTTAGATAGAGAAAATTTTTCAACTTTTCGTGAAGAGTTATTTTCTAATGAGATAGATTTAGCGAAATATCACTTTAACATTTCCCCTAGACAAAACATGAAAAATATGAAAGAAAAATGTCTAGAATTTGTAAGAAATTTTGATAATCCTAATACGAAAAATTTATTATTCACAGGAAATACTGGCTTGCGGTAAGACCTTTATGTCAAATTGTATTGCACAAGAATTACTCCAAGCTGGTAAAACTGTTCTTTATCAGACAGCTCCTGTATTACTTGAAAGTGTAATTGATTACAAGATGAATAAACAAAAAAATAAGAACGATAATATTTATCATTCTGTTCTAAATGTTGACTTACTTATTATTGATGATTTAGGAACAGAAAGTTTAAATAGTATGAAATTAAGTGAATTGTTTACCATTTTAAACACAAGAATTTTGAATTTAAACCGTAAAGTCACAAAGACAATTATTTCTACAAACTTAAATATTAAAGATATTTTTTCTACTTACGAAGAAAGAATCGGTTCTAGAATAGCTGGCTATTATGATATCTATTGCTTTTTTGGAGAAGATTTAAGATTTAAAAATAGGCAGTAAAATGGCTTTCATACCTTTATATTCTTTGTTTTTCTTTTTTCTAAAAAATACATCATGATTAAAAAATCAACATAAAATCCAACTTGATTTTCTAAGTTGGATTTTATGTTGATTGTCAATTTTAGGTATTCTCTTTATTTTTCTTCGTTTTCTTCTGGCATTTGAGCTTCATTTAGCGTTTCAACACTTACTACTTTTCCGCCATCATTGGTTCTCATTAAAGTAACTCCTTGTGTAGATCTTCCTAGTACACTAATATCCTCTACTTTTAATCTGATAATGGTTCCTGTGTTAGTAACTAACATAACGTCATCACCTTCTACTGCAATTCTTACTCCTATTAATTTTCCTGTTTTTGGCATTATTTTATAAGTAATAACTCCTTTTCCACCTCTATTTTGCACTCTATATTCGTCTAATTCTGTTCTTTTTCCGAATCCATTCTCTGTAATAGCAAGTAATGTTGCTTTTCCTCCACTAATTACCGATTCCATGCCAATTACTTCATCATCTTCATCTAATCTGATTCCAATAACACCTTGTGAAACTCTACCAATTGGACGTACATCTTTTTCATCAAATGTAATACACATACCATTTCTAGTTACTAATACTACATTATCTTCTCCATCTGTTAATCTTACGTCAATTAACTCGTCATCTTCTTTTAACGTGATTCCTTGAAGACCTGTTTTTCTGGTTGAATCATATTCTTTTAATGCCGTCTTTTTGATTAACCCGTTTTTAGTAGCCATTAATAGATATTTTCCTTCTGCAAAATTTTGAATTGGTATGATAGCAGATACTTTTTCTCCGGCATCTAAACTTAACAAGTTTACAATTGCCGTTCCTCTTGCTGTTCTTCCTGCTTCTGGAACCTCATAACCTCTTAACTTATACAATTTTCCTTTATTAGTAAAGAATAAAACAACATCATGGGTAGAAGCTGTAAAGATTTGTTTTACAAAATCCTCTTCTCTCGTTGTCATTCCCGTAATGCCTTTTCCTCCTCTTCTTTGGCTTTTATAGGTATCAATTGGCATTCTTTTGATATAACCAAAATGAGTTAAAGCAACTACACATTGTTCTTCTTTTATTAGGTCTTCTATATCAATTTCGCCTTCGGCTGCTACAATTTTGGTCTTTCTTTCATCACCAAATTTGTCTCTGATTTCAATTAATTCTTCTTTTATAATTTCAAATACTAGTCTTTCACTATTTAAAATTTCTCTTAAATGTGCTATTAATTCCATCAATTGTTTATATTCTTCTTCTATTTTTTCTCGTTGCAAGCCAGATAGTGTTTTTAATCTCATATCCAAAATAGCTTGTGCTTGAATATCTGTTAAACCAAATCGTTCCATTAATCTTTCTTTTGGATCATCATAGGAAGAACGAATAATACTAATTACTTCATCAATATTATCAATAGCTATTTTTAATCCTTCTAAAATATGAGCTCTTGCTAATGCTTTATCTAATTCAAATTGTGTTCTTCTTAAAATAACTTCTTTTCTGTGGTCAATATAACAATCAATACATTGTCTTAAGGTTAATATTTTAGGTTCTCCATTGACTAAAGCTAACATAATAATACCAAATGTTGTTTGCATCTGTGTATGTTTAAATAATTGATTTAAAACAACTTGTGGATTTGCATCTCTTTTTAATTCAATGACAACTCTTACTCTGTCTTTTCTGTCAGATTCATCTCTACATTCAGAAATTCCTTCTACCTTTTTTTCTTTTGATAAATCAGAAATGGTCTTAATTAAATTTGCTTTGTTAACTTGATATGGCAAAGAAGATACAATAATTCTTTGTCGATTGCCACTCATTTCTTCTATTTCTGTTTCTGCTCGTAAAGTTATTTTTCCTCTTCCTGTTTTATAAGCTTGTTTAATTCCTTCCATTCCTAAAATAATTCCTTCTGTTGGAAAGTCTGGTCCTTTTATAACACTCATTAAATCTTCATCGGTTACTTCATCTTCATCAATTATCTTAATAATCCCATTAATAACCTCTGTCAAATTATGTGGTGGTATATTGGTTGCCATTCCAACAGCAATTCCTGAAGAGCCATTAATTAAAAGTGCTGGTATTCTGGCTGGTAATACAGTTGGTTCTTGTAATCTATCATCATAGTTTGGCATAAAGTTTACCGTGTTTTTTTCGATATCTGTCAACATATATTCAGAAATCTTTGCCATTCTTGCTTCTGTATACCTCATAGCTGCAGCACCATCGCCATCCACTGAACCAAAGTTTCCATGTCCATCAATTAGCATGTATCTCATAGAAAAGTCTTGTGCTAATCTTACCATAGCATCATATACAGAACTGTCACCATGTGGATGATACCTACCAAGAACAGAACCAACTGTATTGGCACATTTTCTGTATGGCTTGTCTGCTGTAATTCCATCTTCATGCATGGCATATAAAATTCTTCTATGCACTGGCTTCAATCCATCTCTTACATCTGGAAGTGCCCTTGATACAATAACACTCATGGCGTAGTCAATATAGGCTGTTCTCATTTCCTTTTCGATGTCTCTTTCTATGATTTTTCCGTCCATTCTTTCTTGTTTTTCCTCCATCTTTTTATCTTCCTTTCTTTGTGCTTTTAGCTTATTTTTCTATGTTTTTATTATACTAAAACATACTTAAATTTGCAAGCAAAAAAGCAGGAAAAACGAGAAAAAATTTAGGGAAAACACAGTTTTTACAACTCTTATTTTTAGTTTGTTATATAATAAATTATAAGAAGATATATGACAAACAAGACAATAAAGAGTAATCTTTATTGATGGAGGCATTCGTTACATAGCCTCCATTATTTTTTTGCAAAAAAAGAGTATGTGTCGTTACTCACATACCGAACTTACTTATGACAGGTTACATCACTTATAAGTTAATAGTATTATACCATCTATTTTTAGAGATGTCAATACTATTTTATATTCTACTCAAAATTTTATTTTTTATTCCTAATCTTAATACCACATAAAATTTTTAATCTCAATTACATCTTAAAACAATTCATAATTAAATTGACTCCGTCTTTAAATCCTTGCTTGTAAAACTCTTTATTATATTCTGCAATTTTAATACTATAATTTTCTTCTATTTTTTCAAAAGTTCTGATAAGTTCTTTTGGTTTTGATGTATCTTCTAAAAGTTGTTTTGTATTTATATCTTTTATTTGTTCTTTCACTTTTCTGTTAACTTTTTTCATTTTTTCATCTAGTGTCTTTTCTTCTGCTTGATAAATCATACCCAAAATATCTTTATATTTAATATCTTCCTCCATTTGAATTCCTCCTTATTTTATAGTATTTGATTTTTCTATGCTTTTTTATTCATTTTTTGTTTATTATGTCAATTTTTTTGCTAATTCTATTTGTTCTTGTGTTAAATTGAAATCTTGTCCATTGTTTTTTATCAAATTATGTATATTTTCTATGGTTTTTATATTATTAATTGTTTTTTCTATGGGAGCAAGACTTTTTCTCTGTTTTTCTATCTTGTTATATTCCTTCTGCATGCCATTAAAGTTTTTCTCCTCAAAAAATTTTCTCCAATTGCTAATATATTTATCTGTTTTGTCAATTGCTTCATATTGTTTTTGGAAAGTACTTTCTATGTTTTTCTCTACGTTATTCAATATTACATTTTTTCCTTGCTTTATTGTTTTGGCTACTGTATGATTAATCAAACCTGCTTGTCTTACTTTATCTACAACACTATCTAATAAAGATGACATATTATCAATCAATCCTCCCGATTTTACTGCACTTTGCATTTGAGAAATATCTTCAAAGTTTCCTGTTAGAATACCAATAGCACTTTTTCCTAAATTAATCGCATCATCAATTGTTTTGGTAATACCATCTTTTAATCCATAATTTAATAAATTGTCTTTTATATTTATGATTTGTTCTTCTAAAAAATCTGGTAACAGACTTCTAATTCCAATATCAACTGCTGTATTAATTGTTTTTCCTAATGTCGTTTCTAAAAAGTTTTTTTGTGTTTTTTCATTGATTAAATTATGATTAAAATTAATATCATTATTTTTTTCTAAATTATTTATATCCATTTCTATTCCTTCTTTCTTTTTCTATTTTATTTAACTTTTTATAAAATTTTTCCGTTGGTTTGTTAATTAGTTTTTTTTATCTTGCCCCTTATAAACGGAGTTTTTTCAGTATATATGTAAACTATTTTATTGCATTTTTTGTAGTTTTCTTATTGCTCTCTTTCCTTTTATTGCCTAGTTTTTTTGTTATCTCATTTTATTGTTTTTTGGAACTATTTTTTATCTTTTCTTTTTTTATCAAAATAATAAAATTAATGGATAACCCCTATTATTTTTTATTTTTTTGTTTTTTCACAAGGTCTTATTTCCTTTTATTGCTACTATTTTTTTCTACCCTTCGAGTTTTTTATGAATTTTAGCATATTTTTTCTTGATTTTTAGTTTATATGTAAACCATTTTTTCGGTATTTAAACTTCTTTTTTTATATAATTTAATCTTCTAAATCCCTCTATTGCCTAATATTTTTTTGATTTATTCATTTTCTTTTTAGGTATAAGATTTTTTTGTTTTGATAAAATTCTATTTTTTTACTTTAGAAATTTTGAGATTTCCTTTTTATATTTTATTTTAGATTATTTCTATTTTTTTATTTTTTATTTTAATTTTTTTATTTTTATTGGATTAATATTTTATTTTTACTAATTATTTTGATTTTATTTATTTTTTTATTTTATATTTATTTGATTTATTATTTTATGAATTTCTTTTTTTATTTTTTTGTTTTTTAATAGAAATTTCTTTCTAAAATAATTATGAATTAAATGATAATAAATTTTATTTTCTTTTATTTCCAAAATTTTATTTTTATGGGGAATACATTTTGCTATTAAACTTTTATTCATGGAACTAAAATTTCTTTTATTTGACACAATATGTAAACTGTTTTTATTGATATTCCATCCCTTCGTATACTCTTTTAAAGTCCTTTGAATCTCTTTCATGCCTAATAAATTTGCTTCTAATAATATAAAATTTATATCACTATTTTTTAAAATTTGTTTATTGATTACATCCAAATTGTTTTTTGAAATATCTATTATAATAAAATGATACTGTTTTTTAATTATTTGAAAAAAAATAAATATTATTTTTTTGATTATTTTTTGTTTTTTTATTTCTTTATTTTTTTTAATTTTTAATAAATAATTAAATCCACTAAAAAAATATAAATTTTTATTTATTTTATTCGTAAAAAAATGAATTATATTTTTTATTTTATAATTATCAATTTTATTTTTTAAATTTATTAATTTTTTATATTCATTTCTTTTATTATTTTTTATTTTTATTTTATTTTTATTTAAATATTTTCCATATGATTTTTTTCTATTTTTATTCAAATATTTATTTTTTCTTTTTTTTATATTTATTCTTTTATTTTTTTCTAATAAAAGACTTAAATCTTTTTTTTCTAAATCTGCATCCACTAGTAAAACTCTGTAATTCTTTTCTGATAAATATTGGCTGATAATTAGGGATAACGTGCTTTTTCCACTTTTATAATTACCTGAAAAAGTTATGATTTTGGTTGACATATTTAATAAAAATGGGCTATTTTTTTGTTCTTTTATAATACTTTTTATTCTATAAAGTGGATTCTTTACAATATTTATTTTATGATTTTCTGTTTCATGATATGGAATATTTTTTTCTTCTATTATCTTTTTTAATTTTATAATTTCTTCTTCTATATTTATTTCTTTTTTATTTATTATTTTTATTAATTCTTTTAAATTAATTTTATTATTATAATAAATATCAATCATATTATTTTTTATTAATATTTTTTCCAACTCTTTATTTTCTTTTTCTAAAATAAATATTATTTTTATTTTCTCATTTGCAAATTTTATTTTTTCAATTAAATTTTCTAACTGAATTTCCCCTGGTATTTTTTCACTTAAAATAATTAAATCAATTTTATTATTTTTTTCTAATATTTCTAAAATAGCTTCTCTATATTGAATATCTTTTCCTATAATTTCAAAATTTCCTTCTTTTTTTAGTTCTTCATTTAATTTAGGATTATTAATAGCTGTTATTATTTTTTTCATGATTCTCACCTTCAAGTATTTCTTTTTCTATTTTAGAACATTCTATTTTTGTTAAAATATGATTTTCTCCCACAAACATGAGACATTCTCCTCTTTTTAAAGATTTTATTTCTACTTTTTCTTTTTCTGATAAATTTGCAAATTCAGATAATATCTTTATATTCTCCTCCTCTAGTGCAAAAAAAGTCTTAATACTAGAATTGTTTAATATACTTTTTCCATAAATCCCACCTTCTAAACTAAAAATATCTGAAATATCTTGTGTAATAGCTACACTACTTCCACCATATTTTCGAATGGTTTTAAATATTTTATAGATAAAACTAGCTACTTCTTTATTTGAAGTAACACCTATTAATCTCCATATTTCGTCTAAATAGATTGCTTTTTTCTCTTCTCTATTTTCCTTGATTTTATCCCAAAAAATATCGGTAAATAAGTACATTCCATATTTTAAATTTTCTTCTCCTAAATCATAAACATCTGCAATAATTAAATCATTATCTAATGCAATATTGGTTGGATGGTTAAAAAATTTCATGGACCCCTTTACAAAGGGAATTAGTTTTGTTTTAAATCTTTTTGTTTTTTCATCGCTTCCTAAAACATTATATAAATCTTCTAATAATGGCATATCTTTTGGTTTTTTAAATTCTTTTCCTAATATCTTTTCTTCATTTGTTTTATATAAACTGTCATCATTAAAAGTAATGTTTTTTCTTTGATAAACTTCTATCAACTTTTCTTCTATCAAAGCTTTTTCTTCTTCATTTAATTCTCCAAATACTAAATTGAAAAATCCAATTAGTTTTCCTATTTTAGTAGCTAAATAACCACTTTCCCCTTCTTCTATGCTTTCTTTTCTAATATCCAAAATATTAATATAGGTATCTGAATTTGGACCTATTTTTATTTGTGTTCCCTTTAATTCTTTACATAAATTGCTGTATTCTCTTTCTGGGTCTATGATATATTGTGTTATTCCTAATAACTTATATCTTAAAATAAGTAATTTTGTATAGAATGACTTGCCTGCACCACTTGTCCCAAAAATACAAATATTCGCATTTTTATATTGATTGGTATTGTATCGGTCAATAAATACAAGTGAATTATTATAAATATTCGTACCAATAAAGATTCCTTCTTCATCAAAAATAGTAGAAGATATAAAAGGATAAGTAGCAATTAGCCCATTTGTTAAAATATTTCTCTTAGAAGCTTCTTTTAGAATGCTTGGGTTTTCAGTTAATGGTAAGCATGCCATAAACATTTCTTCTTGTCTAAAATTAGCCCTTCTTGTTTGCATTCCTTTACTTTGTGCAATTCCTTCTATCTTATTTAAAAAATATTCTAATTCTTTTATCTCTTCTGCATACACATTTATGTAAATATATAAAAAATAAATATCTTCATTGTTTACTTGTATTTCTTTTCTAATATATTTAGCATCGTTGTAAGCAAAAGCTACTATATCAATATCTTGTCTATTTTGATTACTTTCTTTTAATTCTACTCCTACATTACCAATATGATAAGTTAAATCCTTTATTGTTTTATAACTATCTTGTTTTTCATAAAAGATAGATAGATTCATATTAATATTGGTTTCAATTAAAGTTTTTAATAATATATCTGTCTGCTCCCTATAATAATTAACTACTATTAATCCACCATAATATAGATTATCAATCTCAATATATTTGGGATTCTCTAAATTTATGTAGGTTGGTGCTATTCTATCTTTATCTGAAATAGAGCCCTCGATAAATTGAATTTGTTTTATGTTTACTTTTTTAATAATTTTTGTCCTCCTTTTTTAAATTTCTTAAATTAATTTCTTTTCTTGTATTAAGAAAAGAACTGATAACCTTTCGTGCTTCTTCTTTTGAATTAATTTCAAATACCGAATTCCCACATCTAGATAAGCATTCTTTAATTTTAAAATACTTTTCTTTTAAATCATTCTTGATAATTTCAAATGATTCATTATATTCTTGTTCTTTTAAATTTTCTTTGGAAATAATAAGATAAAAATTTTTAGAAGATGACTTTTTACTAATATTAATTTGATTGATATATTCAATATAATCTTCCGATATTTTAGCTAAATATCGATTCTCTTTCTTTTGAACATTTTTCTGAATATTGGATATATTTTTCTCTAGATTCTCTTTACTACTTTGAATTAAAATTTGAATATCAAAATTGCAAGTTTTTAAAAAAACTTTATAAGAATTTAAAATAGCTTGTTTCTCTAAATCAGATTTTAAATTATAATTGATGGGAGAAACCTTTAAAATTTTTATGTATTTAGTTTTCGTTTGAATCATTCCATTGTTTAATATTCTTTCTATGGGAATCCAACTTTGTGTCGTGGATTGCTTTTTTATTTTTTTCACCTCCTTATTGAAGATGATTTTACATTATTTTACAAGTATTGTCAAGAAAATTTCATCTGCTTTTTTCGACATTTTTTATTATCTTTTTTTATTTTATTCTATTTTTAAAAAAATTTATGTTAATTTTTATTTTTTGAATATTTTTTTATTTTTTGTCTATACTAAATTTATAAGGTTAATAATAGTTGAGCCAAGAGTATACATGGATTTTATTAGTTCATTTATATTCGGACAAAGATGTATTATAGTGTATTATATATATTATAATAGGTCGGCGAGAAGAGTATATTATTTGTTTGTAGGCTGTATTTTTTATTTTATTCTTATGTATATGGTCAAATGATAGGTAATATATTCGAGCTAAGATTATTCTTATATCTAGACCAATTTTTATAAAGTGGTTATTAGTAGTCCCTTTGGGATGAATATAGTTACTTGTGGTGTATTAATAGTCGAGCGAAGGATTAATATATGTGGTATCGAGCTTATTTATATAGCAATATATATTAGGTTTAACTATTAGATATATTAGTTTTAGTAGAGATTATTATTGGCTTTATCATTAATGCCAGATAAATTAAATTTATCTGGCATTAAATTATGTTACTATTAAATGTCTAAATTCTTTACATATTTTGCATTAGATTGAATGAACTCTCTTCTTGGTTCTACTTCATCTCCCATTAATAATGAAAAAATTTCATCTGCTTTTATCGCATCATCCATCGTTACTTTTACTAAAGTTCTAGTTTCTGGATTCATAGTTGTTTCCCATAATTGTTCTGGATTCATCTCTCCTAAACCTTTATATCTTTGTAATCCAAGTTGCTCTCTTCCAATCCCTTTTTCCTCTAATTCTTTATAAGCAGTTTCTAAATCTTCATCTGTATAACAATATCTATCTTCCATTCCTTTTTTAGATAGTTTATACAAAGGTGGTTGAGCTAAATATACATTTCCATTTTCAATTAACGGTCTCATATAACGGAAGAAAAAAGTCAACAATAATGTTCTGATATGAGCTCCATCTACATCGGCATCTGCCATAATAATAACTTTTCCATATCTAATTTTGGTTACATCAAAATCGCTACCAATTCCAGCGCCAACAGCTAAAATAACTGGATTTAATTTGTCATTTCCATAAATTTTATCGGCTCTTGCTTTTTCTACATTTAACATTTTTCCCCATAGTGGTAAAATCGCTTGAAATTTTCTATCTCTTCCTTGTTTTGCACTTCCTCCTGCTGAATCTCCCTCTACAATATATACTTCGCACTCATCTGGATTTTTGCTACTACAATCTGCTAATTTTCCTGGCAAAGTAGAGGTCTCTAATGAATTTTTCTTTCTTGCCAATTCCCTAGCCTTTCTTGCTGCTTCTCTTGCTCTAGAGGCACTAATACATTTTTCCAAAATAGATTTTGCTACATTCGGATTTTCTTCTAAAAAGCTTGATAACGATTCATTTACCATACTTTGAACCACACCAGTAACTTCGCTATTTCCTAATTTTGTTTTCGTTTGTCCTTCAAATTGTGGCTCTTTTACTTTAACCGATACCACTGCCGTGATTCCTTCTCTAATATCTTCTCCTTGTAAATTGGAATCTTTTTCTTTTAAAATATTATGGCTTCTGGCATAATCATTAAAAACTTTTGTTAAAGACCTTTTAAATCCTTCTAAATGCGTTCCACCTTCAATCGTATTTATGTTATTAACAAAAGTATATATATTCTCTGAATAGCTTGATGTGTATTGTATGGCTATTTCTACTGGTACTTCTCCATCCTTTTCGATATAGATAGGAGTTTTATGTAACTTTTCTTTGCTTTTATTCAAATATTCGACAAAAGATTTTAATCCACCTTCAAAACAAAACTCTGCTTTTTTAGGAACTTCTTCCCTTTGGTCTTCAATTGTAATTTTTAAACCTTTTGTTAAAAAAGCAATCTCTCGAAATCTTTTTTCTAACACTTCATATTCATAATCTGTTGTTTCAAATATGGTATCATCTGCCAAAAATCTAACTTTCGTTCCTGTTCCTTTTGCTTCCCCTATTTTTTCTAATTTTTGAGTAGTTTTTCCTTTTTCAAATTTCATTTGATACAAAGAACCATCTCTTCGAATGGTTACTTCTGTCCAGTTTGCTAAAGCATTTACAACAGAAGCACCAACTCCATGAAGTCCTCCTGATACTTTATAGCCACTATCGCCACCAAATTTTCCTCCTGCATGTAATACCGTATATACTGTTTCTGCTGTTGAGATTTTTGTTTTTGGATGGATTTCTACAGGAATTCCCCTTCCATTATCCTCTACACAAATAATATTATTCGGTTCAATCACAACATTGATTTCTGTACAATATCCCGCTAAAGCTTCATCTACTCCATTGTCTACAATTTCATAAACTAAATGATGAAGCCCTCTAACAGATGTACTTCCTATATACATACCAGGTCTTTTTCTTACGGCTTCTAATCCTTCCAATACTTGAATTTGCTCTGCACCATATTTATGTTCATATTTTTCCATTTGTTTCTTTCCTCCTTTAGGGATTTAGGGACGTTACTTAAAATCCCTTTTTTAGGGATTAGGGGACACTCCTTTTCTCCTCTTTATTTTTTTACTTTTCCTTCTTCCACATTATATATTAAATTTTTTTTATTTTCAACCTTTATTTTTTCAGTACAAGTAATAATGACTTGCGTATTTTGTATTTTTTCTAAAAAACTTTTAATTCTTTTTTCATCTAATTCAGACATAAAGTCATCTAATAACAGAATGGGTGCTTCCTCTATTTCTTCTTTTACAATATTTAATTCTGATAATTTTAGAGAAAGAATTGCTGTTCTATGCTGACCTTGTGAACCATAAATATCAATTGGTTTGTTATTAATCGATATCATAAAATCATCTCTATGAATTCCTTTTGTCGTATACCCTTTTATAATATCTAATTTTCTTCTTTCTTTTAATTTTTTTAAATATTCTTCTTTTGTTTTACATTCTGATATATATTCTATTTCTATCTTTTCTTTATCATTGGTTATTTCTTGATGTATTCTTCCTATTTTTTCTCTTATTTTATTCATATATTCATTTCGATATTGATAAATAATTGCTGCCTCTTCTATTAATTTCTCATCCCAAATATCTAATAAACTTTCATCTTTTTTTTCATCTTTTATTTGTTTTAAATAATTATTTCTCTGTTCTAGTGTTTTCAAATATAAATTTAAATGATACATATAATTTGGTTTTAATTGGCTAATCATAATATCTAAAAATCTTCTTCTATTTTGAGGTCCACCTTTTAAAATATTAATATCATCTGGTGTAAAAATAACAATGTTAATATTTCCTAATAATTCGCTTAATTTCTTTATTTTGATTCCATTTAAATAAATACTTTTTTTATTTGATAATTCTATTTTTATTTTTCCATCTCTATCTGATTTTTCATATTCTAACTCAATTTCTGCCTTTTCTTCTGTTACATTTATCATTTCTTTATCTCTTTTAGCCCTAAATGATTTTCCCATACTTCCTAAAAAGATAGCTTCTATCATATTTGTTTTTCCTTGTGCATTTTCACCATAAAATAAATTGATATTTTTTTCTAATAAAATTTCTTCCTTCTTATAATTTCTAAAATTATTTATTTTGATTTTTTTTATCCACATATCCTTCTCCATTTGTGTATAATTTTTCTTCAAATTAATTTATTTTAATTTATATAAAATTATATAAAATTATTTTCCGTGATTTTCACCACTTTTTCTTTTTTTATATATTTTTTTCTATTTTTTTCTTTTTTTTGCTATTTTTTCTATTTTATTTTTTTTTAAATTTTTTTTATTTTTTGATAGAGAAAATTAAGATTTTCTAGCCATTATAATAGCATAGAAAATCTCAATTTTATTTTTTAATCTTCTTTTAATCGAATTGGTAAAATCATATAAGTATAATCATTGTTTTCAGTTGATTTAATTAAACATGGGGATATACTAGTTCCAAATTCAATATAAATCTCTTCTTCATCTATTACTTTTAAACTATCTAGAAAATATTTTGGATTAAATCCAGCTTCTAGATTTTTTCCTTCAGTTGAAACATATAATTCTTCTTTCGCATCTCCTGTTTGATTGGTACAAGATATTACTACTTTTCCTATATCAACTTGTACTTTAACTGGATATTTTTTTTCTTTTTCAACACTGGATGCTGATATTAAGCTAATTCTTTCAAAGCTATTTTGAATATTACTTTTATTTACTTTAATTCTAGTCTCCCAATTGCTTGGAATCACATTTTTGTAATTTAAAAACTCTCCATCTAATATTCTGGTTACTACTTTACAATGTTCCATTTCAAATAGAGCTTGATTTTTAGCAACTCCTAACTTAATTGGCTCTAAAGAATCTGTTATAATTTTATTGATTTCATTTAATGTTTTTCCTGGAATAACTGCTTGAAAGTCATTACTTTGTTTATTTAAATAAATTGACCTTAAAGCTAATCGAAAACCATCCACTGAAACTAATGTCAATTCATTATTCTCTACTTCAAATAAACATCCTGTAAAAATTGCTCTACTCTCTTCTGTACTAACTGCAAATATTGTCCTTCTTATCATATTTTTTAGAACATTTTGGTCAATTTCAATTGAATTCTCTATTTCAATTTTTGGAAGCTCTGGAAATTCTTCTGGATTCATAGTAGCTAATTTATATAAAGAACCTTCACATTCAATTTCTAATAAATTTTGTGAATTTAAAGAAATATAAATCTCTGTATCTGGTAATTTCCTAATAATTTCACTAAACATAATAGCATTTACTACTGTACTTCCTTGTTCTTTTACTTCACATTCCATAACATATTCAATTCCTATTTCTAAATCATAGGTAGTTAATTTTATTTCATTATCATTGGTTTGAATTAGTATTCCTTCTAGTATAGGCATAGTCGTTTTTGAAGCGACACCTTTTACTACGGAATTAATAGCTTTCAGGATGGTATCCTTATCACAAACTATTTTCATTTTGCTTCCTCCTTTATATTATATATAATATTATTAGTAGTAATAGTATTAGGTCTTGTGGAAATTGTGGAAAACAATGTTGAAAGTTAGAATCCCTAGAAAAACTGATGTTGATAAGTTAGTGGAAAAAAGAAATAGTTATCCACAAACAAATACAACATTTGTGTAAAATTAAAATATACACAGTTTTTAAACATGTTATTAACATAGGGGTGTTGATATTCAATATGGCAGTTCCGTAAGAACAGATTAAATCTATTTTTAGCAAACAACATTTTTTCAAACACAAATTTCAAAAAAGTGTATCATTTATTTTAAAATTCTATTGTTTGCCATCTATGATAATATTTTTCACACTATCCACAATTAACTTAGTATTATTTTTTTCTTTGATTTCTTTTTCTATTTTTTTACATCCATGCATTACAGTTGAGTGGTCTCTACCTCCAAAGTCAGTTCCTATCTGTGGATAAGACATGTTAGCGATTTCTCTACATAAATACATAGCAATTTGTCTTGGAAAAGCAATATCATTAGAACGTTTATTACCAGATAAATCTTCTTTATCAATACTAAAATATTTAGCAACAGTTTCTTTAATAAAGTCAGAAGAAATTACTTTTTCACTTTCATATTTGAATTCATTAATCGTTTTTTCTGCTAACTCTATTGTAATCGGACTATGTGTTAAAGAAGCAATCGCAACTACTTTATTAAACACACCTTCTAGTTCCCTAATATTGGAATCAATTTTATTGGCAATATTGGAAAGAATATAATCATCAATCACGATATTTTCGTCTTGTGCTTTCTTTCTTAAAATTGCGAAACGAGTTTCATAATCAGGACAAGAAATATCGGCTAGAAGCCCCCATTCAAATCTAGATTTTAATCGGTCCTCTAAAAAAGGAATATCTCTTGGTGGTTTATCACTAGAAATAATAATTTGCTTTTTTTCTTCATACAAAGAGTTGAAAGTATGGAAGAATTCCTCTTGTATTCTTTCTTTTCCAGCGATAAATTGAATATCGTCTATTAATAAAACATCTATATTTCTATATTTGTTTCTAAAAATTTCGTTTTTATTATCTTTTATTGCATTAATCAGTTGATTGGTAAATTTTTCAGAAGTAACATATAAAACATTGCAATTTCTATCATTTTCAAGCATTCTATTACCAATGGCATGCATTAAGTGAGTTTTTCCTAAACCAACTCCCCCATATAAAAATAAAGGATTATAGGCTTCAGCAGGTTTATTATTTCCTACGGCTAGTGCAGCTGCATGAGCAAATTTATTATTTTCTCCTACGACAAAAGTCTCAAAGGTGTATTTCGTATCTAAAGATGTATTATTTAATTTAGCTTCTGAAGAATTTTCGTTTTTATCATTGTTTTCTTCTATTTCTTCTATCTTCTCTTTTCCCTCTTTTTCTAAATCAATAACCGTATAAGTCCAATCTCTATTCGTAATAAAACTTAAAGTGTTTAAAAGTAGAGGTTTATATTTGGTTTCTACGAAATCTTTTTGGTATTCAGATACTGTTGTAAAAACAATATGATTCCCATCAATACTTCTAATGTTTAATGGTTTAATCCAAGTATTAAAAGAAATTTGAGTCAATTCTTTTCTTAGTTCATATTTTATTTTTTCCATTAATTCTTTTTTATCTAGTGTCATTTAGCATCTATCCTTTCTTTTAGAATTATCCACATATTTATCCACAAATGTTGAAAAAATTGACATATTTTTGTAAAAATAAACATAATTTTTACGAACATAAATTTAAGTATTGGTAAGAAAAATCTGTTATAAATTTTTACTTTTCAATCATAACAGATTTATAAACAAAAAGTCAACAAAATTGTGGAAAAAAATTTTTTTATGTGGATAATGGCAGAAAAAAGTGTGGAAAACTTAAAAGATTACATAAAATCAAACAAATTAGATTATTCATTTTTTTATAAGAGTTAATGTATTTTTTTTGATGTAACAATTTTGGGGGGACCAGCAAGAATACAGTCTGTTATATAATTACAGACTGTTCGTAGCTGGGAGTTACGAAGAAAAAATACATTAACTTTTTAGACTAAAATAAAATAACGTTTAATAGTTACATAATTTTATAAAAAAATTCTAAAATCACTTGACTTTTCACACTATTTTGCTGTATAATCGATATACTTGTTAATTATCAGTAGGAGGTGTAGGGAAAATGAAAAGAACATTTCAACCAAAAAATAGACAAGAAAAGAAAGAACATGGATTTATGAAAAGAATGAAAACAAGAGCAGGAAGAAATATATTAAAAGCAAGAAGAGCAAAAGGTAGAAAAAAATTAACAGCATAATTTTACTAGCTTATAAAAGGTCATAAAAACTGACCTTTTAAAGCATAATGATAATGAAACTAGATTTTTTTCATTTTATTTGCCTTGAAAGAAAGGAAAAAAGAATAATGAAAAAAACAAAAATGATGAAAAAAAATTATGAATTCAGAAACGTTTTATCAAAAGGGCAGTATTATTCAGGAAAATGTATAGAAGTTTTCATAAAAAAAAATCATAAGGAAAAAGTGAATTGTATTGGAATTGCTATTGGAGTTAAAATAGCAAAAGCAGTCAAGAGAAATCTTATTAAAAGGCTGATTCGAGAAAACTATCAATTCTATGAAAAATATCTCAAAGAGGGATATTTCATTGTTTTTTTATGGAAAAAGAAGGTACCTATTGAGAATGCTAATTTTCATAATATAAAAAAAGACATGAAAACAATTTTTGATAAAGCCAAGATAATAGAGGAAATGGTATGAAAAAGTTACTTATATGGCTAATTAGAGGATACCAAAAATATCTATCAGGTCTAAAAAGTAAAACAATTCATTGCAAATATTATCCAACCTGTTCCGAATATACAAAACAAGCCATACAAAAATATGGAGCATTAAAAGGAAGCCTCAAGGGATTTTATAGAATTTTAAGATGCAATCCTTTTTCAAAAGGTGGATATGACCCATTAAAATAGAAATAGGAGGAATTTTCATGTTTGAAAGTTTAGCTAATCTTTTCGGTTATCTACTATCCTTTTTATATAATTTAGTGAATAACTACGGAATAGCCATTATATTATTTACTCTTATCATAAAAGTATTGTTATTACCTTTATCTATCAAGCAACAAAAAACGATGAAAAAAAGTGCAAAAATGCAAGAAAAAATGAAGGTTATACAATTCAAATATAAGAATGACCCTGATAAAATGAATCAAGAAATGATGAATTTATACAAAACAGAGAATATGAGTCCTTTCAGTGGTTGTTTAACAGCAATTGTTCAATTATTGTTATTATTATCTATTTTTTATTTAGTAAAAAGCCCAATTACTTATATGGAAAAAATTTCATCAGAAGATATTAATAAATATATTTCTCAATTGCAAGAAGAAGGAAAAGAAATCAGCAAAGTATATCCAGAGATTGATTTAATAAGAGAGTATAATTGGTTAAAAGAAAAGAATCCAGAAGATAATAATATCGAAAAATTAAATCTTCAGATGAATTTTGTTGGATTAGATTTAAGTAAAATACCACAACAAAACATGACAGATTATACCGTTTATATTATTCCAATTTTGTACATATTATCTTCTTTTATATCAATACGCATGACAACAGCAATGCAAGAAAAGCAAAATAAAGCGAAAAAAGATGTTGTAATAGACGGAGAAACAGGAAAAGAAATCGAAGAAAAAGAAAGTGAAAATGAAATAGATGCTGTTATGCAAACGAATAAAATGATGTCTTGGATGATGCCAATTATGTCTATTTCTATCGCATTTGTAGCACCATTAGGATTGGCTTTATATTGGTTAATTAATAATATTTTAATGATTTTAGAAAGATTAATTTTAGATAAAGCTATCAAGCAAGAAGAGGAGGAGTAATCTATGGGAAAAACTATTATTGCTGAAGGAAAAACTACAAAAGAAGCAGTTGAAAAAGGTCTAAAAGAACTAAATGTTCCAAAAGATTGCGTAGAAATTAAAGTTTTAGAAAATGAAGATAAAAGAAGCTTTTTCAGTATATTAGATCCTAGAATTGTTAAGGTAGAAATGACAATCAAAGAAGAAAAGTTAGATAAAAGTGAAACCAAAAAAGAAATTGTGCTAAGCAAAGATGAACAAGAGAAAGCAAAAGAAAATTTGGAAAATTTCTTAAAAGATTTTATCTTAAAATTGCCAGAAGGTACTAGATATAACATAGAAAACACAGAAAGTTTTTTAAAAGTAGACATAACAAATAATGATTTAGGATATTTAATTGGATATAGGGGAGAGACTTTATATGCTTTACAAAATGTGTTAACATCTATTGCAGGAAAAGGAATAGAAAATAGGGTTAGAGTTATTTTAGATATAGAAGGATATAAGGCAAAAAGAGAAAAAACATTAGAAGATTTAGCAGATAAAGTAGCTAAAACAGTAATGAGAACTAGAAAATCTATTAAATTAGAACCGATGCAAGCGTATGAAAGAAAGATAATTCATAGTAAATTACAACAAAATGCAAAGGTAGAAACAATAAGTGTGGGAGATGAACCATATAGAAGGATTATTGTTTCCTTGAAAAAATAATATAAGAGATAAAATCGGAGGTCAAAGGTCGGATTTTACAAGTTATTTGTAAACTACTTTTGACCCCTTTTATATTCTATTTTATTTTTTTGTTTCCTATATTTTTTATGCAGTAACAAACAATTCGGGGGGACCAACAAGATTACAGTCTGTTATGCAATTACAGACTGTTCGAAGTTGGGAGTTACCAATAAAAAATATAGGAAACGATTGAACAAAAAATAAAAAAAGGAGGAAAAAGGCATGAGCACAATCGCATCCATATCTACAGCTCCACGGAATAGGTGGAATAGGAATCATTCGAATGAGTGGAAAAGAAAGTTTTGCGATTCTAAATAAAATTTTCATTCCAAAAACAAAGCAAAAAGAAGGAGAAATAAAAGGATATACTATAAAATATGGAACTATTGTAGAAAATGGAGAAATCATAGACGAGGTTTTAGTCTCTTATTTTAAAGCTCCTAAAAGCTATACAACAGAGGATATGTGTGAAATCAATTCACATGGTGGAAACATTATGATACGCAAAATTCTAGAAATATGTTTAAAAAATGGTGCCGAATTAGCGGAACCAGGGGAATTTACGAAAAGAGCCTTTTTAAACGGTAGAATTGATTTATTACAAGCAGAATCTGTCATTGATGTCATTCATGCTAAATCAGACAAAGAAGCAAAAGTTGGAATCAAACAGCTAGAAGGAATATTATCCAAACAAATTTCAGAAATCAAACAAGAAATATTAGATGTTATGGTAAATATAGAAGTTGCCATTGATTACCCTGAATATGACGTAGAAGATGTTACCAATCAACAAATAATGGACATGTTACAGAAAGTAGAAGAAAAATTATTGAAATTAGAGAAAAGTTTTGATAATGGAAAAGTAATAAAAGAAGGCATAAAAACAGCCATCATAGGAAAGCCAAATGCTGGAAAATCGTCTCTTTTAAATGCTATTTTAAAGGAAGATAGGGCAATTGTAACAGAGTATGAGGGAACAACAAGAGATACTATAGAGGAATTTGTAAATATCAACGGAATTCCACTTAAATTAATTGATACAGCAGGAATTAGACAAGCAAAAGATGAGGTAGAAAAAATAGGAATTGCCAAATCTAGAGAAATAGCCAAGGAAGCAGAATTAATCATTGCTATTTTTGATAGTACTAAAGAATTAACGCTAGAAGACAAAGAAATATTGGAACTAATTAAACATAAAAAAGCAATTATTATTTTAAATAAAATAGATTTAAAATCAATTTTAAAAGAAGATGACCCAAGATTTAAGGAAGTAAGCCATCACATTCTTAGAATTTCAGCCTTACATACAATTGGAATAGAACAATTATACCAAGAAATAACAGATTTATTTCAATTAAACCAAATAAATTTAGATAACGAAATTATTGTTACTAATATAAGACATAAGAATTTGATTACAAAATCAATTCATCATATCAAAAAGACAAAAGAGGATATCACAAAAAAAATGCCATTAGATATTATTGCCATTTCTATAAAAAATATTTTGGAGGATTTAGGAAATATAACAGGAGAAATGGTAAGTGAAGATATTATCAATGAAATTTTTGCTAAGTTCTGTTTGGGAAAGTAAGAAGAATAAATTGTCTTCAAAATTAAAAATAAAGCGTTTTTACAAAAAAACAGTATAATTCTATAAATAAAAACAAAAATTCAAATAAAAGCAATTTAAAAGCAAATAATAAACTTGATAAAAATCAAAAAAATAAAAAAAGAAATCATGGATAGAAACGCAAAACAACAAAATGCTAGTCTACATAAAATAAACAACATGAGTTTAATTTTACTAAAAATAACAACAATTTCTTGAAATGCTATAAAATAAAGCAAAGAACAAAAAACACCATCAAAAACAAACAAAACCAATCAGTAAAAATTTAATTAATATACAAAAAAACAAAAATTTCTGTTTCACGAGGAATTGAAAAAACATGGGAACAATATTTTTTTGTGAAAAAATTTTATACAATACCAACAATAAAAACAATAAAATAAAAGTAGTAGAATAGGAGAGAAAAAATGAGTTATATAGCAGGAGAATATGACGTTGCAGTGGTAGGAGCAGGACATGCGGGATGTGAGGCAGCCCTTGCAGCTGCTAGATTGGGAATGAAAACACTAATATTTTCTATTAGTTTGGAAGCAATAGCTAATATGCCATGTAATCCCCACATAGGAGGAAGCTCAAAAGGACATTTAGTAAGAGAAATCGATGCTCTTGGGGGTGAAATGGGTAAAAATATTGATAAAACGATGATTCAAATTAAAATGTTAAATACCTCTAAAGGACCAGCTGTACATTCGCTAAGAGCACAAGCAGACAGAAAGAAATATCAAGCAGAAATGAAACATACATTGGAAAAACAAGAAAACTTAGAGGTGAAACAAGCAGAAATTGTTGATATTCAACTAGAGAATGGAAAAATATCGGCAATTGAAACAGATGTAGGAGCTATTTATAAAGTAAAAACGGTTATTTTAGCAACAGGAACCTATTTAAAAGGAAAAATCTTTATTGGAGAGTTTTCAAAAGAAAGCGGACCAGATGGGGTAGCAGCAGCCAATCAATTATCAGATTGTTTGAAAAAATTAGGAATTGAATTAATACGCTTTAAGACAGGAACACCAGCTAGAATCAATAAAAGAAGTATTGATTTTAGTAAAATGGAAATACAAAGAGGTGATAATGGAATTGAGGCTTTTTCCTTTGAAAATGAGCCAAAAGATTTTGAACAAGTGGATTGCTATTTAACCTATACAAATGAAAAAACCCATGACATAATTCGACAAAATTTACATCGTTCTCCTTTGTATGCAGGAATGATAGAGGGCACAGGACCTAGATATTGTCCATCTATTGAAGATAAAATTGTCAGATTTAGTGATAAACCTCGCCATCAAGCTTTTGTAGAACCAATTGGAATGGACACAGAAGAAATGTATATACAAGGTATGAGTTCCTCGTTGCCAGAAGATGTACAAATTGCTTTATATCATACCATTCCTGGTTTGGAAAAGGCTGAATTTACAAGACCAGCTTATGCTATTGAATATGATTGTATTGACCCATCCAATCTTAAACTTTCATTAGAATATAAAGGAATTGATGGCTTGTATATGGCAGGTCAAATCAACGGAACATCTGGCTATGAAGAAGCTGCTTGTCAAGGTTTGATAGCTGGTATCAATGCGGTACAAAAAATAAAGGGAAAAGAGCCTATTATATTAGATAGAACACAAGGGTACATTGGTGTTTTAATTGATGATATTGTTACCAAAGGAACCAATGAACCTTATCGAATGATGACATCTAGAGCAGAATATAGATTATTACTAAGACAAGACAATGCTGATTTAAGACTGACAGAAATAGGACATCAGGTAGGTTTGATTTCAGAGGAGAGATATGAAAGATTTAAAAGAAAAAAACAAAAAATAGAAACAGAAATTACAAGATTAAAAAAATTAATTGTGAAGCCAAATGAAAAGGTAAATCAATTATTAAGACAAAGCGGAACATCAGAATTATCAACTGGTACAAAGATGTCTGAATTATTAAAAAGAACAGAATTAAAATATGAGACATTATCTGTTATTGACTTAGAAAGACCTGAATTGACAAAACAGGAAAGAGAAGAGGTTGAAATTCAAATTAAATATGAAGGTTACATCAAAATGCAAGAAGCACAAGTGGAAAAGTTTAAAAAATTAGAAACTAAGATTTTACCAGAAAATATAGATTATGAAAAACTGAAAGGAATTAGCTTAGAAGGAAGGCAGAAACTAAACAAGTTCAAGCCACGTTCTATTGGACAAGCCTCTAGAATATCAGGGGTTTCACCAGCGGATATTTCTGTGTTATTAGTTTATTTACAACAATTAAATAGTAAAAAACAATAATACCATTTCAAAATAAAAAAGGAGAAAATATGTTAAAAGAAGAATTTAGTACAAAAATGAAGCAGTTTGCGAATGAAATAGGCATTTTGTTACAAGAGGAACAAGTCAATCAGTTTTATACCTATATGCAATTGTTATTAGAATGGAATGAAAAAATAAATTTAACAGCTATAACGAAGCCAGAAGAAATTATTTTAAAACATTTTATTGATTCTATGACAATTGCTAAGTATATACAAAAAAATACAAAATTGATAGATGTGGGAACAGGAGCGGGGTTTCCCGGAATCCCTTTAAAGATTATTAGAGATGATATAGAAATTACTTTATTAGATTCTCTCAATAAAAGAGTTATTTTCCTGGAAGAAATTCTTCGACATTTAAAATTAACAAAAATAGAAGCGATTCATTCTCGTGTAGAAGAGTTTGGAAAAAATCAAAAGAATAGAGAACGTTTTGATTATGCTACATCAAGAGCAGTGGCCAAGCTTTCTACTTTGTCAGAGTATTTGATGCCATTGGTAAAAATACAAGGAAAATGTATTTGTATGAAGGGTCCTAAAATAGAAGAAGAGATAGAGGAGAGCAAAAAGGCTATTTCTATCTTGGGTGGAAAAATAGAGAAGATAGATAATCTTCAATTGCCAGAGGGGAATATGGATAGGACAATTGTTGTGATTACTAAAGTGAAACCAACACCGTTAAAATATCCAAGAAAACCAGGAATGGCAACCAAGGAACCAATCCAATAAAACAATAAACGTGTATATAATTATTACCCTTTATAGTCCAAATAAGTAATAACAAAATTAATCATTGTGAAGGGTAACAGATAATTACAAAAAAGTCTATAAATTTTACTTTTTTTATTGACTTTTTTCTTATATTTTTATATGATTATAGTATAGAACAAAAAGAATATATAAGTAAAAATTAACAAAAAATGGAGGCAATAAAATTGGGAAAAGTTATATCAGTAGCCAATCAAAAAGGTGGTGTTGGAAAAACCACCACAACTGTTAATCTAGCAAGTATTTTAGCAAGAAGAGGAAAAAAAGTATTATTAATCGATGCAGACCCTCAAGGGAATGCAACAAGTGGATTAGGAGTAGAAAAAGAAGTTGAATTTTCTACCTATGATATTTTAGTCAATGATACAGAAATACAAAATGCCATACAAGACACTATGATAAAAAATCTGAAAGTATGTCCTTCTGACATAAATTTAGCAGGGGCAGAAGTAGAATTAGTTTCTATGATGTCAAGAGAGCAAAGATTAAACGAAAAATTAAATGAGGCAAAAAATCAGTTTGATTATATTTTAATTGATTGCCCACCATCTTTAGGGTTAATTACTTTAAATGCTTTTACAGCATCCAATAGTGTTTTGATTCCTGTACAATGTGAATACTTTGCCTTAGAAGGATTAGGACAACTATTAAACACCATTAATTTAGTGAAAAAACATTTAAACAAGAATATTCAAATTGAGGGTGCTTTATTAACCATGTATGATATAAGAACCAATTTGTCTAATCAAGTAGTAAAGGAAGTAAAAAAATATTTCAACAATAAAGTATACAAAACAGTAATACCAAGAAATGTAAGACTAAGTGAAGCACCAAGTTATGGAATGCCAATTATAGAATATGACATTAAATCCAAAGGTGCCAAAAGTTATATAAAATTTACAAAGGAATTTTTAAAAAATAATGAAGAGCAAAAAAAGGCTAAACATATGATGTAGAGGAGGAATGCCAAATGGCAAAAATGACAGGATTAGGAAAAGGATTAGATGCTTTATTTGGACCCGTGCCAGAGGAAGAGCAAGTAAAAGAAAATGACACATTAAAAAAACTAAAAATAACAGAGGTGGAACCAAATCGAGACCAACCAAGAAAGAGATTTGACCAAGAAGCCTTAGAGGAATTAGCCCAATCCATTCAAGAGTATGGTTTAATTCAACCAATTGTTGTCACACAAAAAGATGGTTATTACAGTATTATTGCTGGAGAAAGAAGATGGAGAGCTTCCAAATTAGCAGGACTAAAGGAAATTCCAGCTATTATTAGAGAAGACAATGAAAAAATTAATTCAGAAATTTCTTTAATTGAAAATATGCAAAGAGAAGACTTAAACCCAGTAGAAAAGGCAATTGGAATCAAAACATTAATGGATACCTATAAAATGTCACAAGAAGAGGTAGCAAAAAAATTAGGAAAAGGAAGAAGCACAGTTGCCAATTGGATTAGAGTCTTAAACTTGGAACCTCGTGTATTAGAAATGGCAAAAGAAGGAAAGATATCAGAGGGACATTGTAAAGCATTATTGGCTATTACTGACCCAGAGAAACAATATCAAACAGCAGTACAAATGTTAGAAAGAGGTTCTAGTGTTAGACAAGTTGAAAAAAGAGCAAAAACAAAAGAAACCAAAGAGGAGCAACAGAGAAACCATGTCTTATATAAAAGCATAGAGGACAATTTTCAAAGTTTTTTCGGTTCTAAAGTTAGATTAGACCCAGGAAAGAGAAGAGGAAAAATTATTATTGAATATACTTCAAATGATGATTTAGAGAGAATTTTAGGATTGATTCAATAGGAAAAGGAGGATTATATATGGAGAGTTTAATGGAATTCATAGGGACAGAAACTTTTTTATTGGTTCTGTTTGCCATGATAATTTTATTGTTAATAGGATATGCTATTATTGGGGTAAAACTTTCTAGATTAAATAGAAGATACCAAGATTTTATGAGAAAACTAGGAAATGGAAAAAATTTAGAAGAAGATTTACAAAACTATATGTCTCGAGTGAATCAAGTGGAAAAACAAAATACTAAGCTTTCTAAACAAATAAAAATATTGAATGGAGATTTAACGAAATGCATTCAAAAGGTTGGTATAGTAAGGTATAGTGCTTTTAGAGATACAGGAAGTGACTTAAGTTTTGCTTTAGCTTTATTGGACGAGAACAATGATGGTGTTGTTTTAAATGGTATTTATTCAAGAGAGATGTCTAATATTTATGCAAAACCGGTACAAAAAGGTAAGTCTACGTATACTATTTCAGAGGAAGAGATGCAGGCGATTGAAAAAGCAATAGATAGTAGCGTATAAAAAAACCAAAAATTGCTATTGACAAACCTGAATAAAAATGCTAAGATAGAGACTGTTGGAAGAACAGTTTCTAACATTTGGAGAGGTGGTCGAGTTGGTTTATGGCACCAGTCTTGAAAATTGGCGTGCGTTTGTAGCGTACCGTGGGTTCGAATCCCACCCTCTCCGCCAGACAATAAAAGTTAGATATAAGACTATGTCTAACTTTTATTTATAAAAATGGAGATGTACCCAAGTGGTGAAGGGGACTGTTTGCTAAACAGTTAGGTCGTGAAAACGGCGCGGAGGTTCGAACCCTCTCATCTCCGCCAAATATATTACAAGGTAATTTTAGATAGAATAGTTGTAGAAAAATAAAAAATGTAGTATACTATGCGTGGTATACTACATTTTTAGTATAATAAAATAATTTTAGAGTAGATAAGGATGCCAGAAGAATTTAGGAAATATTTTTGGGATACTCAAAAGGAGTTTCAAAGTAAGCTGGAAATGCTAGGAATATAAAAATCAAAGAATGGAGAGAAAAAATGAATGAGAAGAAAGTTGAAAAAGTAAATAAAACTGTAATTTTTTCAGCAATTGCAATCATAGCAATAACAACGATAATGGTTATTATTACAACAGCATTTGCTTTAACACAATTTTATAATAAAAATATAGCAGAACTAGAAAGACTTGTGAAATTAAATGAAGCAATTAACCGTCTAGAAAAAGCAAATGATGATTTGGTAGAGAATCTTCCACCTTCGTCAGAAAATAGTGTGAAATCTCATGTATCGAATAATTCCTAATATTACAAATTTATTACATTTGTTTTGTTTGTTTACAAAACAAAGAAAATATGATATGATTTTAATAGAATGTTATAATGGTATAGGTAAAAAAGATTTTATATTAATTTAAGTTGGGGAAGATGAAAAGTATGGCTAAAAAAAGTGTAGTAGCTATTATGACAATGTTTATAGTGATATTTGTGATAATACAAGGCAATGTATATGCAAGCAGAATAGGTTTTTTGCCAGATGACTATAAGCCACCATCTACGACAAACGTTTCTGGTGCCGATCAGATTCAAAATATTGCTAATAGTATAATTGGACCAATTAGAGTTGTAGGTAGTGCTGTATCTGTAATAGCTTTAATTATAATGGGAATAAAATATGTGATGGGGAGTATTGAGGAAAAAGCTGAATACAAAAAGACTATGATGCCATATTTGATTGGCGCTATCATGGTATTTTCTATAACTAATTTGTTAAGTATATTAGTGGAAATAGTAGGAGGATTTAAATGAGAACGCTAACAAAAAACATAATATTTTTAATACTATTTATACTACTAGTATTATTTTTCTTTCCAACGGAAAACTATGCTGATACAATAGATGATACATTTAAGGGAGCAGATGAGTTTGTAAATAAAGGAGATTTATCTACGATAAATACACAAGAACTGAAAAATACGTCAGATTTTATATACAATGCATTATTAGCTGTGGGAATGATAGGAGCAGTAATTGTAGGAATAATTTTAGGAATTAAATATATGATGGCAAACTCGGAAGATAAGGCAGTTCTTAAAGAAACTTTGACACCATATATTATATCATGTTGTGTTATATTTGGTGCATTTGCAATTTGGAAACTTGTTATTAATATATTACAGTAAATAATAGAATGGAGAATAGGATGAAAAAAAGGTATATTTTTAGGATTGTTATGTTCTTTTTTATTATATTGATGATAACATTAAATTTTTCTTCTGCTATGTCGATAGACAATTTAACAGGAAATACTGCTGTAACAGGAGATTTAAAAAGTACAGGAAATAAAATTATAACGATTGTTAGTAACATAGGTTCCGTTATATCGGTTATTGTTATCATTATTTTAGGAATCAAATATATGATGGGAAGCGTTGAGGAAAAAGCTGAATACAAAAGGACTTTAATGCCATTTTTAATAGGGGCTTTATTTATATTTACTGCATCAACGATTGCTAGCATTATATATAATATAGCTATAAAATTTTAATATAAAAGTTGCAATTAAACAGATAAATGTGTTATAATAAAATGAGGTAATTAATATTTTAATATCGAAACTTATAGGTATTAAAAATAATATAATATATTTAATAAAAGGAGGAAAATAAAATGAAGAAAATGTCTAAAACAATTTCATTTATTATTTTAATAAGTTTAATAGTTATTTCATTAGGAACTAGTGTTTTTGCAGCAGCTGTTACAGGAGGTGTAGATCCATCAAGCTTAACGGGTAAAGAGGTTACAGGAACAGATAAGATAACAGGTTTAGGAAATCAATTAATTACTATTGTATCAGTTGTTGGTTCGGTAGTGGCAGTAATTGTTTTGATTGTATTAGGTCTTAAATATATGATGGGAAGTGCTGAAGAAAAAGCAGAATATAAAAAGACATTATTACCATATATAATTGGTGCAGCTATGGTATTTGCAGCTTCAACAATTGCTGGTGTATTATACGGATTCTTAAGCAATGTATAAAGTTATAACTACATAAAAAGAGATTCATTTAAAGATGAATCTCTTTTTCTATTATAGGAAAGCTCTTCGAAAATTCTATAATATTACAGCTACATTACAAATAAATTACAAATAAATTAAAAATGTATTTTTTTGTAGATATTTATGCTTTTATATGTGTTATTATGTTATAATAAAATAGATATGTAGTAAAAAACAAAGGAGTGGGATTTATGCATACATATGAAATACCTAGAAATTATAAAGGAGAAGGTAGAATTCTTTATATTTTTTCTACAAAAGGTTTAATATATACAGTTATCGGATTGGCAATAGGTTTAGTTTTTTATTTTATATTTAAAGTGTTAGGTATGTCAGTAATAGGAATAGGAATTGATGTGCTTTTTGGTGTAGTGGGATTTGTTATAGGTACATTAAAAATGCCTGATACAAGAAAATTTGAATTTACAAAGAAAACAGGAGGAGAAAATATAGATAATATTATAAAAAGATGGATAAAATTTAAGAAAAACAATAATAAAATATATATCAGAGAAGACGTACTAAATAAACCACAAATCTTGGAAGAACAAGGAGGAAAAAAGGATGGGGAATGATCAAATAAGTCAAATTCTTACGATTATACTTGTATTTTTAATTATAATATTATTTATATTATTAACCGTTTTTATTATCTTAACTGTTAAAAAAAGAAAAGACAACAAGCCAAAAGAAGAGGAGACATTAAAAAAGGATAAAAAAATTGACAACAAGAAAAAAGAATCTGAATATAACAAACATTCTATTTTTGAATTTATGGAATTTGACAGAGTAGAAGATAATATGATTGTAAGAAAAAATGGAAATAAATATATTATGGCAATTGAATGTCAAGGTATTAATTATGATTTAATGTCAGGATTAGAAAAGAATAGTGTAGAACAAGGTTTTTTACAATTTTTAAATACATTAAGATATCCCATTCAATTATACATACAAACTAGAACAGTAAATTTAAAAAAGAGTATTGATACCTATAAAGAGAGAATAAAAAAAATAAAGAGCGAATACTTAAGAAAACAGATGGAATATAATTCAGTTATAAATTCTAGCAAACAATCGCCTAAGATGGTTGAGAAATACAAATTAGAAATGTTAAGAGCTCAAAATTTATATGAATACGGGGTAGATATTATACAAAATACTGAAAAAATGAATTTTAATAAAAATATCTTAAGAAAATCTTATTATATTATTATATCCTATATACCAGAAGACATTACAAAAACAGATTATAATTTTGAGGAAATTAAGAATATGGCTTTTTCAGAATTATACACAAGAGCACAATCAATCATTAGTTCATTATCAGTATGTGATATTAAGGCAAAGGTATTAGATAGTAAAGAATTAATTGAATTATTGTATATTGCTTACAATAGAGATGAAGCGGAAATTTATGAATTGGAAAAAGCTTTGAGTTTTAGATTTGATGAATTATATTCAACAGCACCTAATGTAATGGAAAAAAGAATGAAAGAATTAGATAAAGAAATACAAAGAAAAGCAATGGAGAAAGCAAATGAAGTAGTTAGACAAGCCATAGATAATAGAGAAGAGGCCAGAAAAGTAAGAGAAAAAGAAAATAGAATAAATGAAATGATTGATATTATGGCAAAAAGTATTTTAGAAGAAAATGAAGAATTAATCGGTGAGGAAATAAAAGAAGAAGCAGAGAAAATCATTAACAGTAAAGGAGGACGAAAACGTGAAAAAAAGCAGTAAAACAGATACCATAGTAGAAAAGAGATACGACTTTTTAAAAAAGAAAACGATTAAAGAGCTGATTGCTCCAGCTGGAATAGATGCAAGTCATATAGACCATTTAGAAATTATTGCTAACACGAAAAGATATGCTAGAAGTTTTTTTGTTTCAAACTTACCAAGAATGTGTACTTTTCCAGAATTATTTAGAGACTTATATCTTTTTGGGGATGTTAATACTTCTGTCATTATCAATCCCATAAAGGAAGAAAGGTCTCAAAATGAGTTAAATAGAGTTATCAATGAATTAGAAACAGAAAGAATTGTGGCTATGGATAAAGGTAATATAAACAGAGAAAGTACAATTGCACAAAAACGATTAGAAGCGGAGCAATTAAGAGATGAAATTGCAGCAGGATTTAATAAATTATATGAGGCTTCCGTAGTAGCCACTATTTTTACTTATAGTTTAGAGGAATTAGAGAAACAAACTAATATGTTAATTTCAGAATTATCAAAAAATTTAGTTAGTATGAAAACAGCATGGGGAATGCAAGAAGAGGCATTTCAATCCAATTTACCCCTTTTAGAAGACAAGGTAAAAAAAGTACATACTTTTGATAGAGGGTCTATGGGGACCGTATTTCCATTTACGACATCAGAGGTAGGACATTCTACAGGAGTTCCGCTAGGCTTTAATAAGCAAACTGGCACACCAATACTGTTTGACAATTTTCACCCATCTTTAACGAATTATAATATGGTTATATTTGCTAAATCAGGAGCTGGAAAATCTGTTACTATGAAAACATTAGTATCTCGATCTTCTGTCCTTATGGGAATTGAAAGTTTAGCATTAGATGCAGAAGGAGAATATACAGTAGTTGCTGAAAGCTTAGGAGGAATCAATGTAGTAATAAGTCCTAATTCAAAAACAATTATTAACCTATTTGATATAGAAGTGGAAAAAATGAAAGATGAGATTACAGGAAGAGAAAGAAGTATCTTGAATATAGAAAATAAAGTAGAAGATGTTACACAAGCTTTGCTTACTATGGCAAAAGGAAGCACAAGAAGCACAGAAGTTAACGAACTTACCAAACAAATTATAGCAGAATCTGTTGCAGAAGAATATGCAGCATTAGGAATTACTAATAATCCCAATAGCTTATATAAAACAGCTGAAATGAGATTGAATCATGCTAATATGTTGGGAAAGGAAAAAAAGGATATGCCAACAATAGGAAGTTGGTATAGAAGGATTCAAGTAAAAGCATCAGACAATACCAATGAAGATTATCAATTTCATTACAGTTATTTATTAAAAGTTATGAAGCAATATATAAGAGAATACGATGGACAAATGGCATATTTTGATGGCCAATCAACTTTTGATTTACTAGATGGTGCACCTTTTATCAATATAGATATATCTCAATTAGAAGAAAGATTTGCAAGACCACTTGCACAACAAATATTACTTTCTTGGATTTGGGAAAAGTTTGTTAAGAAAAACAGTGAAGATAGAACGAAAGCAACTAAAAAGAGAGTTTTAGTGGATGAAGCTTGGATGTTATTACCATATGACGAAGCAGTAGACTTTTTAAACAAGATGGCAAGACGTGCCAGAAAGAGGAATGTATCTTTGGCAATTATATCACAAAGATTTCAGGATTTTTATGAGAAAGCGGAAGCACAGGCAGTATTAACATCTTCTGATACAAAGCTGTTTTTGGCACAAGACAAAGCAGAAATACAATATTTGAAGGAAGTATTTAAGTTATCAGAGGGAGAAGCTAATTTCTTAGTCACTTGTCAAAAAGGAGAAGGTTTGTTTAAAGTTGGAACTGATACAGCCATACTAAAGATAATGCCAACAAGAAAGGAATTTGAATTTGTAGAGACAAATGTAAATAAATTAGTAAATATGCGTATAAATCGATGATGGAGGATAAAAAATGAAAATATTTACCAGTGAAAAGATATGGAAAAAATTAGTAATAATATTGGTAACTATAATATTGTTTCAGTTTTCTGTGCCGAAAAAAGCTTATGCTGATGATGCTATGCCTTTGGGAGGAAAACTTTTAGAACCAGTATTGGATTTGGTAGTATTTTTGGGAGACCGGAGTAATGAGTATTTTACATAGTGCTATTATGGGGCAATCAGAAACATTGGCTAGTATAGATTTTACGGTTGATGACGAAAAATGGTATGAAACACTTGGAAGGTTTGTTTTGAGAGGATTTATACCTGGTATAGGTCCACTAATGAATATAGTAGAAGGCATACAAATAGGAGTGGATGGTATTAACAGCTTTTTCACAACAAGTGAGAAAATGGAATTAGCAGTTGATAAATATGAAACAAAAGATTATCCAGATGTATTATATTTACCTTTTTATACTATAACAGCAGAGGAGATTTTTAAAGGTAATATCGTATTGTTTGATATCGACTTTTTTAATCCAAAGGAAGTATATGTTAAAAGTAATGCAAGTATATCTTCACAAGTAAATGATAAAATATGGGAAATAACAGAAGAGGGTAGAAGATATAAAGATAGTACTCCAGAGTATGCTAGTATGAATGATCACGACTTTATGTTTCACATGGGATTGTGTTATGATGAACATAAGAAAGGTACCAACTCAACAGCGGCAATACCTAAAGAGCGATTTGATAAATATATTAAGACAAAACCTGTTAAATTATCTGAGCTTTCAAAAGAAGAGTTAAATAACATAGGTGTTGAATATTGTTATTATTTAGATGAAAATGGAAAAGAGGTACGTACATCTATGGACAATACGTCTTCTGCACTTTCTGGAGTTATCAGTAAATGGTATAATGCTTTAAGGAATATAGCACTAGTATTGATGATGTCAATTTTATTGTACATAGGAATACGAATGTTACTTTCTACCGTATCATCTGATAAAGCAAAATATAAACAAATGTTGGTAGATTGGTTGGTAGGAATGTGTTTACTATTTTTTATGCATTATATTATGGCTTTTTCTGTTACATTGACTAATAAATTTATAAAAGTTATTAATACAATTAATGAGGAGTCGTATATAGTAACTTTTGAAAATGATGAAAAGAAATTGTTATCTAATGGGTTAGAAAAAATGGGGTATAAAGATTTTGTAACGCACGATGAAAAAAAAGTAATGTGGCCAACAAATCTTATGGGACAAGTAAGAATAGCAGCTGAAATGAGACATGGAAGAGTTAGCTTTATAGGATTTGCGCTTTGTTTTATTGTTTTAGTATTTTATACAATATTTTTTGCATTTACTTATTTAAAAAGGGTTATATATTTAGCATTTTTAACTATTATAGCACCTTTTGTAGCCATGACTTATCCGATTGATAAAGTAAACGATGGACAAGCACAAGGATTCAATAAATGGTTAAAAGAATATATTTTTAATTTGCTAATTCAACCATTACATTTGTTGTTATATACTATGTTGGTTTCTTCTGTATTTAGTTTTGCATCCCAAAATATATGGTATATGTTAGTGGCAATAGGATTTTTAATACCAGCAGAAAAATTATTACGTAGTTTATTTGGATTTGAAAAAGCATCTACTCCAGGTTCGCTTGCTGGAGCTGCTGTTGGAGCAAGCTTGGTTTCAAGCGGATTAGGTAAATTGTTGCATAAAGTGCCAAATGGTCCACATGGAAGAGGAAATAATGATAGCGACAAGGAAATAAAGGAAGGGAAAAATCCAAGAATTAATTTTAGTGGAGAAGATTTTGATTCAACAGGTGCCTTAATGGACGGTTCAACCTTTAAAGACAAAGATAAATACGAAGATGAAGGTGGAGACGGAGATAAAGGAGAAAATGATCAAGATAACCAAGAGAAGCAAGATAAAATTGCTTTGGATCAATATAAGCAAGAAGGATTTAAACAAAATGCAAATGGAGAATTCTTTAATCCATATACAGACGAGTATGATGCAAACTATGACCCTCGTAAAGATGATAATTATATAAAGAAAAACAATTTAGATGACCCAACAAAATCACAACAAAATCTATTAGATAAAGATAAACCAGAAGGAGGCTTTTTAGAAAAAAATAAAGATAAATGGGACGAATGGTTCGAAAATTACAAGTCACCAAAGGAGCCTTGGAGAAATAAGAAGACACCCAAAAGAACCAAACTAAAAAGAGCTATGAAAGCAGGGGCAAGAAGAGTATTTACAGGTAAAAATGTACGTAGGACATTAGCGAAAGTTGGTAGAAAAGGAATTAGAATGGCAGCAGGGGCAGCATTAGCAACAGCAGCTGGAACAATAGGAGTGGCAGCAGGATTAGCTTCAGGAGATGCATCAAATGTTTTTCAATATGGAATGGCAGGAATAGGAGCAGGATTTTTGGCAGGAAGAAAATCAGCGGATGCTGTTATGAATACAGCTGATGCTGGATATGATAAAGTGAAGAACTCTGAAACAAGAAAGGCAATAGTAGAGGCTTATCATGGTGAAGAAGAAGACTATAAACAAAAACAACAGGAGAAACAAATAAAACAATGGAAGAAAAATGTAGAATATAAAGAACAAATAGAAAGAACGGTAGGAGAAGAACAGGCTAAGCAAATGTATAATCAAGGAGAAATTGATGAGTATTTAAAACATGGAATTACAGAGGTACCAGATATGGTAGCTATGCATGAATTACAGGAGAAAAAAATAGCTGGAAATATACAAGAAGCTATGGCAATACATGATTATGGAGAAAGAGTAGGAGGAGACTATAAAAAATTAAAAAACAAAGATAAAAAAGAATGGGGAGAAACATTTACTGAGGAATTCCAACAAAGGGGGAATTCAAAAGAGGATTCTGAAAAAGCAACAAAAGCAACTTTTGGCAAGATAAAGGAATACCATGATATAAGGAAAATTATGAGAACTAAAATGTAGGAGGACTATATGTATAAATTGATTAGATTTTATAATCAAAATAGGAAGGCAATATGGAAAATGATAGGTATTATTATTGTTATCATTATAATTTTGCAATTGTTAAATTATGCCCAAAAACAAAAAGCAGAAAATCAAAAAAGCTTTATCAATAATACGGGTGAGTCAGTGCAATATAATTATTTAGATTTAAGTACTAATAAATCTGTGTTATCAGGTGAAGAAATTTCCAGACAAAAAAAAGATTCAATAAAAATAATAGACGAGTTTTTTGCTTACTGTAATGAACAAAAAATACAAGAAGCATATGATTTATTAACAGAGGAATGTAAAGAAGAAATGTATTCTTCTATTGAGATTTTTGATGAGATGTATTATCAAAAAGTTCTAAATGGGAAGAAAAAGAATATTTCTGTTGAGAACTGGACTGGTAATATATATAAAGTAACGATAAATGATAATTTTATAGCAACTGGGGAATATTCAGAAAAAAATAAAATGCAAGACTATATAACGATTAAAGATAATAAATTAAATATTAATAGTTATATAGGTAGAGTAATGCCAGAGAGGGAAAAACGAATAGGAGATATTACAATAAAAATAATAAGAGAGGATACCTATATGGATTATATTGCATATACTTTTGAGATAACGAACAATTCACAAAAAGCAATATTACTGGATTCTCTTGAGAATATCGATACTATGTATATTAAAGATAGTAACGAGAAAAAAGATACTGCATATTCCCATGAATTATCATCTGATAATTTATTAGTGGATGAGGGGAGCCAAAAACAAATAACGATAAAATATTATAGTAAATTTAGTTCAACTAAAAGAATTAAAAAAATTGTATTTTCTAGATTTATATTAGATTATGATGAAAATTTAAATAGTAATTACAGAACCTTTGAAATTGAGCGATAAGTAACATTAGAAGGAGAAAGAATGAAAGAAACCATTCATAAATTAAAGGAAATATTTATAAGAATATTAAAGCGTTATATTAGAATATTTTTGTTTATTTCAATTTGTTTCTTTATTGTAGTAGTATCAGCATTTTATATGTTTATATATGTAGATAGCGTAGCTTGGGCCAAAGAATCAGCCTATTCAACAAATGACTATGTAGGAAATACTAGTATAGGAAATGACGGAAAGATTATGACCGCTAATACCGTACAAGAAATGTGGGACAAAAAGGAAGAAAAAAATGAAAGAGTAGATCTTTATTTGAGTACGCCAGATGAACTAGCTAAATTAATGAACGCAGAATTAGTAACACAGTTTTTAGATACAAGACCTAATCCAGATAATCCTATTGATTGGAATAGTAAAAATGTAAATAATCCTAATTCAAATGAAGTGCAAGGAATTATAAAATTAAAAAGAGCAGATACAAAAGGAAAAATAACAACCATGACATATAAAGATCCAGAAACATTTCAAAAATATATTGATAACTATAATGAATCAGGGTCTGAAAAAGATAGAAATAGAGCTTTGCAACATTTTACTTTAGAAAAAACATCTTTATCATCAGGAAATGCAAATGGACAAGCAGAGACAATTGAGGAAGGAACTACCATAAAAATTAAAAGTGGCTTAGGTTCTATTCATACTTATATGGGATGGCAGAAAATAACAAGTCCTACATCCACGCAATACAAGTTGAGAGAACAAGCAGGTATGAATTTTGATACAGAGGGATTTGGAAAAATTAATGGTCGTTATGTAATAGCATGTACAACGACTTTTGGAAAAGTTGGAGATTATATAGATTTTTATCAAGAAGATGGAACGGTTATTCCATGTATTATTGGAGATATAAAAAGTAGAAATGATGCAGGTTGTACGAAATGGGGACATGAAAATGGAAGATGTATCATTGAATTTGTGGTAGATGAAGATTCATGGTATCATTCTAATCATCCTAATCCAGGAAATGAAGGTTGTCATCCTGAATGGAATCAAAATTTAACAAAGGCAGTAAATGGGGGAAATTATTTCAAAAAACCTGATTTTGGTTCTGATACAGTCGCAGAGAATGGAAAAACTGTAGAAAATGACAACAATGAAGAAGTAATGAAATGGCCAACTGAAAGTACCAGCATATCATCAAATTATGGACCAAGAAATTCACCTACAGCAGGGGCATCTAGCAATCATAAAGGTATCGATATAAGTGTAGGAGAAGGAACGAGGGTATATGCATGTGAAAATGGAAAAGTTACAACTGCTACAGAAAGTGAGACAGCAGGAAAATACATTGTGATTGATCATGGAAATGGTTATGTATCAAAATATATGCATAATAGTGAATTCAAAGTAAAAGTAGGAGCTAAAGTAAAAAAAGGTGAAGTGATTGCTTTATCTGAAAATACAGGAGTTTCTACAGCAGCACATCTTCATTTCCAAATAGAATGTGATGGAAAACCTGTTGACCCATTAACTTTTAAATACGATAATGATATTGGTTCAGGAGATGGAGGAATTGGTTCAAATAGCAAAAACTTAGATTCATCAGAAACAAAATATTATGCTAAAGTGGCAACTTGGAGTGAAACAACGGATAAAGTTGAAACAGATGACCCAGAAAAACAAGCAAGTTCAAATACTGATTATAATATGACAACAACTAATATTAATTATCAAAATTTTGTAAGTGGTTACAAAATGCCTTTTGATTACTTATGGGCTTTACTAGTAATAGGAGAAGATAAGGATTTTGTATTAAAATTAGCAGATTTAGTCTATAATAGTGAAATTGAGATTACAGTTCATGATAACTTAACCGTAACTACAAACACAAAAGTTGATACTTATACCAAAAAGACAAGAACAGATACAGAAGGTACAGTTACGATATCTTATGGACAAGGGTCTTCTGTACAGAATGTTCCAGAAAAAGGAAATTGGAGTGATGAAGAAAGTAAAAATTATAAAACAACTTATACCAATATTGTGAAGACAAATACATTAGATATAGCTTTAACAAGGGCTAATGTATGGATTGTAGATTATCAACAAGAATATATTTACCAAAAACCTAAAAAAGATACGAATACTACCGATAAGAAATTAAATGATAAAGACTATGGTAATCAACCTGATTTTAGTTCAAATGAAGATACATATGGTCATGTAGCAAATCTTATACAAACGAAAGAAAGTGAAAAAAAGTCACCCACAACTGGAATAGAATATGATTTTGTAACTGGAACTATTAATTCCATCCATACAGAAGTATATCATGCAACGGTTAATAGGAAGAGAAAGATTACAGATACTATTGAAACAACACAATATATTTCATCACCAGGAAAGACAGTAGAAAAAACGGATAAAAAGGCAAAAGAAGATAATTTTGTAACGATAATGTTACAAAAGGAGTGTACCAAAGGAAGACATCTTATCTTAAAGACAAGGGATTGGTTGTATGATATTTTAGGGAATAAAGATACAACAAAAGACATGATTGATTTAACAAAATATTTGTTATATAAAGTAACAGATAAAGATTATGGTGTAACAGAATATGATTTTGCTGAAATATATGACCCAGCAAATTTTGTAGAAATTAACAGTGGAGCAAAAAGTAATTTAGGGGGAGTTCCAGGTCAAATTGCGGATTTCTTTTTAGAACAAGGAATGTCCTTAGAAGGAGTTGCTGCTATATTAGGAAATATACAGCAAGAATGTAATTTTGATGCTTCTGCTGTAAGTAGTGCAGATTATTATGGCGGTTATCATGGGTTATGCCAATGGGGAAATTACAAAGGAGACCCGAATGGAAGATTTGCTCAATTAGAGAAATTAGCAAAAAGAGAAGGAAAAGATTGGACTAATGTTGATATACAATTAAAGTTTATCTGGAAAGAATTAACGACTGGTGGCTATGTATCAGTAAAAAATGACTTAATGAATGCTAGTGACGTGAAAAAAGCAGCAAAGAAATTTGCGAAAGATTATGAAAAATGTTTAAATGCAGACGAAACAATACAAGATCTAGACAAAAGGCAAAAGTATGCTGAAAAATGGTTAAAGAAATTAAAAGAAAACGTTTCTGCTGGATCTGCGGTTAATATTGATACTAGTTCGTTCTTAGCAACAGCTAAAACGTGCCATGATTATCTTAGAGAAAATAACTATTGGTATCCATCTGCTGCTAATTTGAAGGCAGGTAAGTTTGTAAGAGATGGGACATCAGTTAAACACAAATTTCCAACGAAAGGAGAACCAGATTCCAATCGATATATGGATTGTAGTGCTTATGTATCATGGGTATTAAAAGAGTATGGATATAATTTATCTTCACCATATACTGCAAGTGGATTATTAGGAAATCCGCTCCATTTACAAGAAATACCTGTGAGTAATGTGAAAGCAGGAGATATCTTAGTTAGAAATGGACATACAGAAATATTTTGTGGAAATGGAAAATCCTATAATTGCGGTAGTACCAATGCAATAAGGTCTGTTACATCAAACTGTAATCCATCTGGATTTACAAAAGCTTTTAGAGTAAATAAATAAGGGGAATTTGTATGGAGAAATTAAAAAAAATTATAATTATATTAGTGATTGTTGTTTTTATCATTATAGTTTCTATAAGTCTTATTAACAAAAAAATAAAACAAACAATTGACGAAGAAGGAAATATAGAGGAACCAGAATATATAGAAGGAAGTTATGAAGCGGATAAAACAATAAAAGCATTAGATAATAAAGAAGAGTATTTTATGATAAAAGAGATTGTAGAACAGATACAAACATATATTAATTATTTAGATTATGATTTAAGTGAAACTAGAGTAAGATTTAATAATACAGAAGAAGAGAACCAATTTTTAATCAGATATAAACAAGAAGGTATTGATAGTATAAAGAGTATGATGTCAAAGGAATATATAGAAGAATTCAATGTAAGTGATACTACTATTTATAGCAATCTTGTGAAATATGCTAATAAAGATATAGAGATAAAAAAGATATATGTTAGTGAAGATAGTGTAAATATTAAGACATTTTTTGTGTATTTCAATACAACAGTGGCAGAAGAAGAGTTTGCTTTAGTAATAACTATGGATTCATCAAAAAATTCATTTTTCGTGATGCTAAAAGATTATATAGATAAAATAGGGATGAAAGAAGAAAATATAATCGGAAAAAAGGTAGAACAAAAGATACAAAGTATAGAACAAAATGAATACAATACTTATAATATTACTGATGTTAGTGAGACAAGATATGTACAAGAATTATTTGAAGATTATAGGAGGTATTTGTCCAATATACCTAACAAGGCTTTTGATATGCTAGATGGAGAATATAGACAGAAAAGATTTAGTAATAATATAGAAAATTTTAAAAATTATATTTCTGATAATTCTTCTTATATTTTAGATATGGAACTATCAAAGTATAAAATAAACAAGTATAATGATTATACAGAATATGTTTGTATGGATCAAATGGGGAAATATGTTATCTTTAGAGAAAAAGATATAATGGAATATAGTGTATTATTAGATAATTATACAGTTGATGTGAAAGAATTTATGGAAAAATATAATCAAAGTAATGAACAGCAAAAAGTAGGAATGAATATACAAAAAGTCTTTTTAGCATTAAATAATAAAGATTATAATTATATTTACAATCAATTAGACAATGAATTTAAAACTAATAAATTTGCTACTTTTAAAGAATTTGAAGCTTATATGAAACAGAATTTATTTGATACCAATATAGTAAAATATGATAAATTCTCCAAAGAAGGTAAAACGTATATTTATGAATTGATAGTAAAACCTTCCGAAGAAGATGAAAATTCAAAAAATATGACTGTTATTATGCAATTATTGGAAGATACAGATTTTTTAATATCATTTAGTATTCAATAACAAAATTGCCAAAGGGGCTAATAAACCTTTTGGCAATTTTATTGTGATGGTATCAATAAGTTTAGGATTATATCTACAATCATATGAATAATTTCATTTTCTAGATACATATTTACAAAAATATTTCTAATAAAAGGAATTTGCCATAGCAAAAACAAAACGAGAAGAGTAGCAAGAAGAGAAACAAAAGACGTTATGTAATCTTTTAAAGATTTTTTATAACGAATTTTATAACCTCTGTTTTTTAAATCTTGTATATAGGCATCATGATAAGCCTTTTGTCTAGCCTGTTCTAATTGTTGTTGATAGGCTAGTTCTTGCTCACGATGTAATAGTTCTTGATATTGCTTTTCTTTTTGATATTGTTGTTGACGTAATATTTCTTGTTGGTGGCTATCGTGCCATTGATTTTCGAAATGAGGAGGCGTATTGGCAGATTCATTCATGGGATTAGTTGATTGTTTTTCTTTTTCATCAAGAGAAGCGTCATAAGCTTGTTTTTTTTCTGCATGGGATAAAGTTTCATATGCTTCGTTAATTTCTTTTAAAATTTCCTCTGATTGCTTTTTATTTTCTTCTGTTTGTAAATCAGGATGATACTTTTTTGCCAATGTTTTATAAGCCTTTTCTATAATTTCAGGTGAAGCATTTCGATTTACTTGTAAAATATCATAATAATTTGTATTCATGGTAATATCCTTTCAAAAATAATATAACACAAAATTGGTAACGTTTCAATGATTTTGGCTTATTTAAGTTTCGGTTTTTTGGGGAGTAAGCTCCTCCAACTGACATTGATAGGAAATACATTACAGATTTTGGCTTAAAGTTGACGATAAATATTTTACAGCTTCTAAACATTTAAAATATTTCATAAAATGTCTTAGGTGATGCATATGGAAAATAAAATGGGATTGTGTTTAGCAGGTGGTGGCGTAAAAGGAGCTGCTCATATTGGAGCCATTAAGGCACTCGAAGAAAATCATATAACATTCCAATATATAGGGGGGACTTCTTCTCGGGAGCATCGTAGCTTGTTTATATGCGATGGGGTTTCAGGCAGATGAAATGTACAAAATTTTTAAGAAATATTGTAGCAAAATAAAGTATGTAGACATTTTGAATATTTTTAAATTGATAGTAGGTTTAATTTTTACAGGTCGTATTTGCATTGACGGATTAAATAGTGGGAAACAAATAGAGAAATTAATGGATAAAATAGCAAAAGAAAAAAGTATATCTAATATTTCTGATATTACAAAGTCTTTGGTAATACCAAGTGTTGATTTGTGTAATGGTAATGTGATTTGTTTTACCTCTTGTCAATTTAGAAAAGCTCTTTCTGACCATATTGTCTATGTCAATGATATTAATATTGGCACAGCAGTAAGAGCTAGTTGTAGTTATCCTGTTGTTTTTTCCCCTTGTACGTATAAAAATATTAAACTGATTGATGGAGGAATTCGTGAAAACGTTCCGTGGAAGGAATTAAAAACTGTAGGTGCTGATAAAGTATTAAGTATCATTTTTGATGATGAAATAGTCCAGAATTGCGATAGAAATTTGGTAGAAGTAGCAGGTCGTTCGATTAATTTATTATGTAAAGAACTTTCCAATTATGAGATGGAAGGAGCTGATTATGTTTTAAACATCAAAAGTGATAAAGTTGGTTTATTGGATATGAAAAAAATAGATGAATTATATGACTTGGGTTACGAACAAACAAAAAAACATATTGATAAAATTTTACAAATGTATTGAATTTGTAAAATAAATGCTATATAATAAAGTCACCTTCACTAAGGAGGTGATTTTAGTGAAGAGACTTATTAAATTAGTGAAACTCATAATGTTACTAGAAATATTATTGTTTCTAGAAGGTGAGTGAAAAAGAAAAATACAGGGAATGGTACTCCCTGTATTTTTTATTTTAGTGAAGACTTATCAAACTTTGCTTAAGCTGTTTATAGTATACTATATATTTTATTCTATGTCAAGTTTTTGTAAAATATTCCCTATCTGTTTTATTTTCATTTTCCAAAGCCTTTTTTCTATTTTGTTTCGCTTGTAAATTATCCTTTGCCACTGTCATCAACAATTTAATTCGATTGGCTTGATTGGATTCACTAGCACCAGGGTCATAATCAACAGGAGAAATATTAGCCTCTGGAAATTTCTCACGAATCGTTTTGATGACTCCTTTTCCAACGACATGATTTGGTAAACAAGCAAATGGCTGAACACAAACAATATTAGGAATATCATGTTCGATGTATTCAATCATCTCAGCGGTCAAGAACCAACCCTCACCAGTTTGATTTCCAATGGATAAAACGTCTTTTACTTTTTCTTCTAAATGCCAAATATCACATGGTGGTAGATAGCCTTTTTTGGAATTGGCTAATGCTATTTTTACATCTTTTTCTAAAATATCAATTAATTTGATAGCTGCCTTCATAATTTTAGCAGAAGTTTTATTGGTATTTAATAAGTTATTAAAAGTAATTTTGTGTGTACACATAAATTTAGCAAATCCCATAAAATCAGGTAAAATAACTTCTGCTCCTTCTTTTTCTAGCATTTGCGCTACATAGTTATTACCAAAAGGATGATATTTAATTAGTACTTCACCAACAATACCAACACGAGGTTTTTCAAGAGAGGTATCTAATTCAATTTTTTCAAAATCATTTACAATGTCATAGATACTTTGTTTAAATTCTTTATTAGTTGATTTGGCTAATAGTTTTTTACATTTTTCCATCCAAGTATCAAATAATTTTTGTGTTTCTCCTTTGTTTTTCTCATAAGCTCTATTTTTGGTTAGCATTTTTTGTAGTAAATCGCCATAAACTACCATTTTTAATAGTTTTTCTGCTAAAGGAACGGTTAGTTTAAAGCCAGGCATTTTTTCCATGCCAACAATATTAAAGGAGATAACGGGTATATGTTCAAATCCGGCATCTTTTAAAGCTTTACGGATAAAACCAATATAATTTGTGGCTCTACATCCACCACCTGTTTGTGACATGATTAAAGCGGTCTTATTTAAGTCGTATTTTCCAGATTGAAGGGCTTCTATCATTTGTCCTGTTACTAAAATAGATGGATAACAAGCATCATTATTGACGTATTTTAAGCCAGTTTCTACGGTTTTTTGTGTGCATTCCCTTAATAATTCAAGATGATAACCAGAAGAACGAACAGCAGCTTCTAGTAATTCAAAGTGAATCGGTGCCATTTGTGGCATCAAAATCGTGTAATCCTTACGCATTTCCTTTGTGAAGATTCTTTTTTTCAAGCCATAATCTCCATCTGCCTTTTCTTGTACTTTTTCTTGTTCACGTTTTTTCATACTAGCTAAAAGAGAACGAATACGAATTCTAACAGCTCCTAAATTATTGACTTCATCTATTTTGATTAAAGTATACATTTTGTTATAACTTGTTAAAATTTCTTCTACTTGGTCTGTTGTGACAGCATCTACACCACAACCAAAAGAATTTAATTGAACCAATTCTAGACAATCATGTTTTCCGACAAAATCAGCTGCGGCATATAGTCTTGCATGATATACCCATTGGTCAACCACTCGAATTGGTCTTTTGGCTTCTGTTTTATCAGAAATACTGTCTTCTGTTAAAACACTAAGTCCTAAAGAAGTGATTAAAGTGTCAATACCGTGATTGATTTCAGGGTCTACATGATAAGGTCTACCAGCTAACACGATTCCTTTTAAATGATTTTCTTCTAAATATCTTACGGTTTCAGCTCCTTTGTCTCGAATATCCTTTTTACATTTTTGATATTCTGCTTCTGCTTTTTTAGCAGCTTCTATTAGTTCTGCCTTTGTAAAATGATATTCTTTAAATTCTTCTAATTCCATCATTTTTTTAACCAGATTCTTTTGGTCAAATGGTAAAAAGGGATTTAAAAATTTTATGTCACCTTTTTTTAAATTTTCGACATTATTTTTAAGCACTTCTGAGTAAGATATGACAATAGGGCAGTTGTAGTGATTGTCGGCTTTCTCATATTCCTTTCTTGAATAAGGAATGCAAGGATAGAAGATAGTGTTAATGCCTTGTTCTAATAGGCTTTCAATATGACCATGAGAAAGTTTTGCTGGATAGCAAACCGATTCAGATGGCATAGATTCCATTCCCTTTTCATAGGTTTTACGTCTACTTTTCTCAGAAAGAACAACTCGAAAACCTAAACTAGTTAAAAAGGTGAACCAGAAGGGATAATCCTCGTACATGTTCAAAACTCTAGGAATACCAATAGTTCCTCTTACTGCAAATTGCTCTTCTAGAGGTTTGTAATCAAAAAGTCTTTCTTGTTTATATTGAACTAAGTTTGGCAATTTCTTTGATTTGGTAACAATGCCAGCACCTTTTTCACAACGGTTACCAGATACATGAATTTGACCATTGCTGAATTTATTGATGGTTAGCTTACAATGATTTTCACAATTGTTACAACGAGCATGCGTTATGTCTACTTTTAAATCATCTAATTCATTTGCTTTTAATAACGTAGACTCATATTCCATATCTAAATTGGTTTCGTATTGTTCCTTTGCAATAAGAGCCATACCATAAGCTCCCATTAAGCCAGCAATGTCAGGTCTAACAACATTTTTTCCTACAATTAATTCAAAAGCACGAAGAACAGCATCGTTGTAAAAAGTTCCACCTTGTACTACAATATGTTTCCCAAGTGTTTCCACATCTCTAACTTTCATTACTTTTTGAAGGGCATTTTTAATGACTGAATACGATAATCCACTAGAGATGTCTCCAACAGAATAGCCTTCTTTTTGAGCTTGTTTGATTTTTGAATTCATAAATACTGTACATCGAGAACCTAAAACAACAGGTCTTTTAGCCTGGATAGCCTCTTTTACAAATTCAGCAATCTCGATATTTAGGCTTTTGGCAAAGGTTTCAATGAAAGACCCACATCCAGAAGAACAAGCTTCATTTAATAGAATATTATCAATCGAACCGTCTTTCATTCGTATGTATTTCATATCTTGTCCACCAATATCAACGATACTGGTAACATTCGGTTCAAAGGTTTTGGCAGCGGTATAATGAGCAATGGTTTCAATCTCATTTATGTCAACATTCAAAGCGGTTTGAATTAGTTTTTCTCCATAACCAGTAACACCACTATATTTTAAAACAGCTTCTTTGGGCAAATTAACGTATAGTTGCTTTAACATGCTGATAACGCTCTTTAGAGGGTTTCCTTCATTACTACCATAAAGAGAATATAATAATTTACCTTCGTTATCAATTAAGACTAATTTTGTGGTAGTAGAACCAGCATCAATACCAAGATAGCAATTTCCTTTGTAGGTTTCTAAAGAATTTCTCTCAACAGTTGTAGAATTATGTCTACTTTTAAATATTTCATAATCTTCTTTATCTTTAAATAAAGGGTCCAAAGGATGTGTTGTATTATCTTGCGAGTTTTTTAAGTTTTCTATTTTCTGTTGCAATTCGGTAGTTGTTATAGTATCAGAATGAATGGAATCTAAAGCAGCTCCTTTTGATACTAAAAGATGTGCTTCTTCTGGAACAATAATCTCATCTTCTTTTAGACCCAGAGTTTCGATAAATCGAGTACGTAGTTCTGATAAATAATTAAGAGGTCCTCCTAAAAAAGCTACATTACCTCGAATAGGTCTACCACAAGCAAGTCCGCTAATCGTTTGATTGACTACTGCTTGAAAGATAGAAGCAGCAATGTCTTCTTTTGCAGCGCCCTCATTAATTAAAGGTTGAATATCGGTTTTTGCAAAAACACCACAACGTGAAGCAATTGGGTAAATGGTAGAATATCCTTTAGCCAATTCGTTTAAACCAGCTGTATCCGTATGTAAAAGAGAAGCCATTTGGTCTAAAAAAGCTCCTGTTCCACCAGCACAAGTACCATTCATACGTTGCTCAATTGATTGGTCAAAATAAATAATCTTAGCATCTTCTCCACCAAGCTCAATCACCACATCGGTTTTAGCAATATATTTCTCAACAGCACGTTTACAAGAAACCACCTCTTGAATGAAATTAACACCTAAAAACTTAGCAGCTGACATAGCACCAGAACCTGTAAGAGCTAATGTAAAAGCATTTAAAGGATATTTAGCAAGCAAATCCTCAAGAACCTTACAAACCGTATTTTTAGTATCTGAGAAATGCCTTTTATAATCTTTATATATTGTATTTTTATTTTTATCCATCACAATAATCTTAACAGTAGTTGAACCAACGTCTAATCCAACATGTAAAACATCTTCCATGACAAAACTTCCTTTCTGTGTGCGATGGGCACTTTGGGACAAGTACAAAGTACCCATTGATGTAATCACTCTAATTGTATACGGAAAACAGCCTTTTGTCAAATGGAAAATACTGGTCATGATTTTGAGATGCCTTTTGCTGTGAGAGAATTAAGCGAACTTACAGATAAGTAATACCTTTAGGTACGCAGGAGAAAATCATGAGTATTTTTAATCAATAAAAATAGCTTCTTTATAAAAAGGTTCTAAAATGGACAAACAAATAATAGTATAGTTATAAAGAAAGAGAACAAGGAGGAAGCCTATGAAAAACAAGAGAATTGGAATGATTTTTTTCGTTATATTAGTAATGATATTAATAGGAGGATATTTAGGAATACAATATGTTAAAAATAAGGAGCAAGAAACAGTGGTAGAGGAATATATTCCACAGGAGGAAATAGCAGAAGAACAAGTTAGACAGACAATTGTTAGCTTGTATTTTCCATCAAAAGAGAAGAATGAATTAAATCCAGAAGCTAGATTAATTGATATAAAAGAAATAATGAATGATTCTTATGAAAAGTTAGTTAATTTATTAATAGAAGGACCTAAAAATGATAAAAATAAAAAAGTAATTCCAGAAAATACAAAGTTAAATAAGTGTTATTTAGAAGGAGATTGTGTAGTATTAGACTTTTCAGTAGAATTTTTGAATTATTCGAAAGAAGAAGATAAAGAAAAAACAAATATGATAAATAGTATTGTAAATACATTAACAGAATTAAGAGAGATTAATCAAGTTAAAATCTTAATTGATGGAAACGAGAATAGCGAATTTAATGAAATATATAAAAGAAAAGAGTAATTATATTATTTTTTCATAATTTTGTATAATTTGAAGTATTTAAAATAATGATGGAAATTATTTAAAAAATGTTCTACATCATGGATAGAATTTATTGTATTTTTTTTATAGGAATTAAAATCAAAAGATTTTTTGCGAGGAGATGGTTCATCTCCTCTATTATTTTTTTCTGGGAAATAATTCATATGGATTCACCTATTCTTATAAAATGTTTTTATATATAATATGTAAGCAAATAAAAATGGTTTGTGAATTTGATAGAAAAATAAAAAATAAATAAATTTATAAATTAAAATAATAAAAATAAAAACAATAAGAAATCATTCAGTAAAAAAAATAAAATGCAAAAAAAGAGATACCAATTTTTTTAAAAGGAATAGTTGCTAAAAACGAAAAATGAAAATAGAAAACTTGCTAGGCAACAAATAAAAGGAAGAAAAAAGAAAAAGATAAAAAAGCCTTCGAAAAGGGTTTACATATAACGAAAAAATAGTGTAAAAAAGGGGTAGTAAAAGCTCGGAATTTGTAGATAAAGATATCTAGAAATAAACAAAAATAAAAAACAAATAAGAAATAAAAATCTAAACATAAAATAATAATTAAAAAATCTAATTAGTAGGATAGAATTAAAAAAATAATATATATAAAAGATAAAAATGAAATGTGAAATTAGAAATAAAAAAGAGTGAAATTTAAAAATAAAAAGTAAAAAGTATAAAATAGGATAAGTGAAATTAAAATTTTAAAATGAATTAAAAAATAATAAATAAAAGAACAAATAAAATAAAACAAATAAAATTAAAAATAAAAACAAAAAATAATAAATTAATAAAATAAATCAAATAAAATAGAAATAAAAAATAGATAGATTTATTAATTAAAATAAAAAGATAATAAAATAGTAAAAAATCAAAAGTATAAAAAATGTTGTACCGAAAAATAGAAATGCAAAAAAAGAGATACCAATTTTTTTAAAAGGAATAGTTGCTAAAAACGAA